>JAPOJR010000068.1 GCA_029978325.1 Alphaproteobacteria bacterium | reverse complement strand
CCACGGCGAAGAGATCGACCGCGTGCTGGGCCTGGAGCTGGGTGCTGACGACTACCTGACCAAGCCGTTCGACCGTCGCGAATTGGTTGCGCGGGTGCAGGCGATTATCCGACGGGCCAGAGGTCATGCCGAATCGATTATCCGGACCGGGCGATTGGCCGTGCACTTGGATTCGCGCACAGCTGAAGTGGACGACCATCCTCTACATCTGACCGGCAAAGAATATCAAATTCTCGAACTTTTGTCGGTTCGCAAGGGCACAACTCTCACAAAAGAAATGTTTCTGAACCACCTCTACGGCGGCATTGATGAGCCGGAGGTGAAAATCATCGACGTGTTTATCTGTAAGCTGCGAAAGAAGCTGGGGATCGCCACTGGCGGAAAAAACTATATCGAAACAGTGTGGGGCCGCGGCTATGTCCTGCGCGACCCACCTGCGTTGAAAGCGGCTGCGGGTCAGGGTGTACCGGAGCCACAGGCTGTGGCTTGAACAACGGCTGGCCCATTTCCGGTTCGGCCGCTAGAGCAGTTTCGGCTCAAGTAGCCCCAATCTCATATCCCTTCAGCCTGAGGCGCGAGCGGAGCGGGCCTCGAGGGCTTAGCGGGCGGGAAGGGCGCTTTGCAAGCGCCACCTCAGCGTGAACGGCAGAGACCGCTCTGATGCAGCGCGAACCGAAATCGCCCTAAATGCGAGAAAATTTCATCGCGATAGGTCATCTCATGGAGTCAGAATAGTTAATGTTCACTCTGTATCTATTTTGGTTTTTACCGTATTCATACTGGGATCGACCTGTGCAAATGCAGCGCATCCGAAATTTCACAAGACCACGGATGAGACGCAGGCATGGCAAGTCGGCGCCGCGAAGCATGATTTCAAAGATCCGACCAAGACAACTTGCACAGAGCTGCTCGGCGCAAAGGCAGTTCATAAGCCATACGTCGTAGCATACCTCAGCGGCCATCATCGTCGTATGGAAGACGCCGCACGGGGCTTGAAACCTGTGTCGGTTCCAGCCGTCGTCAAAGCCTGCAAAGCGCATAAGAACAAGCTGGTGTCCGAATTCGTTGCTGCGATCGACACAAACGCGCATCCCGGCAAGGCCAAACACTTCAGCCACGTTGTTCGAAGTCGGAAAGGGGACAACCGGCAACCCCCTTTCCCAACTTGGCGACCGACCTCTCCAAGCCGCGCCGGCTGGACAGGCTCGGCTATGCGTCCTAGCATTTCCACAGGACAATTGTTCTGATCAAACTACAGAGGATACGCCAGCTATGGGTATGTTAGACGGTCGAGTGGCCATTTGCACCGGATCCGGTCGCGGCGTCGGCGCGGAAGTAGCGAAATTGATGGCGGCGAACGGCGCCAAAGTCGTGGTGAACGACCCCGGCGTCGGCGGTGGCGGCGAGGGCGGCGATACGACCCCCGCGCAGCAGATCGTTAATGAAATCAAGGCTGCCGGCGGCGACGCGACGGCCAATTTCGGTTCCGTAACCAACTATGGCGATTGCCTCGGCATGATCGAGCAGGCACGCGACGAATTCGGCCGGCTCGACATCGTCTTCAACCCGGCCGGCATTCTGCGCGACCGGATGTTCCACAAGATGGACCCGGAAGACTGGCAGGCCGTGATCGACGTGCATCTGACCGGCCATTACAATGTCAATCGCGCCGCGATCAACCTGTTCCGCGACCAGGAATACGGCCGGATGATCATGGTTAGCTCCACCTCCGGCGTGCTCGGCAACGTCGGCCAGGCGAACTACGGTGCTGCCAAGATGGGTATTGTCGCGCTGTGCAAGATCGTGGCGATGGAGAATGCGTCGAAGGGTATTACCGCCAACGCCATCCTGCCCTCAGCCGACACCCGGATGACCCGTAGCGTGCCGACGCCGAAGGACCCAACCGCCGCCGCCGCCCGCGACGAGCGCCTGACCCGCTCCCGCGCTGATGCCATCGCGCCGCTCTGCGTCTTTCTGGCGAGCGAGGGCGCCAGCTACGTCAACGGCCAGGTGTTCCACCAACGCGCGGCGGAACTGACGCTTTATGGCTCGATGATGCCCGTGCGGATGGTCCACAAAGAAGGCGGGTGGACTCCGGAAGCCATCGCCGAAGTCGGCATGCCCAGCCTCTCGAACGGCTTCTCCAAGCTGGGCGACAGCCGCAACATGCACGCCGGCATGCCGATGATCTGAGGGCCGCCTCCCTCGAGACGCCGAAGAGGCTCCGCCATCGCGCGGAGCCTCTTTTTTTTGACGCTAACGGCAACAGAACAACTCTTGCCTTTGTTTGGGTCGCGTCCCAAAATTTCCCGCCAGACTGAGGTACCCATTAGCTAGTAGCAGGTGATTAACGCGAGACCGCAAAGCGCGCGAAGGAGGAAACAATGAGCAAGATAACCAAACTCGTACCGGGCGCGGCACTCGCCGCGGCACTCTTCTTTGGCGTCGGTACGGCTCATGCGACAATCGATACGCTCGGCGCTATCGATCTAAAGGCGGAATTGAGTGCGATCATCCCGAGCCTGATACCGCCGGGATCGCCGCCGCCGTCCGCCGCCGATATCAACAAGGCGATCGATGACTTTCTCGCCGGCACAGCCGACGCGCAAACGGCGGCCTTTATCGGTGCAGCCAAAAACTCAATCACTCAAAGCGCGGGCCTTGATCCCCTGGCTCTGTTCCTGGGCTTCATTTCGACCTTTGCCTTCGGCGGCACCATCACGGAAGATACTGACTCGCTTCTGTCATCCACATCGACAGAATTTGTGGGAGCATTGATTAACCCCGATCCCCTGATGGCGTTTCATCTTTCATTCCACAATACCTCGGCCGAAGACGCGATATTGACCATGATTCTCGCGTCCGACATCTCGCCGGAACTCACCTTCGCCGACAACCCAGTGGTTAACGCGACGGTGGAAGCGACCGTCACCGACCTCGGCGGTGCGCCCGGCGCGACGGCGGATGTCGCCGTGGACTTCTTCACCATCGAGAGTGGGTTCAACGTCTCCACTGGCCTGTTTTTCAACGACACCGTAACGGACATTGCACCGGGGTCGTTTGCCGCGGGCCCGACACTACGGCTGAGCTTCGACCCGATCACCGGTTTCCAGACCAGCGTGCTGGCGACCATAGCGCCCGGCGACCTGCTAGACCTGAAAGTCACGTTCGGGATCGGCAGCGATGACATTCCGCTGGTCGATAATGCGTTTGCCCAGCAGGCACTCGCCGATGGCATTGCTGCGGCTATTGCCGAAGGTGTCACTGATCCAGACCCTGTCCCGCTGCCGGCAACTGCAGCGCTGATGCTGGGTGGAATCGCGGGTCTATGGGCAATCGGCGGGCGCCGGCGCGCTAGGTAACCCGATAAAACAGCGACCGCCATTCCCGCTATGTCCTTGCCTGGGTAGCGGAGGGCTGCACAACTGTGTTGTCCCCCGCGGCCAGTGACGCCATTGCCCACGCAGGAGGCCTGCTTGTTTCCGCGGTAAGAATTCTCCGCAGGAAGCCGTCTGGCTGGTTCCCGCGGACAACGGCAATGGAATTGATAAATGATGCGGTAGCAGCCAAGATTTTGCGCAAGCTTTATGTCCCTTCACTTGAACTGACCAAGGGACAGCCGGCGACGTTGGGTGCCGACGGGCTGTAATCGTGACTGTGCCGAAACGCGGCTTCCGCTTTGTCGCCGCGCTGCGAGACGAAGCACCCGCATCGGCTTCGTTCCGGTTCTTATCGATCGCCGTGATGCCATTCCGAAATCTGTCGAGTGACACCGAGCTAACGTTTCTAGCCGAGGGCATGCTCGAGGACCTTGTGATGATGCTCAGCCGTATCCGATGGCTTGAGGTTATAGGCAGCAGCACGATGTCTACCTCTCGCAGCGAGGAATTAACCAGCGAGGTCGCGCGCGCGAACTCAACGTGCGCTACATGCTCTCGGGCAGCGTGCGCAAATCGGGGGACCGGCTGCGCGTCTCTGCTCAGCTGATTGGCAACGAAGCGCAACGGGCTGTCTGGGCCGATCTCTATGACCGGAACGCCGCTATAGAATTGGACCGGATCGCCGAATTTTTCGATCAGGCGATTGCCCTTGATTCCGATTTCGCGTTAGCCCGAGCGGGACGAGCCTTTGTCGAATACTGGCGCTATGTTGAAGGCATGGGAGAGGCCGATCTGGCCCTGACATACAGTCACGCCGAGGCTGCGATCGCGCTCGACCCCGTTGAGGCATTTGCCCACCTCGCGTTGGGGACCGTGCGATGGGTCGATGGGGCGGCAGAGGCAGCGATTGTGTCGAGTGGGGACGCCGGGCGATGGCCTATCCCCTACCTCGATGGGTGCAAGCCTATGTGCTCTCCGCACTCGGTCATCTCCACAACCAAGATGAAGCGCGAGAGGTGCGCACATTGATCTCTCGGGTTCGGCCAATGTTCAGCATCGCTTATCTCGCCACCAACTTTCCGATCCTGAGAGGCGAACCGCGCGACCGGTTCTTAGAAGGACTGCGTTTGGCGCAGCTGCGCGAAGCCTAGCCGGCAGATCCGCTGCCAGCCAATCGAGAGCTTCTTCTTTTTCCGCGTCCGCCGTGCTGAACCTGCCCCGCACCTAGCCAACAATTGATTAAACTGCGCTAAGCATTACCTTTGGGATATGACGCCTAATATTGCAGGAATGCTGTGCCGTCCGGCCTCCAAAAGCTTGACGCCTTCGCATCTCAGCAGCACAAATTACGCTACCAATGCGCCCCGCATACCATCCGGAGGAATCTGCCATGTCCGACCAGCGCGTTAACGAACCGAAAGTCACCGAAGTCTTGGCGGAATTCGCCTCATCCCTGACCTTCGACCAAATTCCCGCAGAGGCCCGCACCGTCGCCCGCCATTGCCTGATGGACATGGTCGGCGTCACGCTGGCCGGCAAGTCCGAGCCGCTGGCGCAAATGCTGCTGGCGCAGATCGAGGACGAAGGCGGCGCGCCGCATGCGACTTTGATCGGCGAAGGCGAGAAAACCTCCGCCAGCCAGGCCGCGCTCTATAACGGCGCAACGGCGCATGCGCTGGATTATGACGACGTGCTGGGCATCTTTACCGGCCACCCGACCGTTGCGGTCATGCCAGCGGTGCTGGCTTTGGCAGAACGGCATGGCAAGGACGGCAAGGCCGTCGTCACGGCCTTTGTGGCCGGCGTCGAGGTGCTGGCCCGGATCGGCGGCATGATGAGCAAAGGCCACTATGCCCGCGGCTGGCACAGCACCGCCACCATCGGCTCCATCGGCGCGGCTGCTGCCTGCGCCAACCTGTTGGGCCTGGATGCGGAGGCGACCAACCGCGCCATGGGCATCGCCGCCACTCAGGCAGCCGGCCTGAAGAGCAATTTCGGCACCATGTCCAAGCCGCTGCATGCGGGCAAGGCCGCCTCAAACGGGCTGCTGGCGGCATCGCTGGCGGCGCGCGGGTTTACGGCGCGTGAGAACACGCTGGATATCGACCGCGGCTTCGGCGACACTATGGCAGAGGGCGAAAAGAACATCGACCGCGCGCTGGAGCGGATCGGCGAACTGTTCCACACCCAGGACACGCTCTTCAAATACCACCCGGCCTGCTATGGCGTGCATGCGCCGACGGAAGCCGCGCTGCGCCTGCGCCTGCAGGATGGCTTCGACCCGGCGCTGATCGAGAAGATCGAGATCAGCGTGCCGCAGAACGCTATCGGCATGTGCGACATCGCCGAGCCGAAAACCGGCCTGGAAGCTAAGTTCTCGCTGGCGCACAACGTCGCGCTGGGCTTGCTGGACAAAGCCGACGGATCACTGGCGCTCTACCAGGACGAGACGTTCGAGGTCGAAGGCGTCGCCGACCTGCGCAAGAAGGCGGTGGTCCGCGGCAATCCGGATTTCGCCTCGTTCTATGCCGAATTGCAGGTGACGCAGAAAGACGGCAAGGTGATCAAGCAGGAATTCGACATCGGCAAGCCGATGCGGGACCTGAACGAGCAACAGGCCAAGCTGGAAAAGAAATTCCGCGCGCTGGCAACACCGCTCGTCGGCGCCGACAAGGTGGATAGCATGGTCGCAGCCATCGCCGGGCTGGAAAGCCAGGCCGCCATGGGCGGATGGCTGGCCCAAAGCCGGATCGGCGCCTGATCCCACCGGCCGGGCTGCAGGCCGGGTTCGTGGTGCCGGGCTGACGGATGGACATGCGCGGCTCTTCGATACGCCCCGGCCTGTGGCCAGGCCTACTCAGGACGGGATTGAATGGGATGGATGATGCCGGCCCAACCCATCAGTTTCACCCTGAGTGGCCGTAACGCGGCGTATCGTAGGGTTGCCCGGTCCCAAAGAGCCCACCGGTATGTCCTGGTCCAGCCTGGACCAGCACGATGTATGGAGAGATGGCGTGTCCCTCGCTGACAAACGCATTCTGCTGATCATTGCGGGCGGCATCGCGGCCTACCGCAGCCTTGACCTGATCCGCCGCCTGCGTGAGCGTGGGGCGGACGTGCGCTGCGTCCTGACCAAGGGCGGGGCGCAGTTCGTGACGCCGCTCTCGGTTGCCGCCCTCAGCGAGAACAAGGTCTATCAGGATATTTTCAGCCTGACCGACGAGGCGGAAATGGGCCATATCCGGCTCAGCCGAGAAGCGGACCTGGTCGTGGTCTGCCCGGCCAGCGCCGACCTGCTGGCGAAAATCGCGAACGGACTGGCCGACGACCTCGCCTCCACCGCACTGCTGGCGACGGACAAGGCAGTGATGGTCTGCCCGACCATGAACGTGATGATGTGGCAGCACCCCGCCACCCAGGCCAACATGCTGACGCTGGAGAGCCGCGGCGTGCTGCGCGTCGGGCCTGGCGCCGGCAACCTCGCCTGCGGTGAGATTGGCACCGGGCGGCTTGCCGAAGTCATGGACATTGTCGCCGCCGTCGAAGGCTTCTTTGCCGAGCAGGCAGGGCCGAAACCGCTCGCCGGGCGGCACGCAATCGTCACCAGCGGCCCGACATGGGAGGCGATTGACCCGGTCCGCTATATCGCCAACCGCTCCAGCGGCAAGCAGGGCCATGCTATCGCCGCCGCTCTGGCCAAGCTTGGTGCGCGGACGACCCTGGTCTCCGGCCCGACCAATATGGCCGATCCCGCCGGCGTCGAAGTGGTGCGGATCGAGAGCGCCCGGCAGATGTATGACGCCTGCCACGCGGCCCTGCCGGCTGACGTGGCGGTGTGCGCCGCGGCTGTGGCGGACTGGCGGGTCGATCTGGACACTGACAAGAAGATCAAGAAGGATGGCAAGGGTCCGCCGCCGCTGCCGCTGGTGGAAAACCCGGACATCCTGCAAAGCCTGGGCCAGCTGGCCACGAACGCCAGGCCCCGGCTCGTCGTGGGTTTCGCCGCCGAGACCGGCAACGTGGTCGAATACGCCCGTGCGAAGCTGGGCCGCAAGGGCTGCGACTGGATCGTCGCCAATGATGTCTCGCCCGGCACCGGCACATTTGGCGGCGACGACAACACCGTGCATCTGGTTTCGGCGCAGGCGGTCGAGGACTGGCCGCGCATGCGCAAGGACGAGGTGGCCGGGCGGCTGGCCGACCGGATCGCAAAGGCGCTTGCGGGAGCGGCAGAGTGAGCGCGGGCGTCCCTGTCCCGGTTCAGTTGCTGGACCACGCCCAGGGTCTGCCTGTTCCCAGATATGAAACTTCTCTGGCTGCCGGCTGCGACCTGCTGGCGGCCCTGCCGGAAGGCGAGACTGTAACGCTCGGGCCGGGTGAGCGGGCGCTGGTGCCCTGCGGCATCGCTCTGGCTTTGCCCGCCGGCTATGAGGCGCAGGTCCGCCCGCGCTCCGGCCTGGCGCTCCGCCACGGTGTGACGGTGCTGAACGCCCCCGGCACTATCGACGCCGACTACCGCGGTGAGATTGGCGCGATCCTGATCAACCACGGCGCGGCGCCATTCGCGATCGAGCGCGGCTTGCGTGTTGCGCAGCTGGTGTTGGCGCCTGTGAGCCGCGCCGATTGGGTGGAAGTCGCGGACCTGGATGAGACGGAACGCGGCGCGGGTGGCTTCGGCTCCACCGGGACCGGAGCGTGATGATGTTCGCCCACGCCTCTCTCCCCATCATCTCGAGTGGCCCAAAGGGCCGTATCGAGAGATTTGGCAAAAGTTCTGACTGCCCCTCGATACAGCCCTGCGGGCCACTCGGGGTGAACGTGACGTGGAGCGTGAATTCAGCATGATCGACTGGACCGATGACCAACTCGAACGCTATTCCCGCCACATCTTGCTGCCGGAGGTCGGCGGCGTCGGGCAGGAGAAGCTGCTAGAGGCTTCCGTGCTGGTGGTGGGCGCCGGCGGCCTGGGCGCGCCGATGCTACAATACCTGGCCGCGGCAGGGGTGGGCCGGATCGGCGTGATCGACGGCGACACGGTCGATCTCTCCAACCTGCAACGCCAGATCATCCACCGCACCCAGGATGTCGGCGTCTCCAAGGCGGAGAGCGCCGCCCGAATGATCCGCGACCTGAATCCCGACGTACGCGTCGATCTCTACAAGGAGCGCATTACGGCGGCGAATGCCCTGGACGTGATCGCGCCCTATGCCATCGTTGCCGACGGCACCGACAATTTCGCGACGCGCTATCTTCTGAACGATGCCTGCCACCTGGCCGGCAAGACCCTGGTCTCCGGCGCGCTGCTGCGGTTCGAAGGGCAGTTATCCGTCTTCAAGAGCCACCAGGGCGATGGCCATCCCTGCTACCGATGCCTGTTTCCGGAGCCGCCAGCACCCGGCTCGGTGCCAAGCTGCTCAGAGGCCGGCGTGTTCGGCGCGGTCGCCGGCGCGGTCGGCGTGCAACAGGCGGTGGAGGTGCTGAAGGAAATCCTGGGGTTGGGCGAGAGTCTGTCGGGCCGGTTCATGATGTATGACGGGCTCTACACCGAGTGGCGCAATATCAAGCTGCGCAAGAACCCGGCCTGCCCGCTTTGCGGCGAACAACCCTCGATCCGGGACCTTTCAATCCATGCGTGAATTTGGTCATGGCTGAGCCGCGCACGCTTGGGATTGTGATCCAGAGTGGCCGGGTGGACCGGGTGCACTATGCCCTGCTGTTTGCGGTGGGTGCTGCGGCGGTGGGGCGGCCTGTGGTGTTGTTCTTCACCATGGCCGGGTGCAAAGCGCTGCAAGGCCTGTGCGCTCTGCTGCCATCGGAGGATGGCCTGGCGGCGCCGGACTATGACCGCGACCTGATAGCCAAGGGCATCGCCGGCTTCGACGAGTTGTGGGAAAGCCTGGAGGCACTCGGTGCACGGTTTCAGGCTTGCGACAGCGGCCTGATCGCATCGGGAATCCAGGCGCCGAAAGGGGTGGAGGTGACTGGCGTTGTCGGCTTCCTGGCCGATGTCGGCGCCGAAGCGCAATTGCTCTGGGTTTGAACCCCGGAGCTTGTTCCCCGGAGCGCGCATCCGGGGCCGGTGTCAGCCTTCGAACACCGCCGGCGCCCGTGTTCGTGAGAGAGGGCGGTCCCGGCTCACCGCTCCGCGATGCCCGGGAAACGGGAGTACTCCGCCGGTTCAGCCTAGGCAGCGCGGAAAACACGTCGTAGGCTTTCGGAAATACTCCGAATTTTCCAGACGAGGATCCGCCGCCTGATGTCTCTGATTAACACTCCCAGCCTTCGCACCCTGTTCGATCCCAAATCCGTCGCAATCGTCGGCGCATCGTCGGACCCGGTGAAGCTGGGTGGACGGCCGATCGACAACATGAAGGTCGCGCAATACCAGGGCCGGCTGATCCCGATCAACGCGCGCTCGAAGGAAATCCAAGGGCTGGCTGCCATTCCGTCCCTGCGTGATGTGGACGAGCCGGTCGATATGGCGGTGATCGTCGTGCCGCAACCGGCGGTGCGTGACTCGATCCAGGCCTGCATTGAGAAAGGCGTCGGCTCAGCCATCATTCTGTCGTCCGGCTTTGCCGAAATCAGCGAAGAGGGCGCCAAGGAGCAGGAATACATCCGCGCGATGGCGGCGGAAGCGGGCCTACGCCTGCTCGGCCCCAACTGCATGGGCACGATGAACGCCAACACCGGCATGATCGCCACATTCGCCGGATTGATGGGGCAAAAGCCGCAGGCGGGTGGCATCTCGGTGGCCAGCCAGTCCGGCGCGTTCGGCGGCCATTGCTTTGCGGTGATGCGCGAGCGCGGCTATGGCCTGAACCTGTGGGCGACCATGGGCAATCAGTGCGACGTGGAGTTCTCCGACTGCCTCGCCTACATGGCTCAGGATCCTAAGACCGACGTGGTCATGGGCTATATGGAAGGCATCCAGGATGCGCCGAAACTGATCGAGGCGCTGGGCATTGCCCGCGACCTGAAAAAGCCGGTGGTGCTGATGAAGGTCGGCACCTCGGATGTCGGCAGCGCGGCGGCGGCTTCTCATACGGCCTCGCTCACCGGCTCGGATGCGGTGTTTGACGCGGTGTTGCGGGACTTCGACGTGCACAGGGCCAAGACCGTCGATGAGATGTTCGACGTCGCCTATGCCTGCACCGCCAAGAAATTCCCGACCAAGAAGGACCTGGGCATCATCACCATTTCCGGCGGCGTCGGCGTCATCATGGCGGACGCGGCGACGGAACAGGGCTTTGACCTGCCACCGCTGCCGGAAAGCACGCAAAAGCGGATGAAGGAGCTGGTCCCCTTCGCCGGCACGCGCAACCCGCTGGACGTCACCGCGCAGCTCATCAACGACACGCGCATGATGCAGCCGATGTTCGACGCGCTGCTGGGCGATGGCGGCTATACCAACGCCATCTGCTTCATGGCCGGCGTCGGGCTGAACGAGAAGATGATGCAGGCGCTCCACCCGTCGTTCGAGGCGGTGGCCAAGAAATACCCGGACCGCCTGATCACCTTCTCAGCCCTCACCCGCAACGAGACCCGCAAGCCGGTCGAGGATCTGGGCTATCTGGTCTATGAGGACCCGGCCCGCGCCATCAACGCCATGGCGGCATTGGTCAAGTTTGGGGAGGCGTTCCACGGCGGCAAGGTGCGACAGGCACCGCCAGCCCTGCCAACAGGCGCACCCTCAGTGCAGGCCGGCATGGAGGTGAACGAGTTCGACGCCAAGAAAATGCTGGGCGCAGCCGGCGTGCCTGTTGTGGACGAACGCATCGTGCAATCCGCTGATGATGCCAGCAAGGCAGCGGCGGAAATCGGTTTTCCGGTGGTGATGAAGATCGTCTCACCAGACATCCAACACAAGTCCGAGATCGGCGGCGTCCTGCTGAACATCGAGAGCGAGGCGGAGGCGTCCGCCGGCTTTGAGACGCTGATGGACCGGGGCCGCTCGGCCGTCCCGACGGCCCGGCTGGAGGGCGTGTTGCTGGCGCCGATGGTCAAGGGCGGCGTCGAGACCATTATCGGCGTACAGCGCGATCCGGTGTTCGGCCCGGTGGTAATGTTCGGGCTCGGCGGAATTTTCGTCGAAGTGCTGAAAGATGTGACCTTCCGCACAGCGCCCTTCGGCCTGGATGTGGCACAAGAAATGATCCGCAGCGTGAAAGGCTTCCCGCTGCTGGATGGCGCCCGCGGCGCGCCGAAGGCCGATGTCGATGCTCTCGCGGCAGCGCTGGTCGCGGTGTCTGTATTCGCGGCGGCGAATGCGGATACGCTGGAGAGTATCGACCTGAACCCGGTGCTGGTGCGGCCGCGTGGCGAAGGATGTGTTGCAGTGGACGCGCTGATCGTGGCGCGTTCCGCGTAGAGCCGATGACACGAAAGGAGCCAGGCTATGGCGGGTGAATTCGAGAAAATCGTCGAGAAGGTCCAGAAAGCAGCGGAGGATTTCGTCACCCTCAAGGTCACGACTGTCGTCGGCAAGTTCGAGTTCGACCCGGCGTCGGGCGAGGTGGTGCCGAAGGGGGCAGATCAGAAAGTCATCCAGTCGAAAATCAACATCGTCGAAGGCGATATCCAGGACTTCGTCGATGAAGACTATGCCGACGACGCCGACCACCCGATGCGCAAATTCCACAAGGACCAGGTCGATAACGCACAGAAAACCGTGCACGATTCGATCGAGGCCTTTAAGTCGCTGGTTTCGGTATTGGCAGAGCTGGTGAACAAACGCGACAACTCTTCGGCAGGCCAATAGGTCCGGCCAGGAGGCCGACATGTTAGGTGATTGGCTGCGAAAAAAGCGTGGCGGCGGATCGGCGGCAAAGACAGGCACCGTCTCTGTTTTCGATGAGGCCGCCGAGCGTGCCCGCCGCATTCTGGACGACTTGCACACCCTGGAGATCAACACGATCCAGAACGACGCGATGACCGCACGCCGCATGCCGCCGCTGCCGACGGCGGTGGCCGAGATCGCCGAAATCTATACCAGCTGGATGATCAAAACGCTGCGCGAAGCGCCGAACGACGACTACAACGCCAAAGACCGGCAATCGCAGTTCAAGCGGTTGCGCGACGGCGCGGCCAACATCATGCACAGCACAGCGCTGGCGCCAGAGGAGCAGGTCATCGCCCGGCGCATCTATCGGAACAGCATTGCGCTCAAAACCTTGTGCAAAGAAGCCTGTACCAGCGACACCGCCAAACCATACTTCGCGGACATGTCGCTGGACGATCTGTACGGCACGCCCGACAGCGTGTTGGAAGCCGCGTGGCGTCCGGCGCTGGATGACCGGGCCAAGGTGCGGAAAATCTGGGAAGTCCAGACCGAATTCGTGCTGATGCAATCGATGATTCAGCTGGACGGCGATGTGGTCACCCGATTTTCGCCGCTGACTGCCGACAAATCCAATGCCCAGGTCATCGAGATTCACCAGCAGGCAATCCGGACTTCGACGCAGATGTGGGCGGTCATGATGGAAGCCGTCGGCTCTCTCGCCAAGGCGCTGAGCGTGGTGATCGGCGGACAACAGCGCAACCCTTAGAACGGCATGGCTGAACGATGCCCAACCGGCAATCCAAGACAATTGCCGCCGCACGAACCAGGCTAGCCAATTTGGCAGCAACGGTGTTCGCCGAGCCGGGAGTCTCAATTCTGGCCGAGATTGTCCGCACCGGCGGCTTCTCGGTCACGACGACGGATAGCGCCAGCGGCAAGGCCATGCGGACTGCGGTGACGGTGCTGGGCGACGTCACCATGCACGTGCCCAAAGCGGCGTCGCTGGCATTGCGCGCCAGACATGACCTGGCCGTCGAACACGCGCTGGCGCAGCTGCGGCGGTCGGTACGATGGCTGGCGGCCGAAACGCAAGGCGTTTCCTGGGCCATACGGATTCTGGGCATCGCTGCCGGCGGAGGAACACTCGCCCAGCCGGAAATTGCGGCATCGGTCGCCGCCGCCCTGCAGGGCCTGCTGCCCCTGTCACCCGGGACGGTCGACATGCTGGCACAAGCCATCGCCGCGCTTGCCGCCTATGGCCTCGTCGCCACCGCCGGAAAGCTGGTCCGCCGGGCGCTGATCGGTGCGATCCGCGCCCGGCTGCAAAAATTGTTGTCCTGACGGGCCGGTTTATTCAGCCGCCTTCTTGACCGCCTGGGCGCGGTCCATCGCCTCCCAGTCGAACAGCGACGGTTCCTTGTCGCGGAAGCGGCGGACGGCTTCCTTGTGGAACTCGCTCATCCGCGCAATGGACTGGCCGGAGGCCTCCAGCTCGATCAGCGTGCGGTGGTCCTGGTTGTGGGCCTGGTTCAGGATGTTCTTGGCGATGCCGATGGCGTGGGTCGGCGCGTTGCGGAAACGGCTGGCGAAGGCGCGCGCCTCCGCCATCGCGGTTTCCTGGCCGACGATGTCATACACCATGCCCAGCTGCTTTGCTTCCTCGGCATAGACGCGGCGGGCGGTGAACACCAGTTCCTTCGCCTTCTGCAGGCCGACCATGCGCGGCAGCACATAGAAACCGCCCCAGTCCGGCACCAGGCCGATGCGGCCGAAGGCTTGCATGAAGAACGCCCGCGGGGTCGCCAGCACGAAATCCGCCGACAACGCGATGTTGGCGCCGGCACCCGCCGCAGGGCCATCCACCAGCGAGATCACCGGCAGTTCCAGGTGGGTCAGCTGGTACATGGTGTCGTGGCTGCCACGCATGCGGCTGCGGTTGGCGATCGGGTCCTTGGAACGCTCGCCCATGCCCTTGACATCGCCGCCGGCACAGAAGGCGCCGCCGGCGCCAGTGATGATTAGAGCCTTTATGTCGTCGCCGGCCCGCGCTGCGCATTCGTCGAATGCGGCCTGCATCTCCTCGCGCATTTCGTTGGAGAGCGCATTTTTCGCCTCCGGCCGGTTTAGCGTCAGGGTGGCGATTTCGTCGGAAACTTCAAAGAGGGTATGAACACCGGTAGACATGATGCGCGTTCCTTTGCGGCTGTGTTTGCGCCACCTTCGCGCTGTTCCAGCGGAAAGGCAAGATGGCCCATGCGGCCTGCATGTCACGGAATAAGACCATAACGCACTTGGATAATCCAATTCGAAACTGTGCGTGAACAACGCTTGCGGCGGCGTGATTCATACGACTATAGTCCGGGCAAGCGCCCGCAAACCCACAGGGCGTGCCGACCGAAGTTAAGCATGAGGAGGAACGCCATGCGGAGATTTATTATAGGCGCTGCCGCAGCAGCTGTGCTTGCCATCCCGACAACTGGTGCGATTGCCGCAGATAAGCCGGTGGTGGATGGCCCGCGTGTATCATGGAACTATTCCGGCTGGGGCAAGCCTCGCGCTTCCAGCGTGATCTATGAGAACTGGGCCAAGTTTATGAAGGAGCGCACCGGTGGCAAGTTTACCGTCACCGTGCATTGGGGCACGCTCTCCAAGCCGCGCGCGGTTCTGGACGGCCTTAGCCTGGGCGCGTTCCAGTCTGGCACGTTCTGTGCCAGCTACTATCCGGCCAAGCTGCCAGCGCACACCGGCCTGGACCTGCCATTCCTGCCGATCAACGGCCTGGAAGGCCTGCGGGATGTGACCGAGGAATACTATACTAACCCGGTGTTGCAGAAAGAAACGGCAAAATGGAACAGCATGTATTATGCGAGTTCGATCCTGCCGTTGTACGAAGTCGTCGGTAAAGGCGAGCCGCCGAAGTCGTTGAAGGACTGGAGTGGAATGCGTATCCGTGCCCTCGGCCAGCAGGGCAAGGCTATGGAGAAACTGGGCGCCGTGCCGACCAGCGTGCCGGCCCCGGACGTCTACACCTCTATGGATCGCGGCCTGATCGACGCTGCGGCGTTTGCTTTCTACAGCCATGACAGCTATCGCACCTACGAGTTGGGCAAATGGTACACGACCAACCTTGCCATGGGATCCATCGCCTGCGGTGTGCTGTTCAACACCGACGCCTATAACTCCCTGCCCCAGCAGTACAAAGACCTGATGGCAGAGTACAAGGCATCCGACGAGGGCTATCCGGCGCAGATCGCAGCCTATCAGGTCAGCAACGTTGAGGTACCGAAGAAGTTCAAGGCCAACGGCCTGATCCCGATCACGCTCAACAAGCAGGAGCGGGCAGAGTTTGCCAAGGTTGGCGGCGAGCCGATCTGGAACGACTGGGCTGACCAGATGACGAACCAATACGGCTATGACGGCAAGGCTTTGCTGAACATCCTGGTTACAGCTGCCGAGAAGACCAACAAGTAGCCGCGCCATGGCGCACCGTTTCGGCCGATGGGACGCTGTTTTCGGCGAACCATCGGTCGAAGTCGGGTTTCACCCTCTCTATCCATCCCTGCGGAGTGGTCCCCAATGAGCACCGCTAGCGCGCCCCCTGATTCAACCCTGCACAAGATAGACCAAGCCTATCATGGTGTGGAAAAGGCACTGAATTATGTTGCGGCGACATTCCTGTTTTCACTGATGCTTCTGGCGTGTGCCGAAGTAGTGGCGCGAAAGTTGTTCAACTCTCCCATTCATGGCCAGGCGGACCTGGTCGAGATTTCCATCCCCACCATGGGCTTTTTCGGTCTGGCCTACTGCCAGCGGATGGCCGGCCATGTGCGGATGGAAATCGTGATCAATACGCTGAAGGGCCGCGCCTACTGGCTGTTCGAGTTCGTCAGCAACTTCGCTACCATCATCATCTGTGCCCTAATGATCTATGGCACCTACAACCACTTCTTGCGGGCCTATCAATTCGGCG
>JAPOJR010000067.1 GCA_029978325.1 Alphaproteobacteria bacterium | reverse complement strand
CCTGTTAGACCGATGGCAGCCACCCGCGGCTGTTTCTCGAATAGCAATTTGTCGGTTTTACGGCAGGATGGCGCGCACCTCGGAAAAAGGAGACATGCAACCATGACCGGCCCCCTAACAGGCGTTACAATTCTTGATCTGACATCTGTCGGCTTCGGCCCTTACGGCACACAGATTTTGGCGGATTACGGGGCAGACGTCATTAAGGTCGAAGCGCCGGAGGGTGATATCACCCGCGGGATCAAACCTTACCGTAACGCCGGCATGGGCCATTTCTTTCTGAACGCCAACCGTAACAAGCGCTGTATTGTCCTGGATCTGAAAAAGCCGAAGGGCCGCGACGCGCTGCTCAAGCTGGTCGAGACCGCGGACGTCATTATCAGCTCGGTGCGCCCGGCGGCGATGGAGCGCCTGGGGCTCGGCTACGATGACTGCCGCGCGGCCAAGCCGGACATTATCTATGTGGCGCTGGTCGGCTTCGGCCAGGACGGCCCCTACGCCCGCCGCCCGGCCTATGACGACATCATCCAGGGTCTTTCAGGCATGGCGGATATGCAGGGCGGCCGCTCCGGCGTGCCGAAATTCATCAACGCCTCGATTTGCGACAAGATCGGCTCGCAATTCTGCGCCCATGCCACCATCGCGGCGCTCTTCTCCCGCGAGCGCACCGGCGAAGGCCAGTTGGTCGAGGTGCCGATGCTGGAAAGCCTGACCGGCTTCAATCTGGTCGAGCATCAATCCGGCCTGACGTTCGACCCGCCGCTGGGCACAGCCGGCTATGAGCGTTCCATGGTGGAATATCGCCGCCCCTACGCCACGGCGGACGGCTATGTCTGCGTGCTGCCCTATACCACCAAGCAATGGCAGTCATTTTTCACGCTGATGCAGCGGCCGGAGATGGTGAACGATCCGCGTGTCACCAACCCAGCGACCCGGAGCGAGAAAATCGGCGAACTCTATGAGATGGTCGCGCAATGCGTCGGTTCCTGGCAGACCGAAGCCCTGCTGGCGGCGATCGAGGCGGCGGATATCCCTTGCGGCCTCGCCCGGCCACTGGGCGAACTGGCGGACGACCCGCATTTGCAGGCGGTCGGCCTGTTCCAGGAATTCGATCACCCGACCGAGGGACGGATCACGCTGGTCCGTCCTGGCGTGCGGTTTTCCAAGACGCCGGCGGGCATCCGCACCATGCCGGCCGCGCTGGGCGAGCACACCGAGTCAGTCTTGCGCGACGCCGGCTATTCCGATGCCGATATCGCGGCGATGCGGGCGGAAGGCGTCACCCTCTGAAGCAAAGGCCGACTGCCCCTACCCCATCACCATGCCGCCGTCGACATAGAGCGTCTGGCCGGTCATGAAGCGCGACCAGTCCGACGCCAGGAACAGCACCGGCCCGGTGACGTCATCCGGCGTCGCAATCCGGCCGAGCGGGGTTTGCGCGATGATCGCGTCTTTCACCGCCTCCTTGGTGCTGCGGCTGGCATCGGTCGGGTAGACCAGCCCCGGCGCCACGGCATTGACGCGCACTCCCAGCGGCCCAAGCTCCATCGCCAGATTACGGGTAAAGCCGATCAGCGCTGCCTTGGCGGTGGCGTAGTCGTGGTAAGGCACCGCGGGCCGCGCCACGAGATTGGTCGCCATGTTGATGATCGAGCCTTCTGCCCGGCTCAGCATCCCCGGCAATACCGCCTGCGCCAGGCCGTGCGCAGCTTTGACTGCGCCGTCGATCTGGCTTTGGTAGTCGGACCAGTCCAGCTGCCAGTGCATCTTCCGCGCTTCCGGATCGAAGACATAGGGCCGGAAGGCGTTGTTCACCAGCACGTCGATCCGGCCGAATTCGTCCAGCGCCTGTTGCACCAGCGCATCGCTGGCATGCCGGTCGCAAACATCCGCCTGCAGCGCCACCGCCACCCCGCCTAGCGCCTCGCACTCGGCGACGGTGGTCATCGCGGCATCACGGTTTTGCAGGTAATTGACGACCACGGCTGCCCCCTCCGCCGCGAAGGCTTTGGCGATAGCCGCGCCAATGCCGCGGCTGGCGCCGGTGACGAGGATGGTTTTGCCGGCGAAATCCATGTGGATTACTCGGGAATCAGGTCGGTCTTCACCACCTGGCCCATGTCGATCTTCGCTTTGACCAGGCCATGCGCCAAGTAGGCGTCAGCGCCCTTTTGCAACACGTCCAGGTCGAAATGGCCCAGTCCCTTGGCCTTGGTGGTCGCGGACTGCGCCGAGGCGTTGCGGATCTTGATGATATCCAGGTTCACCGCCTCGTCCCGGCCATTGACCGAGCGGGTGATGGCGATCTTTGCCGCTTCGTCCGGATGGGCGATCATCCAGGCCGCGCTATCGCGATACGCCACCAGGAACCGGCGCAGCAATGGCTTGTTCGCCTCGTAGTAGGCTTGCGTTACCACGAACATGTCGCTTGGCACGTTCAGGCTGTCGGCAACGTTGATGACATTGACCTCGCCCAGGCCCTTCAGCTTACCGACATAGAGGCCGGTATCGGTCGCGGCGGTCGCGTCCACCTGGCCCTGGATCACCGGCGCGAAGTTCAGCAGGCCGGTGACCTGCAACTTGACGTCCGCTTCGCTCAAGCCCGCCTGGTGCAGCAGGAACAGCAGGTTCTGGCGGGTGCCGCTGTTCAGGCTGTAGACGCCGACCGTCTTGCCCTTCAGATCGGCGGCGCTCTTGATGCCGCGCTCGACCGGCGAGACGACGTTGAACACATTCTGCGGATAGATGTTGTAGATCGCGACCAGCTTCTCGCCCTTGTCCAGGGCCTGGTAGAGCGAGGACGGATCGGTAAACGCGACCTCTGCCGCGCCGGACAGCATATTGACGATGGCCGAGCCGCCGCCCGTGCCCGGCACATAGCCGAGGTCGATGCCCTGGGCCTTAAAGAAGCCCTTATCGGGCTCGGCCAGGATGTTGGTGATTTCGCTGATCGCCGGCCCCCAGCCGGCAATAGTGACTTTCTGGAGGTCGGCGGCGACCGCCGATGCGGAAGCCAACGCCAACGCAGCAGCGGCAGCCAGACTACGGAACATCATGATACTTTTCCTTTCAGCCAGCCGCGCAGCAGCCAGCGTTCAAACAACAGGGTAAGTTGGTAGAAGAGGAGGCCCATCGCCGTGATGGCGACGAACAGTGCGAACATCAGGGTCGAATCCATCATGCCCTGGGCGGCAATGATACTGGCGCCCAGGCCTTTGCCGCTGCCGATGAACTCGCCGACCACCGCACCGACCAAAGCCAGGACGATGGCCACGCGCACGCCGGCCATAACCACCGGCAGGCCAGAGGGAATTTTCAGGCGGACCAGCGTCTGCCAGCGTCCCGCGCCCAGCATGCGGAACAGGTCGCGCTTCTCCGGCGACGCCGCCTGCAGGCCCGTCATGGTGTTTTCCAGCAGCGGAAAGAAACAGATCAGGGCGGTAATCACCACCGTCGAGGTCATGCCGAAGCCGAACCAGATGATAAAGATCGGCCCCAGCGCCAGCTTGGGCACCACCTGCGTCGCCAGCACATAGGGCCAAAGCAGATGGCGCAGCCGCTCGCTCTCGCCCAAGGCGACGCCGCAGACAAATCCGACGACGCAGCCCAGGCCAAAACCCATCAGGGTCTCCGCCGCCGTAATCCAGATATGCGGCCAGAGAAAACCGACGGTCAGCCCATCCCACAGCACCGTCGCCACCGCCGATGGCGCCGGCACCACCAATGCCGATATGCCGGCCAGACGGACAATCGCCTCCCAGCCCGCCAGCAGCACCAAAAGCAGCGCCAGCGAAGGCAAATGCCGACCGATCATGCCGCCACCGCCTGCGCTTGCGCCATCGCCGACCGGATACGCTGGCAATGTCCGGCAAATTGCGGGTCATAGCGGCAGTCGCCGCCGCGCGGCCGTGGCAGGTCGATGGCAGCGGCGAGCGCGATCCGGCCTCGATCCATTACCGCCACCCGGTCACTCAGATAGACCGCCTCGGCGATGTCATGGGTGACGAACAACACCGTAGTCCGGCGCAGCGCCACCAGCCGCAACAGGTCGTCCTGCAATTCCTCGCGTGTGATGGCGTCGAGTGCCGCAAAGGGCTCATCCATCAACAAGGCCGGGGGCGACCCGATCAAGGCCCGCGCCAATGCCGCCCGGCTTTGCTGCCCACCGGAGAGTTGCCCCGGATACCGGCCGGCCAGATCGCCGATGCCGACGAGATCCAGCAATTCCAGCGCGCTTGCGCGGTCCTCAGGCTGCACCCGGCGATGCAGCGAGATCGGCAGCAGCACGTTGTCGAGCACCGGCAACCATTCTAGCAGGGCCGGCGTCTGAAACACGAAGCCGATTTTCTGGGATGGCCCCGCCACCGTCTGCGCCTCGATCCGCACCTGCCCGCTTGTCGGCTGCAACAGCCCCGCCGCAAGCTTCAGCAAGGTGGTCTTGCCGCAACCGCTGCGGCCGACCAGGCTATAAAACCCGCCCGCAGGAATGGTCCAATCGATTTCGGACAGAACGTCCGAGCCATCGTCGTAGGTGTAACTCACCCCCTGGACGGAAAGGAAGGCAGGCTCAATCGACATAGGACGCCAACCGATCCGCCGCCGCCTCGGCGCGTCCGTCGATCTCGGTGATTTCCACCAGGTCCAGCAGGTTGAACCGGCCGTCGTGGTGCCAGCCGGCCTCGGGCGCGGTCATATCGCCCAGAGCCGCTACACGCGTCACGCCGACGTGCCCCAGCGCCGCGGCCAGCCGGAACAGATCGCGCGGCGGCGCAGCGATGCCGACGGTCTGCAACAAAGCTTTGAACGGCGCGACAATGCCCGGCACATCGGCCAAGCGATCGACGGCGACCACCCGAATAGTCCGGTTCAGACCGCTGGGCCGGAACGCGCTGTCTTCTGGCTGGTAAGAGACCGTCCAGGCGCCGTGCGGATCGCCGAACACCTCGCCGCCCGGCGTCATTTCCTCGGCATGACGCCAGGCCGCGATGCCGCTGGCCTCGGCCATGGTCAGGGGACGGCGCGGGAATTTGCGCTCGAACGCGGCCAGTTCATGCGCCAGGAATTGCGCGAAACGCTGGGGCGGTACCGCGCCGCCCCGCTCCGCGAACAGCATGTGCGGGGCATAGCAGCCCTGCTGGTCGTAGCGCGCCACATCGTAAGCCGCCAAGCGAGCCGTGGCGCTAGCTTTTGCAGCGTCCAGCGCCGCTGCCGATACCATGGCGAAGCTGACTTTATGGCCATAGGCGAGAAACCGCTTGGCGACCGGCATGCGGCTTTGAATGGCTCCCAGAGACTCGTTGCTGCCATAGCCCAGCACCAGGTCGGCCTGCTGGATCAACGCAGCCTCCGGGGCGACATCGCCGCCGCGCCACCAGACCACGGCCAGGCATTCCGCCAAATCCGGCTCAACCTCGGCCAAGACCTGGGCAAACCAGCCGGCAAACAGAGGCTCAGCGCTGGGCGCCTTGCCGATATTGCCGGCCTTGACCAGCAATCCGGCCACCAGGCTCCAGAGCGGCAGCCCCGGCACATTTCCGGCCCAGATATGCGCCAGCACACGCGGCCCGAACGCCCGGCCAAAGCCGCCCTTCGCCAATGGCTGGAAATCGTCCAGGATAGCCGGGTTGGCAAAGTCCTCCGCCAGAAACCGCTGCAATTCCGGCTTGCGGAATGTCTTGAGATAGCCGGTCAGCCCCAGACGCACCATCTCGCGGTTATAGCCGGTAACGCGCGGCAGCAGGTCGTCCATACGCTGGCGGTAGGGGTCGCGGCGGTCCAAAAGGCGGGCCACAGCCCGGTCGATGGCATCCACAATCCGGCCGACAGGCTGGGACCTCAGCCGCGCTTGCGCCTGGTCCCGAACATGCTGGGCAATGGCCGTAACTTGCTCGCCACCGAGCACCGGCAGCAGTACCTCTACCGCGCCACAGGTCTCAGCCCGCCAATGCAGCGCATCGGCAGCCAGCCCAGGCAAGTATCCGGCGCGCTCGACCATGGCGATCAGGCGGCTCCGGCGGCCCGCAGGAACTCGTCTACCGCCATCGAGCAGCCCTGCGCCTCAGCCCCGGCGGCCCGGCCCAACAGGAGAAAGCCATCGTCGGTTTCGATGCCGGCGTCTTCGGTCAAAATGGTCGTGACGATGTTGAAGTGCGCCAGATCGGTATGAGCCAGCACACCGGTCTCACCCTTGGGCACGGCTACGCCGGTCAGCGGATTAACCACGCGGGTTCGGATCCAGTGCGGCCCGGACTTGACCGATGGACAGACCGCATTGCCGTTGTCATAGAATTGGGTGCTGAGTTCGGTCATGCCGTACATGTTGATGCACTGGCTGCGCGGCACACCGAATGTCTGGCTGAGCGCGTCGTAAAACTCATCCAGTTCCAACTCGCGCGACTGGCCTTTGAAACCGCCGGTGTCCAGGATGCGGCTGCCTTCCGGCAGGCGCACGGCAAATCCGCGGCGCTGCAACTCGTCCAGCGCATGCACCAGGCTGAAGCTGGCGCCCAGCAACGCATATGGCCGGCCCGTCGTCTCGGCGCGGGTAAGGTCGGCGGTCAGCCGGTCAAAGTCGATGCCGGCCTCGCCGATCAGATGGCCGCTTCCCGGAGTACCGAAATCCCGCACGGCCAGGTTCAGGTAATGCGCCAACGACGAATTCGGCATCATCGCCGTCGTCGGAAACAGGATGCCCATGTCCATGCGCGCATGCCCGGCCATAAAGCGCTCAGCGAAATTGCGGCGCATGGAGGCATCGTAGACCGCAAGCGTCGGATGATAGCTCTTGCCCCGCAGACCGCCCAGCGTCGTGCCGCTGGTCATGAACACGGCGACAGCGTCCGCCGGTGCGCAACAGGTCAGGTCCAGGGTTTTAAAGGCGTTGATCGGCACGGCGGGGATGTCAGCCCAGGACTTGACCGTCCGCGGCGTCCGGCCCCGCGTCCGCGCGAACTTGGCGAACGGCTGGTTGTGGGCGAACTGATAAGCAAACAATTGCAGCGCCAAACGATCGAACGCCGCATCGCCGGGAGCATCCGCGGCGATGAAGGTCAGCAGGTCGGCGACGATAGCGTCATAATCCATGCGCCCGGCTCCGGTTGCGAACGGATACGGGCGTTGGATGTGAGTGCTGGCGCGAGCAAGTCCCATTCCCTCCGCCGGTATGATCCGGTTCAGGTTCAACGGGTCATCGCACCGACGCCGGGGGGCTGCCACTGGCCAGCCCGGGCGTCTATCGAAATCTCAGCCTCTCTGGCGAGGCTCCCCTACGGTTATCAGGCGGACGCTAGAGCCGGTCGCGTCCGCCGTCAAGAGCGACAACAAAACTATGCCAAAGCCGGCTCCAACCGCTCGGCGCGCTCGCCTTCCTCTGCGTCGGCCTCGGCAATGGCCTTGGACAGTGCGGCATGCAACGCCTTCGCCGATTCGAGCGTCAGCTCGACAGCGGTTCTGGCGCCCGGTCCCTGCGCCCGGTTGACGAAGTCGATCAGGATCGCGTCGTCCAACAGGGCGTATTGTGGGTGGTCATAAGTCACGACCGCATGCGAGAGCGGAAACCAACGGTTGCCATGCTTGGTCGCGCCCTTCGCCTCGACGATCTCGACGATGGATGTGCACATCGCCTTTACCCCGCCAGGTGCTTGCCAAAGAAGGCGAATATCTTCTCCCAGCCATCCTGCGCCTGCTCCACCCGATACATCGGCCGGTGGTAGTAGAAAAAGCCGTGGCCCGCGCCGTCATAACGGTGAAACTCGTAGTCTTTGCCGTGCTTCTTCAATTCGGCCTCGTGCTGGTCGACCTGCTCGGGCGTAGGCGCGCGGTCCTCATTGCCGAAAATGCCGAGCAGCGGGCAGGACAGGTTTTTGGTCATGTCGATCGGCGGCACCGGCTGCTTGGCCGGCCGGTCGTCAGCGGCCTGGACGACGCGTCCGCCCCAAAGCTCCACCGCCGCATCGATGCTCTGCGTGTTGCAGGCATAAAGGAAAGTCTGCCGGCCGCCGGAGCACGAGCCGATGACGCCGACCTTGCCGTTGCAATAGGGCTGGTTCTTCAACCATTGCACCGCGCCTTCGGTATCGCCGATCACCTGGTCATCGGCCACGCCGCCCTCGGCCCGGGCCTTGGCAGCGACGTCGTCGGCGCTGCCCTCACCCACCCGGTGGTACAGGTTGTGGCTGATGGCGGCATAGCCGTGGTGCGCGAACTTGCGGGTCATCTCTCGGTAGAATTCACCCCAGCCCGGCAGGTGGTGGATCAAGACGACGCCGGGAAACGGCCCCGCGCCCAATGGCCGGGCGGAATAGGCCGACACCCACTCGCCGTTGTGGCCCTGGATCGACAGGGATTCAGCGATCATGCTTTCATAAACCATGGCGTTTTCCTCTTTTGAATGACGTGCAACTTCAGAATGACGTGCAACCGCGCATCGGCGACGGGCGGCAGCATTAGCGCACACAATTGCATGCGTGTCATGCCGAACCGCCCGAGCGCCAGCGCAGCCGGTATTGGCCTCAGGCTAGCTTGACCACCTTGCCGTCGCGGTGCGAGCGCTCCATTGCATCGATCAGCGCATGGCGCCGCACGGCATCGTCGAAATCCGGCGCATCCGACCGGCCGGACTTCAGCGCGGCGGCGAACCGCGCGTACGCCTGGGCGACATTCCGCCCAGGACCCGCCGCCATGTCCGAGGGGATCAGGGTATAGCTGGGCGGTGGCGCGATCTCGGCCAATTCGGCTTTGCCGATGGCGCGGAACAGTTTGCTCGGGCCGATATTGACGGAATTGGATGTCAGCACCAGCGTGCCTTTGCGGCCGTAAATCTCCAACCGCGTGCCGCTGGCGTTCTGCGGGACGCTGGCCACCTGGTATCCGACCTCGACGCCGTTTTTCAGCACGCCGGCGGCGGTAACTGTATCCGGTGCGTCGACCGGGAAATCCGCGCCGGTCACCGCGTGTTTCCACATGGTGATGCGGGTCGTCACCCGTGCGCTGACTTCGGCGAACTCGCCCAAGATAAAGCATAGCGCGTCGATGGAATGGCCGCCCGGAATGGTCATCGGGTTCGCGCCATTGCTGCGGATTCCCTGCCAAATGCGCCCGTCGCCGCGCACGGGGATGGCGTTGACGATGACGCTCAGGTTGGCCGTGACGATATCGCCGATATCGCCGTTTGCGACGATGTCCCGGGCATAGAGCACCGCCGGATCGCTCTGCGCCTGCAAGCCAACCAGAGTTTGCACTCCGGCGGCTTTGGCGGCATCCGCCATCTTGGCGGCATCGGCGAGATTGGCCCCCAACGGCCATTCGCAGCACACGGCCTTCTTGGCCTGTAGCGCCGGCATCACCAACTGGTTATGCAACGGCACCCGCACGACGACGGCGACCAGGTCGATATCCGGGTGCGCGACCATCGCACCCATATCGTGGAAGGCCAACTCAGCGCCGAACTTCTCGGCGGAAGCCTTGGCGGTTTCCGGGTGGGCCGTGCACACCGCCTTGAGCTCGAAGCCAGGCAGGGCCTGCAAGGCCGGCACATGGGCATTCGCGCCCCAGCCGCTGCCGCCCGGCGTTACGGTCGCTCCGACGATTCCGACCCTGATTTTGTCTGCCACGATATGATCCTTCCGCTGGCATTGGCTCTGAAGAGCCAAGCCTAGCACAGACCGCACAGACCGCTCAGGCGCAATTTTTCGGATGCCGGCGGCACGCTATTCAATTTTGACGCCACCTAATGCGCTGATATAGTGGACAATCTCTTTGACCCCATCGCCGGCCTTCAGGTTGGTAAAGATGAACGGCCGCTCGCCACGCATCCGTTTGGCATCGCGGTCCATCACCTCCAGGCTGGCGCCGACCATGGGCGCCAGGTCGGTCTTGTTGATGATCAGCAGGTCCGAGCGGGTAATCCCTGGCCCGCCTTTCCGCGGAATTTTCTCGCCGGCGGCTACGTCGATGACATAGAGCGTCAGGTCCGCCAGTTCCGGGCTGAAGGTGGCCGCTAGGTTGTCGCCGCCGCTCTCGATCAGGCACAGCTCGGCATTCGGAAATTTTTGCGACAGCCGCGCAACTGCGGCCAAATTGATGCTGGCGTCCTCACGGATCGCCGTATGCGGACAGCCGCCGGTCTCAACGCCTTCCAGGCGCTCCGCCGGCAAAGCGTTGGCGCGCAACAAGATCTCTCGGTCTTCCTGGGTGTAGATGTCGTTGGTGATGACGATCAGGTCGATCTTGTCACGCAATTCTTTGCACAGAGCCTCGACCAGCGAGGTCTTGCCGCTGCCGACCGGACCGCCGATACCGACGCGGAGGGGACCGTTAACAGGCATGACATAACTCCTTCTTTTTACGACCGGAACAACCGGGAATATTGGGTTTCATGAGTGGCGGAAAGCCAGTCGAGCATGGGAGTAGCTGATCCCAAGTCGTCCAGGTCCAGGCCAAGCGCCTGCTCGGCCACTTGAGCAATCGCCGGCTCCAGCATTGCTTGAACCGCCAGGCCGTCGCTTTGTCCGACCGGCATCGAGCGCAGCGCCGCCGACACGATGTTTGCAGCGAAAGCATGCAAGTAGGCGAGAAGACTTGCATGGAGGGGAATCCCGGCCAGGGCGCAACAAAGCCCGGCAGCCACGGGCAGGGCGAATGGGGTGGCGCTGTTCAGAACCGCCCCCGGACCTTCCGCTGCGACGCCCGCGAATTCCGGCCAGCCCTGCCGCACCGCCCGAAGAAAGGCTTCGCCCTGGTTCAGCGTCTCTGCCCGCAATTCCGCCGATGGCGACAGAGCCGCCGCGATCTCGGCAATCGGATCGACATCGGGGGCAAGGCGATAGGCCTCGCGAAACAGGATCGCATCGTTCCGGGCCGAACCGAACGCCATCAGCCCTTCGATCCACCCGGCCAGGCCAGCGCGGCCAGAGACCAACCCCGCCTCGAACGCTGCTTCCAATCCATGGCTATAGGAGAAGCCCCCGATCGGAAAACTGGGACTGAACCAGGTGGCGAGCCGCTGAAACTGCGCAGCCGTGAGGGGCGGCTCAGCGGTGGTGATCATGATCGCCATGCCCGTGCGAGTGGCCATGCCTGTGCCCATGAGAAAGGTCATGGTCATGATCATGGTCATGCACATGCCCGTGGCCACCCTCGCCATAAGCGCCGCCTTCTGGCTGGAACGGCTCCGAGACCTCCTCCACCACGCCGCCGAGCCCGCGCAGCATCTCCGCCAGCACCGGGTCGGGACGGATCAGCAGCCGCCCAGGTTGCACTTCCGCCGGCGTGTGCCGGTTGCCTAAGTGCCAAGCTAGGCGGAGCAGCAGGTGTGCATCCGGAGTGGTGATGGCGTACAGCGGCTCCGGCGCAGCCGCCACCGCAATCCAACTGCCGTCGTCGCATAGCAGCCCGTCGCCGTGCGCCATGGCCACCGCACGCGGCAGGTCCAGCAGCAACTCCGAGCCGCTCGCGAGCGGCAGGACGATGCGGCGGCGATGGCGGTCGTCGAACGCGAGCACCAGGCTGTCGGCTGCCGTTTCCGCGGGCCAGGTGCCGGCGCGGTGGTGGTGGGAGGCGCGTTTCATGCGCTGGTCTCCTTGTCGATGTCATTCTGAGGAGCCGAAAGCATCGAAAGCCCCATCAAAACAGGAAATACCGCTGCGCCATGCTCAGCACCTGGGCCGGCTCGCAGGTCAGCAGGGCGCCATCGGCGGTCACTTCATAGGTCTCCGGATCGACGCTGATGGAGGGCGTCAGGCTGTTGTGGATCATCGAGTGCTTGCCGATGCCGCCGCGTGTGTTCTTCACCGCCACCAGCGGGCGCGCCAGCCCCAGCGTTCCGGCTAGATCGTGCGCCAGCGCTGCCTGGCTCACGAAGGTCAAAGCGCTGGGCGCAATCGCCCGGCCATAAGCGCCGAACATAGGCCGGTAATGCTCCGGCTGCGGCGTCGGGATCGAGGCATTCGGGTCGCCCATCACGGCGGCGGCAATGGTGCCGCCCTTGATCACCAGGTCCGGCTTCACGCCGAAAAACGCCGGCGACCAGATCACCAGGTCCGCCAGCTTGCCGACCTCAACCGAGCCGATCTCGCTTGCCATGCCATGCGTGATGGCGGGGTTGATGGTGTATTTGGCGATGTAGCGTTTGGCGCGGAAATTGTCGTTGTCGCCGGTCTCCTGCGGCAGGCGCCCGAACTGCCGCTTCATCTTGTCGGCGGTCTGCCAGGTGCGGATCAGCACTTCACCGACCCGGCCCATCGCCTGGCTGTCGCTGGCGATGATCGAGAACGCGCCCATGTCGTGCAGGATATCCTCTGCTGCGATGGTCTCTTTGCGGATGCGGCTGTCGGCGAAGGCGACGTCTTCCGGAATGCTGGGGTCGAGGTGGTGGCAGACCATGAGCATGTCCAGGTGCTCGTCCACCGTGTTGACCGTGTAGGGGCGGGTCGGGTTGGTCGATGAGGGAATGACGTTCGCTTCGCCGCAGACTTTGATGATGTCGGGCGCGTGGCCGCCGCCCGCGCCCTCCGTATGGAAGGCGTGGATGGTGCGGCCTTTGAAGGCAGCGACCGTGTTCTCGACGAAGCCGGACTCGTTCAGCGTGTCGGTGTGGATCATCACCTGCACGTCCATCTCGTCCGCGACGCCAAGGCAGCAGTCGATGGCGGCAGGTGTGGTGCCCCAGTCCTCATGCAGTTTCAGGGCACAGGCGCCGGCGGCGACCATAGCCTGCAATTCCGCCGGCTGCGAGGCATTGCCCTTGCCGGAAAGGCCCAGGTTCATCGGGAATGCCTCGAACGCCTGCAACATGCGCCCGATATGCCATGCGCCGGGGGTGCAGGTGGTGGCGTTGGTGCCGGTGGCCGGCCCGGTGCCGCCGCCCAGCATGGTGGTGACGCCGCTGTACAGCGCCTCGTTGATCTGCTGCGGGCAGATGAAGTGGATGTGCGAGTCGAAGCCGCCCGCCGTGACGATCTTGCCCTCGCCCGCGATTGCCTCCGTCCCCGGCCCGACGACGATATTGACGCCCGGCTGGGTATCCGGATTGCCGGCCTTGCCGATGGCGCAAATACGGCCGTCGCGAATGCCGATATCGGCCTTCACCACGCCCCAATAGTCCAAGATCAGCGCGTTGGTGATGACGGTATCGACGGCCCCTTGCGCGCGGGTGATCTGCGACTGGCCCATGCCGTCGCGGATGACCTTGCCGCCGCCGAACTTGACCTCCTCGCCATAGATGGTGTGGTCGCGTTCGACCTCGATGAAAAGCTCGGTGTCGGCGAGCCGCACTTTGTCGCCGACGGTCGGGCCGTACATGGCGGCATAGGCAGCGCGGGAAATCATGGCCATTGTCTCAATCCTTCACGTTATCCCTCAAGCCTTCCCCTCGGCGTCATTGCGAGGAGCCGCAGGCAACGAAGCAACCCACCGGAGCGGGAACGTTCCTCGAGGGCCGATGGGTTGCTTCGTCGCCCGGCCTTGCGGCCGGTCTTCTCGCAATGACGCCGAGAGCAGGCAGGTAGGTCTCAATCCAACGGCCCCATCACCGCCTGGTTGAAGCCGATCACCGCACGCCCGCCGCGGTAGGGGACCAGCGTCACCTCCCGTGTCGAGCCGGGCTCGAACCGCACCGCCGTGCCGGCGGCAATGTCGAGCCGCATGCCGCGGGCAGCCTCGCGGTCGAAGTTCAGCGCCGGGTTGGTCTCGGCGAAGTGATAGTGGCTGCCCACCTGCACCGGCCGGTCGCCGGTGTTGGCGACGGTCAGAGTGACGGTCGGCTGCCCGGCGTTGAGTTCGATCTGGCCGGCGACGGCGATGATCTCACCGGGAATCATTTGCCGGTCCGCCGGAAATGGATGATCAAGCCAGCGACAACGATGGCAGCGACCAACCCCAGTCCGATTTCCCAGGCGTGGCTATGAAACACCGGCGCGCCGTGGCCGGGGTGGGCTAGGGCTGGTGCGCTTGCCACAAGGCCCACGCCCGTCATCGCGAGGAGCCGAAGGCGACGAAGCAATCCAGGATGAGCTTCTGCTCGCGCCGGCGCTGGATTGGATTGCTTCGCTTCGCTCGCAAAGACGGGCTTTGTTGCATTTTGCATATAGATCAACTCCTCGCTCAACGGATCGGTTCGTGCACGGTCACCAGTTTGGTGCCGTCTGGGAAAGTGGCTTCGACCTGAACTTCCGGGATCATCTCGGCGATCCCTTCCATCACCTGATCGCGGCGCACAACCCCGGCGCCCGCCTGCATCAGCTCGGCGACCGAGCGGCCATCGCGCGCGCCCTCCACCACAAAGTCGGAAATCAGGGCGATGGCTTCCGGGTAGTTCAGCTTGACGCCGCGGGCGAGGCGCTTGCGGGCGACCTCCGCCGCCATGGCGACCAGCAGCTTGTCTTTCTCGCGTTCGGTGAGGCGCATGGGCGGGGCTCTCCTCAGAGGGACCAGAAACGGGGCATGACCGGCGCGCGGCCCAAAGTGGCGCGGAAGCCGGTGATGAATCGGGCAACGCTTTGGCGGAGCGTGAAGGCGTCGGGTGCCAGGAAGCGGGTGATCAGCAGGTCGTTGAGCGTGGTGGCAGCGGCGCGGGTGGCTTGCGGCATCTGTTCCAACAACGCGCGTGCTGCGGGTAGGTGGGATTCGGTGCCGGCGGCAGCGTGGAACACTGTGGCAATGGCCGGATAGCCGCCAAAGCCGACAGGCGAGGCGAGGGTTCGGGCGATCGAGCGTTCTCCCAACCGCAGCACGTCAAGCCAGATGAGCCGGTGGTCACGCCGGATCTCGATGCGGTCGCATAGAAAGCCCGAACTGAAGACCTCTCCATGTGCTGCCCGGCCTAACACACGCAATTCGCAGGCGAGAAGTTCTGTGCCGGTGGCCAGTTCGAACACGGTGCGCCGTTGCAGCCGGGCGCCGTCAAAGACGATGGTCTCCTGCGGCAGCCACTCGGCCTTGGCACCGTTGCCCAGCACGATCCGGCTATCGACCTGCACCGGAGCATCGCCCGGCCGGGTCTTGTAGAGCCGCTCGGCGGCCTGGGTTGTTGCCCGCGCCGCGGCGCCTGCCCCGACGGCAAAGTCAAACCGAACAGCATCGCCGCCGGTCAATCCACCGCATGTGGTGGCGAACACCGCTGTCGGCCAATCCTCGCTGGCTGGCAGAAGGCAGCGGCAAGGCGCGCTCTGATGCAGATCGGCCAGCGCGGTCTGGCCATCGGCTCGCGCCGCAAACCGCACGGAAGCACGCCCGACCGAGCGCTGCAGCCGCTGACCAGCTCCAGCGCCAACTGATGCCCAGGGCGGCTCGCCCCTATACGGTAAGGGTTCGGCGTACACTGGCCTCATCCATTTCCCCGCGCACGCCCGACACCACCACCTCACCACGTTCCATCACGGCAAAGCGGTCGGCGAGGTCGCGCGCGAATTCAAAGTACTGTTCGACCAGGATGATGGCCATTTCGCCGGCCGCCGCCAAGTCCGCAATGACGCGGCCGATATCCTTGATGATCGAGGGCTGGATGCCCTCGGTCGGCTCGTCGAGCACCAGCAGCTTCGGCCGCATCACCAGCGCGCGGGCGATGGCAAGCTGCTGCTGCTGGCCGCCTGAGAGGTCGCCGCCGCGACGGCCCAGCATTTCCTTCAGTACGGGAAACAGCTCGAACACATGCTCCGGCACATATTTTTCGCCAGTGGGGGCGGCGGCAAAGCCGGTGCGCAGGTTCTCTGCTACGGTCAGCCTGGCGAAGATATCCCGGCCCTGCGGTACGCTGGCAAAGCCCAAACGGGCGCGGCGATGGGCTGGCAGGCGCGTCACATCCTGGTCGACCCAGGTCACATTGCCATCGCTGGTGGGCTGAAGCCCCAGGATCGCGCGCAACAGCGACGTCTTGCCGACGCCATTGCGGCCCATAATGCACATGACCTCGCCCGGCCGCGCCTCCAGCGAGATGCCGCGCAGGATGTGGCTGGCGCCATAGTGCAGGTGCAGGTTGGAGACGGTTAGCATCTTCCTATCTCCCCAGATACACTTCGATGACACGCGGGTCGGCCTGGACGTGGTCGATGGAGCCCTCGGCCAGTACGCTGCCTTCGTGCAGCACCGTCACCCGAGCGCCCAGCGCCCGGACGAACGCCATGTCGTGTTCCACCACCACCAGCGTGTGCTCGCCCTTCAGGCGGTGGATCAGGTCGGCGGTCTGTTCGGTCTCGGCATCAGTCATGCCGGCGACCGGTTCGTCCAACAACAGCAATTCGGCGTCCTGGATCAGCAACATGCCGATCTCAAGCCATTGCTTCTGGCCATGGCTGAGGGCGCCCGCCAGGTCCTCCCGCCGCGCCCTCCGCGCCAACCGATGACGGCGGAGACGACTTCTACTAGACGGGAAAAACGACGCGGGGGATCTCGCCGGGACTGTACAAACACCGCCGGCTGAGACC
>JAPOJR010000066.1 GCA_029978325.1 Alphaproteobacteria bacterium | reverse complement strand
CTGGGCACCAACGGCCTGGGCACCAACGGCCTGGGCACCAACGGCCTCAGCACTGCCGGGCACGCCGCTCAGAAGCCTGCCGCCTACCAGGCGCAGCCGATTGTGGTGTTTGCCGTCCGCCTGCCCGACGGCACGGTCTTGACCGCTGGCCCGGCCGCCGGCAAGTAACCGGAGATGCGGCTGCCCGCCGCTCCCGCACCAAAGCTCTTAGCGCGCGGCCTCCGGGCCGCGCTTTTCCTTTGAAGAGGCATGGCATGAAGAAACAGCTTTTGGCGCTGCTGGCGCTCTGCATCGCGGCCGCTCCCGCAAGCGCCGCCGACCGGCTCGCCGGCATCGAGATCATCGGCAGCGAGCTGGTCATTCACGCAAGTAGCGGCCGCACGATCCGCGGCGATGCCGTGGTCGGTGGCGCGCTGGCCATGTCGATGGACGGGCGCAGCCTGCGCGAGGTGCGTATCGACGGCATGGCCCGCGACGCCCGCGCGCACGACGACGACGTCTTCGCCTATGACCTCTCCGTCCGCGATGCCGCCGGCAATTGGGGCCCGGTCTGCAACCCGGACCCCTATGGCGAGCGCAAGGCGATCCTGCAACCGGCGCCGAACGGCACGCTGGCGATCTGGTGCACCGGCGGCACCCACGCAAAGTGCATCCGCTTCGGCTACCGCCCTTGGGCCAATGGCCCGAACGGCGAGCCCCTGGCCGCCTATCACCTCGCCTGCAACAAGATGCTGCGCGCCGACTATTGCGGCAACGACCAGGCGACGACCCGCACCGGCATGCTGGTCGATGTCTACGACACCATCGGCATCAACCGGCCTGAGGGCGACGGCACACCCGGCGTCAGCTTCGAATCCGCCTGGAACGCGGCAGGCGCCATCTGCGTCGCCCATCCGCGCGTGCCGCAGAACATCAGCCTGGAGCGCCTGGTGGAAACCTGCCCCCGCCTGAAAGGCCGCCTCGGCCCCGTCTGCACGGAGGAGAGCGCCGCCAGTTTCGCCAAGCCCCTGCTGTTCCTCGCCTCCCGCGGCGATGGCATTACAGAGGCGGAGCGGGGGAAATAGGGACGGATTTGAGTGGGCCGGCGGGCTGGGACCACGCCGGCAACGCAAATGAAACCCGGACTGAAACAATTGAAACCAAATTCCGGGTTTGGCGAAATCCGGCTGAAACAGAGGGGGCGCATATTCCTTTCATCGAAGACGGGAAACCAACCAACACCCCGGCTTCCGGACCAGACACCGAAAGGAAACACCCCATGCGCTTCTCCACCACCGCCGCCGCCATCGTCACCGCCGCCACCCTGATGGCCTCCGCCAGCGCTCATGCGATTGGGTGGACGGGCCACAATGGCCTGGATCTGTCGAACAGCTTTGAGTATCATAACAGCTTTGAGTTCGGCAACAGCTTTGAGTTCGGCAATGGCCTCATCGGCTCAAATGGCCTCCTCGCCTCTAACGGCCTCGCGACTTCGATGGACGCCGGGAAGACGGCCGCTGACGCAACGCCTTACGTCTACCGCACCAGCCCGCTGACCGTCCTGTCGATCCGCCTGCCGGACGGCCGTACCCTGGGTGCCGCGCCGGTTGCGGCCCGCTAACCCCCGCCGCCCACGCCCGGCTCCGGCCGGGCCTTTATCCAGAGCAGATCGCCATGATTGGACCGTTCCTCCTTGCCATCATCGCGGTCTTCTCCGCCATTCTGCCCGCCGCCGCCGCGGACCGTCCCGCTGAGATCGAGATCGCCGGCAGCGACCTGCGCATCCACACCGGCGACGGCCAGACCATCCGGGGTGACGCCCTGGCCGGCACGGTCATGGCGATGCTGTTGGATGGGCGGAAATTGCTGAATCTTCGGATCGATGCGGTCGCCAAGGACAGGCGCGCCGCCTCCGATGACGTCATGCTCTACGACCTCAGCCTACAGGATGCGCAAGGCGCCTGGCAGCCCGCCTGCAAGCCGGACCCTTTCGGCGAGCACTATGCCATCCTGCAGCCTGGCGAATCCGGCGCCCTCTCGGTCTGGTGCACCTATGCCACCAACGCCAAGTGCGTGCGCGCCGGCTACCGCCCATGGGCAACCGGCCCGAATGGCGAGCCGTTGCGGCCCTACCACATCGCCTGCAGCAAGATGCTGCGCGCCGACTATTGCGGCAACGACCAGGCGACCACCCGCGATGGCATGAAGATCGAGCTGTACGATTCGCTGGGCATCCAGAAAGGCCCGCTGGAAAATCCGGAACTGGTCTTCGAAGCCGCCTGGAACGAGGAAGGCGCCATCTGCGTCGCCCACCCCCGCGTGCCCCAGAACATAAGCCTGGAGCGCCTGGCCGAGACCTGCCCGCGCCTGAAAGGCCGCCTCGGCCCCATCTGCACCGAAGAGAGCGCCGCCTCCTTTGCCAAGCCGCTGCTGTTCATCGGCTCCCGCGGCGACGGCATCACCGAGGCGGAGCGCGGCAAATAAGGAATTGTCCCTGCGCTCGCCTATTCGGTTGAAGGCGGCGCTTGATCTGCGTCATGGCGGTTTAACCCGGGTGTCCTAGCCTTAGCCCTGATAGGGGTCATCCCGCAGCCAAGGGCCAGCCATGCAACATTTTTTCGAAAACCTGTTCGAACGTGCCGCCGCGCTTCCGCCCATGCCTACGGTCGTTGCGCATCCATGCGACGCTAGCTCGCTGGCCGGGGCGGTAGACGCAGCGGAGCAAGGGTTGCTCTCTCCCATTCTGGTGGGACCGGAACATCGAATTCGCGGCGTCGCGAAGACCGAGGGGCTGGACATCTCGCCCTACAGGCTGGTGCCGACCGAGCACAGCCATGCTTCTGCGGAAAAATCGGTCGCCATTATCCGCGCCGGCGAGGCCAGCGTGCTGATGAAAGGCTCGCTGCATACGGACGAAGTCATGCACGAGGTGACGCGGAAGGACACCGGGCTTCGCACTGAAAGGCGTCTCAGCCACGTCTATGTCATGCAGGTTCCCACCTACCCGCGCGCGCTGATGATCTCCGATGGCGCCATCAACATCTATCCGACGCTGGAGGATAAGCGCGACATCGTTCAGAACGCTATCGATCTCGCCCATGCGCTGGGGATCGCGATGCCGAAAGTCGGCATTCTCTCCGCCGTGGAGACGGTTACGCCGAAACTGCCGTCAACGGTCGAGGCGGCGGCGCTCTGCAAGATGGCGGACCGCGGGCAGATTACCGGCGGGCTGCTCGATGGCCCGCTGGCGTTCGACAACGCGATCAGTCCGGAAGCCGCCGCCATCAAGCACATCACCTCAGAGGTCGCAGGTCAGGCGGATATCCTGATCGCACCAGACCTCGAAGCAGGCAACATGATCGCTAAGCAGTTGACCTTTCTAGCCAATGCAGAGGCGGCGGGAATCGTCCTCGGCGCGCGCGTGCCGATTATCCTGACCAGCCGGGCGGACAGTGTGCAGGCCCGGCTCGCGTCCTGTGCCGTCGCTGCCATTTTTGCGGCTTGGAAACAGGGCATGCTCGACGCGGCGAAAGCGGAGGCCTGAGCCATGGCGGACGATGCGGTTCTGGTGTTGAACGCGGGCTCGTCCAGCATCAAGCTTTCCCTCTATCGGGTGAACGGCGATGGGCTTGCGCTGGAGTGGCATGGCGAATTGGAGGGCATCGGCACCGCCCCGCACTTCCACGCCAAAGGCCCCGCCGGCCAGGCCATCGCTGACGAGAGGATGGACGCGGGATTCGGCGATCCTCTTGCCTGGGTGCTGGACTGGATCGACTCGCACCTGGGCGATGCGAAGTTAATTGCCTGCGGCCATCGGGTCGTCCACGGCGGACCGGACCATGCCGCGCCAGAACGGATTGACGATGCGGTTTTGGCGGTTCTGGAAGAGTTGGTGCCGCTCGCGCCGCTACATCAGCCGGTTAATCTGGCGCCGATTCGGGAAATCAGGGCGGCCCGTCCGAACCTGCCGCAGGTGGCCTGCTTCGACACGGCCTTCCACCGCGGTCACGCCCGGCATGTTGATACCTATGCCTTGCCATATCGCTACTACGAGCAGGGCGTGCGCCGCTACGGGTTTCACGGCCTTTCCTACGAGTACATCGCCAGCCGCCTGCCGACCATCGCGCCTGCTCTGGCCGACGGCAAGGTTGTGGTCGCCCATCTGGGCAGCGGTGCCAGCCTGTGCGCGCTGGATGCGTGCCGCAGCGTCGATACCACCATGGGTCTCAGCGCGCTCGACGGCCTGCCGATGGGCACGCGCACCGGGCAGATCGATCCCGGAGTCCTGCTGTACATGCTGCAGCATGAGGGGCTTTCGGTCGATCAACTCAGCGACCTGCTCTACCGCGAAAGCGGGCTGAAGGGCCTGTCCGGCGTCAGCAACGACATGCGGGCGCTGGAGGCGAGCGGGGAGGACAGAGCCAAACTCGCCATTGAGGTGTTCGTGCACCAGATCGCCAGACAGACCCTCGCCCTGGCCGGAACGCTGGCCGGCCTGGACGGGATCGTCTTTACCGCCGGCATCGGTGAGCACGCGCCGGCGATCCGCGCGGCTGTCTTGCGCAAGCTGGCGTGGTTCGGCTTTGACCTGGACGAGGTGGCCAACGACGGCGGCGGGCCACTGCTTACGAGCACGGCCAGCGCGAAGGCGGCCTATGTGATCCCCACCGACGAGGAATTGATGATTGCCCAGCACACGCTGGACGTGTTGGGCCGCCTATAGCGCATCGCCATGCTGGACCAATCCTGGCTTGCCGATATACTCGCGGCTCGAAACCATCCGAGGCCTTGAAGGAACACCCCATGCGAATGAAAGCCGCCGTGCTGCGCCAGTTTAATGCGCCGCAACCCTTTGCCCAGTCCCGCCCGCTCTCCATTGAGGAAGTCGAGCTGCTGCCGCCGCAGCATGGTGAGGTGCTGGTGAAAATGGGTGGCGGCGGCATCTGCCACTCCGACCTCTCCGTCATCAACGCCGACCGCCCGCGCAACACGCCGGTGGTCATGGGGCATGAGGGCGCCGGTGAGATCGTCGAGTGCGGCCCTGGTGTTAAGGACGTGAAGCCGGGCGACCATGTGGTGTTTCAGTTTTCCCCCTCCTGCGGCCGCTGCCGCCGCTGCCTGGAAGGCCGCCCGCAGGTCTGCGAACTGGGTGCGGCGACCAAGGCACAGGGCCACCTGATGGGCGGCGGTTCCCGCCTGCGCGACCTGGATGGCAACGAACTGGCGCACCACACCGGCGTTTCCTGCTATGCCGAATATGGCGTGCTCGACCGCGGCTCCATCGTGAAAGTGGATAACGACCTGCCGCTGCACGAGGCGGCGCTGTTCGGTTGCGCGGTCATGACCGGCGCGGGCGCTGTCATCAATACGGCGCGCATCCGCACGGGCGACTCGGTCGCCATTGTCGGCCTGGGCGGTGTCGGTCTTTCCGGCCTGTTGGGTGCGGTTGTCGGCGGTGCGGAGAAGATCGTCGCCATCGACCTCTCCGACGAGAAGCTGGGCCTCGCCCGCCAGTTGGGCGCGACGCACACGGTCAACGCCACCGACCCGAACCATGTGGAGCAGGTGCGCGACATCACCAATGGCGGCGTCGATTTCGCTTTCGACCTGGCCGGCACCATCAAGGCGATGGAGACCGCCTACAACGTCACCCGCTATGGCGGCAGCGTCGTAACGGCTGGCCTCTCGCCCAGCGCCGCCAACTTCTCGTTCAACCAGAGCAATCTGGTGAGCCAGGAGAAGTCGATCCGCGGCTCCTACATGGGTTCCTGCGTGCCGGTGCGCGATATCCCTCGCTTCATCGACCTGTATCGCCAGGGCCGCCTGCCGGTGGACCGCCTGGTCGATCGCACCATCGGCTTTGAGGAGATCAACGCGGCCTTCGACAAGCTGCAAAGCAACGCGACGGTGCGTCAGGTGCTGGTGCCGCACGGTACGGCGTAAATAAACCAACCGTCATTGCGGGCGGCAGTGCCGCTCTCAATGACGGCATGAGAGTATACATGACCGAGACCCTCGAAGCCGGCTACGACATCCGCTGGGCGGCGGAGCAATTCCGTGAGCGCCCGGCAATTGTCTTCCGCGAGCGCACCTATTCCTTCCGCGAGGTTAACGCCCGCGCCAACCGGCTGGCGAATGGCCTTCGGGCTTTGGGACTGAAAACGGGCGACCGGGTGGGCGTGCTGGTCAACAACTCGATCCATTCGGTCGATGCCGTGTTCGGGCTGTTGAAGGGCGCGTTCTGCATTGTCGCGCTCAATTCCCGCCATGCCCCACCGGAGCATTTGGGCATCCTCACCGATTCCGGTTGCCGGGCGGTGATCGTCGCCAGCCCGTATTCTGCGATGATCGAAGCCGTGGCGGACGAAGCGCCGGCATTGCAGCATATCATCGGCATCGACTGGCAGCCGAGAGACGGTCTTGCCTATGACGCTTTCCTCGAAGGCGCATCGGATGCAGAGCCAGCGCTGGAAATTCCCGCCGATACGATTAGCCGACTGACCTATACCAGCGGCACGACTGGCAAGCCCAAGGGCGTTGTTGGCACACACCGCCGCCACAACGCCCGCCTCGCGAATTTCTTCCAGTCTTGTGAGTATGCATTGGGGCCAGAGCAGACGATGGGTCAGGTCGGGCCGCTCAGCCATGTGGCCGGCAATTACCTGCAACCCTGCTTTGTGCGCGGCGCCAAAACGATAATTTTCGAGCGCTACGATCCGACTGAGCTACAGGCGGCAATCCAGGCGCACCGCATCAATCATCTGTTGCTGGTGCCAACGATGATCGTACGTTTTGTGGCTGCGCTGGAGCCGGAGCGCTTCGACCTGTCCTCGCTGACCCGCATCAACTACGGCACGGCCCCGATTCCGGTGGATGTGCTGCGGCGCGGTATCGAAATTCTCGGGCCCGTGTTCCGCCAGCATTATGGCATGAGCGAAGCCAACTCGCCGCTGACGCTGCTCTATCCGAATGAGCATCTGACAGATGGACCGGAAGAGGTGGTGGCACGGCTTGCCTCCTGCGGCCGGCCGATCCTGGCGCATCGCATTGTTGTGCGCTCGCCGGACGGGCAGGATTTGCCGGCGGGTGAGGTGGGCGAGATCTGTATCCGGGCAGTGGGCGCGGCTGCTTTCGAATACTGGCAACGCCCGGATCTGACGGCGGAGGCGATCCGCGACGGCTGGCTCTATACCGGCGATCTGGGCCGTTTCGATGAAGACGGCTATCTGTTCATCGTCGGGCGTACCAAAGACATGATCATCACCGGCGGCTTCAACGTCTATGCCCGTGAGGTGGAGGATGCTCTGTTCGCCCATGAGGGCGTGCTGGAGGCTGCGGTTATCGGCCTGCCCGATCCGGATTTGGGCGAGCGCATCGCGGCGATGGTGATTCTGAAGCCGGGTGTGACGCTTGATGCGAAGGTGTTGCAGACGCACTGCCGGAGCCAGATTGCCGGCTATAAAGTGCCCAGGCTTTGGGTGTTTGCCGACGAATTGCCGAAAACCGCTAGCGCTAAAGTCGCCAAGCAGGTCATCCGTGAGGACCTGTTGGCGCGGTTCTGTGCGGGCGGGGCGGTGACAGAGGTGCAGGCCAGCTATGACTAGCTGGATTTCAATCGACCCATTGACTGTGACTTTTCTTATCCCTTTGGCTTGAATTCCGGGATAGCATTCCTGTGTTTCGATAGAGATCACAGAAAACAAGGAATGCGATAATGCTCAAAGGCTTCTCGAAACTGTTAGCGCCGGCGATGGCCGCCGCCACTATTGCAATCGGCAGCATGGCAGCCGCAACCGCATCGGCAGAGACGTTGGCTGGTGTCTATCGCGGTTTCCTGGCGTTCGACTTCAAGGGCAAAGAGGTGCGCGAGTGGATGATGATCAGTTTCAACGCCGATGGCACCATGATCTTCGGTGCCGAGGAAGCGCATGACGAGCCGGTCGATCCGGCTACCGGTATTGTCACCAAGAACGACTTTGAGAGCGCAAACCTCGGCCTCTGGCGTGCGGTCGGCGACACGGCAATGGAGTTTGGAACCCAGCAATACCGCGCGGGCTCTGCCTTCTGTAAGCCGGTAAATCAGCATCCGGAGGGATTGCTGCCGACCTGTAGCTTTGTCATCACGGCCCGTCTTAGCACCAACGTGACCGTGCGCGGCGCGACGTGTGACCTGGGCGGCACCAAGGGCGCGTTGGCGGTGCAGGCTGTCGATGGCAGTACGACTGTCACCAACCCCTTCAACTTGGGGATCAGGCTGGATTATTGCCTGCAGAAGATGAGCGTGGACAAGTTCATGACGCTGGCGCCGTTGGATTGAGCTGGCAGGCGAGGATGTCCATCCGATCTGGACGCCCTCGCCGAAATGGCGCACTCTTTGCGGTAAGTATTCACGCGAGGAGACCCCGCCATGCCAACGATCACCCCTCTGGACGCCAGCTTTGGCGCTGTTGTCACCGACATCAAGCTGGCCAGCATGTCGGATGCGGAATGGAAAGCGGTGGAGGACGCCTTCCACCAGTACGCCGCCCTGGTATTTCCGGCCCAGCATCTGAGCGACGACGAACACGTTGCCTTCGGCCGTCGCTTCGGCAAGATCGAGGTGTTGCGCAACGACGGCAATGAGTTCGCGATGATCTCGAACAAGGCCGCGGATGGGCATATTCTCTCTGCCGAGGAGAAGCGGTTTCAGTCGCTCCGGGGTAATGAGGGCTGGCACACCGACAGCAGCTATATGCCATTGGCTGCCAAAGCCTCGTGCCTGACTGCTTTGGTGGTTCCCGGCAGCCGCGGCGAGACCGAGCTGGCGGATATGCGCGATGCTTACGACAAGCTCGATGACGCCATGAAGGCCAAGATTGAGGGACTGGTCGCCTATCATTCGCTCTATGCCAGCCAGGCAAAGGCCGGTTACGTCTTCAGGACAGGCGAGAGCTATGGTTTTCACAAATATGGCACGCCGATCCGGCCTCTGGTGAAAGTGCACCCGGTCACCGGCCGCAAGTCGTTGTTTATCGGTCGCCACGCCTTCCGCATCCCCGGCATGGACGACGCAGCGGCTCAGAAACTGTTGGACGACCTGCTCGAGTATGCCGTGCAGCCGCCCCGCACGTACGCCCATCAGTGGCAGCCGGGCGACGTCATGATCTGGGACAACCGCTGCATCCTGCACCGCGCCTGCCCGTACGACTATTCGGAACCGCGGATCATGCGCCATGTCCGCGTTGCCGGCGAGCCGGAGACGGAATTGGTCCAAACAGCACCGGACGAGCGCGCTGATGGATTCGAGCCCGTAGCGGCGGAATAAAGGCCGGCCCTCGACTGAGGTTTTAAGGAGAGAACCATGGAATTCGGCGTCACCATGTTCGCCACCGACTTCTCGATGGGGCCGGCGGAACTCGCCATAGCCGTCGAGGAGCGGGGGCTCGATGCCTTGTTCATCCCCGATCACACGCATATCCCGGCCGGCAGTGACGAGGCCTTCCGCATCGCCGACAAGATGCCGCCGGACTATTCGCACAATCTCGACATGTTCATCGGCCTCGCCGCGGCTGCGGCGGTGACGAAGCGCATCCGCCTCGGCACCGGCATTTGTCTGGTGGTGGAGCGTGACCCGATCATTACGGCCAAGGAGGTGGCGAGCATCGACCATATCTCCGGCGGGCGCGTGGACTTTGGCGTCGGCGGCGGCTGGAACCAGCCGGAGATGGAGAACCACGGCGGCGTCTGGGCCAAGCGCTTCAAGCTGATGCGCGAGCGCTGCGAGGCGATGCGGGAAATCTGGACCCAGGAAAAGGCCAGCTATCACGGCGAGTTCGTGAATTTCGACGACATCTGGTCCTGGCCGAAGCCGACACAGCAGCCGCACCCGCGCATCTTCATCGGCGGCGATGCGCCCCGCACGCTCGACCGGGTGATGAATTATGGCGACGGCTGGATTCCCATGCTGGCCGACCACCCCGACCACGACCGTTGGGACGAACGGCTCGGCATGATGCGCGAACTGCGCCGGCGCACCGACGAGGCGGGCCGCGAGCCGATGCCGATCACCACCTTCGGCACGCCCCGCGATCCGGCCCGGGTCGAGCAATTACGCGAGGCGGGAGTCACCCGCTGCATCTTTGGCCTGAAAGCCGCCCCCGCCGATGACGTGTTGCGCCGGCTCGACCGGCTCGTACAATTCCTGGAGGTCGTACGGTGATCATGCTTCTGTAGCATTGCGACGGTTCTGAGCAACTCGACACCGTCAATCAGCGGCTTGAGAGCGAATAGATGGACTTTGGCGTTATTATGTTTCCGACCGATTTTTCAATCGGCCCGGCAGAATTGGCTATTGCGGTGGAGGAGCGCGGGCTGGACGCCCTGTTTTTGCCGGACCACACACACATTCCCGTTGGCAGCCAGGCAGATCGTCTTGCGGCAGACCAAATACCAGAGGACTATATCCACAATCTCGACGTGTTTGCTGGCCTGGCCGTTGCGTCAGCCATAACCGAACGTATTCGTCTGGGCACCGGCATATGTTTGGTGGCGCAGCGAGACCCAATCATCATGGCAAAACAGGTCGCCAGTATCGATCACATCTCGGGTGGCAGGTTCGACTTTGGCGTTGGCGTGGGCTGGAATTCGCAAGAGATGGCCAATCACGGCGGTCTTTGGGCCGACCGGTTCCAACGAATGCATGAGCATTGCGAGGCTATGAAGGCGATTTGGACGCAAGAAAAGGCTACGTACCACGGCGAATTCGTGAACTTTGATGATGTCTGGTCCTGGCCAAAGCCAATTCAAAAACCATACCCGCCGATCCTCATCGGTGGCGGTCTGATGTCGACGCTGGATCAAGTGATGCAATTCGGTGATGGCTGGATCCCGATGCTGCCCAATCATGAAGAGATGGAGCGCCGGGATGTGCGGTTTGCGATGATGGCGGATTTGCGTGGGCGCGCGGCGGCGGCAAATCGGGAGCCGATCTCGATCACCACATTTCGCACTCCGCGAGATCCGGCTATGATTGACCAGCTACGTGCAGCCGGCGTTACCCGTTGCATATTTGGCCTGAAATCTGCCCCTGCCGATGATGTTCTACGCCGGCTCGACCGGCTCGTACAATTCCTGGAGACCGTGCGATGATTGAAGAGATTTTTGACCTGCCGACCCCCGACGGCCAGATGGAGACCTTCCTCTGCCGTCCCGAGCGTGGCGACCCGGCCCCCGCCGTCCTGATGCTGATGGATGCCCCCGGCATTCGGGAGGAGCTTTATGGCATGGCTCGCCGGCTGGCCACGGTCGGCTATGCGGTGCTGCTGCCGAACCTCTATTACCGCGCCGGCAAGGACACGAAATACGACCCGGAGACGGTGCTGGAGGCTGGCACGCCGGAGCATACGCGCATGCGCGCCGTCCGCACCAAAATGACCATCCCGCCGGTGATGAGCGATGTCGGCGCCATGCTGGCCTGGATCGACGCCCAGCCGGAGATTTCCTCCGGCCCGGTCGGCACCCACGGCTATTGCATGAGCGGGCCATACTCGCTGGCAGCGGCGGCGCGCTTCCCGGACCGGATCGCGGCGGCGGCCAGCTTCTATGGCACCTGGCTGGTGAACGAGGAGGCGGAGGAAAGCCCGCACCGCACGCTGGGCCAGGCCAAGGGTGAGCTCTATATCTCGTGCGCGGAGCATGACGAACTTGCACCGCTGGACATGGTGGCGAAGCTGAAGGCGTTGTTCGACGCTTCCGGCAATTCGGGCGAGTTGGAAATTCACCCGGGCGTGCACCACGGCTTCGCCTTCCCCGGCCGCTGGTGTTATGATGTGCCGGCAGCCGAGCGCCACTGGGAGCGCCTGATTTCGCTCTACCGGCGGCGGCTGGGGTAGGAAAGAAGGCGAGGCTCTGCCGAAGCAACCCTGGAGGTTAGGAGGGTGAAGCCCCTGGGCTGCTTCGTCGCCTGCGGCTTCTCGCAATAACGACGTTTGAAGGGCTATATGCCCGGCCATAAGGAACAAGGAACCCATCCCATGCCCCACAGCACCTCCTCCCTGAACGGCGATTTTGGCGTGGTAATTGAGGGCGTCACCCGCCAAGACCTCTCAAACCCGGCCTTCCAGCGCGAGGCCTACGACCTCTGGATGCGCCATGGCGGGCTGCTGGCGGTGCGGGGCTCGGACCTGGCCGATACCTCGCCAGAGGAACTCGTCACCTGGTCGGAAGTGTTCGGGCGGGTCGAGTATGAGGGCATGACGGCGCGGGAGGACAAGATGGTTCCCGGCTTCCCGATCCTGCGCATCGGCAATATCCGCGACGAAGCGGGCAACCTGAAAGCCTCGCTGGCACGGGTGCCGCAACTGCGGACCGACGACGATATCCGCTACAATCCGGAGACGCGGCGACCGGTCTGGCACACGGATTCGACCTTCCGCAAGCATCCACCTATCGGTTCGGTCTTTCATTGCAAGATCGCGCCGGACGAGGGCGGCGAGACGCTGTTCGCTAACATGCGCGCGGCCTACACCGATCTGGACGATGCGACCCGCGCCCGGCTGGATGGGCTGGAGGCGGTCTGTTCGCTGGCGCACCACGACAAGAAAATCAACAAATATTCGCCGGATTACCCGATCCTGACGCCGGAGCAGCGCGCCGCCAACCCGCCGAACCGGGTGCCTGTGGTGCTGAAACACCCGGTCAGTGGCGAGCCGGCGCTCTACGGCCTCAACAGCTCCACCTGCGCGATCCTGCCGAAGGGGGAGGCGATTGCGCCGGAGGTGCTGGATCACTGCGATCTGGAGGGGGAGGAGCACGAAAGCGTGCAGATCTTGCGCAGCATGCTGCCGCGGATCACCGGGCCGGAATATACGGTGAAATGGGCCTGGCAGCCGGGCGACATTGTTTCCTGGGACAACCGCACGACTATCCATTCCGCCACCGGCTATGATTATGAGCGCTACAGCCGCGAGATGTGGCGGCTGACGCTGCTGGACCGCGCGCAAGCCCAGGCAGCGGAGTAGCCCGGTTTCCAGCGCCCGGATGGCGGCAGCGCCATCTGTTAGGCACAGCAATATCTATGCACAGCGATCTCTCCCGCCTAGGCTAGACCGCAATTCCTTGCGCCGTAGCCGAGCCATAGAGATCGCCCATGCCCATCGCCCGCCTGCTCATCGCCAACCGCGGTGAGATCGCCATTCGCATTGCCCGCGCCGCCGCCGACCTCGGTATTGCCACGGTCGCGGTTCACTCCGAAGACGACGCTGCCAGCCTGCACACCCGCGTCGCCGATGAGGCCGTGGCGCTGCCGAAAAGCGGCGCCGCCGCTTATCTGGACATCGACGCCGTCATCGCCGCAGCCAAAGACGCCGGCTGCGACGCCATCCACCCCGGCTATGGTTTCCTTGCCGAGCGGGCGGATTTCGCCGAGGCCTGCGCCGCCGCGGGCCTGACATTCGTCGGGCCGTCGAGCGAGCACCTCGCTCTGTTCGGCGACAAGGGCCGGGCGCGCGCGGCTGCTCTTGCCGCCGATGTTCCGGTCGCCCGCGGCTATGACCGCGCCGTGAGCATGGAGGAAGCCCGCGCCTTCTTCGCCGACCTCGGCCCCGACGCCGCCATGATCATCAAGGCCGTCGCCGGTGGGGGAGGGCGGGGCACGCGCGCCGTGCTCTCTGGCGATGAGATCGAAGCCGCCTATGAACGCTGCCAGTCGGAGGCCAAGGCTGCCTTCGGCGTGCCGGACGTCTATGTCGAGGAGTTCATCCCCCGCGCCCGCCATGTCGAGGTGCAGATCCTCGGCGACCATACCGGCCAGATCGCCCATCTGGGCGAGCGGGAGTGCAGCGTGCAGCGCCGCTATCAGAAAGTCGTGGAGATCGCCCCCGCGCCCGGCCTCGACGACGGCCTCCGCAGCGAGATCATCGCCGCAGCCGTGCGCCTCGCCGAAAGCGTCGCCTACCGCAATCTGGGCACGTTTGAGTTCCTCGTGGATGCTTCCGGTCGCCCCGGCGCCCAGCCCTTCATCTTCATAGAGGCCAACGCCCGACTCCAGGTTGAGCATACCGTGACCGAGCAGGTGACCGGCGTCGATATCGTCCAGTCGCAAATCCGCCTCGCTGCCGGTGAGACACTGGCCAACCTGGGCCTCGACGATCCCCGCATCGCCGAGCCGCGCGGCTATGCCATCCAGGCGCGCGTCAACCTGGAGACGCTGCTGCCGGATGGCTCGGTCAAGCCCGGCGGTGGCACACTCAGCGCCTACGACCCGCCGAGCGGCCCGGGCGTGCGCGTCGATGGCTTCGGCTATTCCGGCTACACCACCAGCGGCCTCTACGACTCGCTGCTGGCCAAGGTGATCTGCCATTCGCCCTCTCGCCGCTTCGAGGACGCCATCGCCCGCACCCGCCGCGCGCTCTCCGAGTTCCGGCTGGAAGGCGTCAAGACCAACATTCCCTTCCTCCAGAACGTGCTCGCCTCGTCGGACTTCGCCGCTGCCGCAATCCATACCCGCTGGGTGGATGAGCAGATCGCCGCTCTCGCCGCCCCGCCCGCCGACCAGCGCGCCCGCTATGTCGAGACCGCCCCGGCCCAGCCCGCCGCTGCAGCCGACGGATATGCCGGCGCGCGCGTCAAGAGCAACGACCCGCTGGCCCTGTTCGCGCATGACCAGCAGGTCAAATCCCAGCAGGCGCAGCAAAAGCAGGCGCAAGGCCCCTCGCACCCGGTCGGCCCGGATGGCTCCATCGGCATGGTGGCGCCGATCCAGGGCACCATCGTCTCGATCAGTGTGGCGGAGGGCGACCAGGTGCTCACCGGCCAGCCGATCGCCGTGGTCGAGTCCATGAAGCTGGAGCACGACATCAAGGCCGACCGCTCCGGCATTGTCCGCCAGGTCACCATGGCCGCGGGCGACGTGGTGCGGGAGGGCTACCCCATCATCTTCGTCGAGGAGGGCGGAGTCGAAGGCACCTATGACGGCGGCGGCGAGGCCCTCGATCTCGACCACATCCGCGGCGATCTGCAGGAGGTCATCGACCGCCACGCCCTGACGCTGGATGAAAACCGCGAAGGCCCGGTCTCCAAGCGGCACAACATGGGTTACCGCACCGCGCGCGAGAACATCGCCGACCTGACCGACGAGGGCTCGTTCGAGGAATACTGGCCGCTGGTCGTCACCAAGCAGCACCAGCGCTACGATCTCGACACGCTCCGCCAGAAATACCCCGGCGACGGCGTCGTTGCCGGGATGGGCGCGATCAACGGCGACAAGTTCCCGGACGAGAAGTCCCGCGCCTGCATCGTCCACTACGATTACACGGTGCTGGCCGGCACCCAGGGCCGCCGCAACCACTACAAGCAGGACCGCCTGTTCCATCTGGCTGAGCGCTTCAAGCTGCCGATGATCATGTTCTCCGAAGGGGGAGGTGGCCGCCCCGGCGAGGACGACGACGGCCCGCGCGTCGCCTTCGACACCCCGACCTTCACCCAGTTCTCCAAGCTCTCTGGCCTGGTGCCGATGGTCGGCATCAACAATGGCCGCTGCTTTGCCGGTAACACTGCGCTGCTGGCCTGCTGTGACGTGATCATTGCGACGGAGGCCTCCACCATCGGCATGGGTGGGCCGGCGATGATTGAGGGCGGCGGCCTCGGCATTTATACGCCGGAGGAAGTCGGCCCGATGTCGATGCAGGTGCCGAACGGCGTCGTCGATATCCTGGTGAAGGACGAGGCGGAGGCCGTGGCGACGGCCAAGAAATACCTCTCCTACTTCCAGGGCCCTATCGACGAGTGGGAGGAGGCGCGCGACCAGCGCAACCTGCGCCACACCATCCCGGAAAACCGCGTCCGCCTCTACGATATGCGCGAAATCATCCACACGCTGGCGGACAAGGACAGCGTGCTCGAAATCCGCGAGAAGTTCGGCATCGGCGTCATCACCGCCTTCATCCGGATCGAGGGCAAGCCCATGGGCGTGCTCGCCAACAACCCGCACCATCTGGCGGGCGCGGTCGATAGCGACGGCGCGGACAAGGGCGCGCGCTTCCTGCAACTCTGCGACGCGTTCGACATTCCGGTTCTCAGCCTGATCGACTGCCCCGGCATTATGGTCGGGCCGGAGCATGAGAAGACCGCCCTGGTCCGCCACTGCACCCGCCTGTTCAACACCGGCGCGAACCTGACGACGCCCTTGTTCACCGTGGTGGTGCGCAAGTCCTACGGCCTAGGCGCGCAGGCGATGTGCGGTGGTTCGGCCCTGGTTGGCTTCATGACCGTCGCCTGGCCGACGGCAGAGTTTGCCGGCATGAACATCGAGGGCGCGGTGAAGCTCGGCTTCCGCCCGGTGCTGGCCGCTATTGAGGACCCGGAAGAACGCCTCAACGAGTTCAACACCCGTGTCGAAAAAGCCTACGAGGTCGCCCGCGCCGTCAACGCCGGCGGCGGTGGCGGCATCGACGACGTCATCGACCCGGCGGATCCCCGCCGCTGGATCGCCAACAGCCTGAAAAAACTGCCGCCCACGCCGCCGCGCGAGGGCAAGAAATACCCCTACATCGATACGTGGTGAGCAGAGGTTGCGCGCGGCAGCGACAGGCTGATGAAAATCGGTTACCCTCCAGGGGATTGAACCCCCTGGAGGCGGACCGATGTTGCGGAATTTGGCGCTGAAGATTGCTCAGGTCGACCGCATCGTCATCGACAAGACCCAGTTTGCCAACGCCGGCCGCGGCAAGGTAGAGCGCCGCAGGTGAGCCTAATCCTCCAGCACCGATGATGAGGACACTGGACTCGGTTAATGCTC
>JAPOJR010000065.1 GCA_029978325.1 Alphaproteobacteria bacterium | reverse complement strand
TTCGGGGCATCATTGCCGCCAGTTTCGTAGCGTTGACGTCCTGGGTCAGCCCGGCGGCTGCGGTTGTGCAACTCGCCTTTGTCGTTGATGAATCGGGCAGCGTTGGATCGACAAATTTCGGTAATATGATGCAGGGCATTCATGACGGACTCGAAACGCACCTGCCGATCGACGGCAGTTTCGAAGTCACGGTCATTAAGTTCAGCTCGTCGACAACGTTGGTATTCGCCCCCACCCTGATTTCGAATCAGGGACACAAAGATGCGTTGCTCAACGCCATTCTGACCGCACCCTACCTGGCCGGAAGCACCAACATGCACCTGGCGCTGGATCTGGCGGTGTCAGAGATCACTGGGTCCGTCTATTTCGGCACTGGCGCTTCCCTGATCAACCTGGCGACCGACGGCGCGCCAACCAACGAGGCCGCCGCGACGCAAGCCGCAATCGACGCGCGCAACGCCGGCATTACCGGATTGAGCGCGGAATCGATTGGCGCTGGCGGGCCGACATCTTATCTCGCCTCGATCGTGTTCCCGGGCACATCGCCCGGCACAATCGTCAATGTCGGTGCCGGTGACCCGGTGCCAAATCCAATCAACCAAGGCTTTGTCATCTCAATCGCCACCTTTGGCGATTTTAGCGCGGCCATTGACGCCAAGATCGAGCAGACCGTCGCGGCAGCGACTACCGAACCGGGCGTCCTGAGCATGCTGGGCTTCGGCATCTTAACCACTGGAGTTCTGTTGCGCCGTCGCGCCTAACGACCGCATCCGTAGTGACGGAAGAGAGGGCGCTGCACCGCGGCAGTGGTCCTTACGTCTCTGGCGGGAAGTTCCGGACAATTGAGATTTGTGCTCGACTAGGGCTCCCAGGCAGCGTATGCCGGTGCACCCTGTCCGGCTCTGAACGCCGGTTCCGTTGCGCTCTAGAGTCCGAGCCTCCCCCAATGTCAGATTACGACTATATTCCGAAGCTGTACGACGTCCACTATGACGCGCCGGAAACAGACCGGCAGTCGGATGAGTTCTTTTGGGCAACCGTGGGCGGTTGCAAACAGCGCTTCAATATCCACGATTACGCAACGCTCTATCGCATCCCCTGGCTTTATGACATCGCTCTGTACCACAATCTGGTTTGTCGGACGCCGACCGAAATGTCCGCAGCCATTGACAAAGTGTGGGCGGCAGCCGGGGTCGACCGGTCGGGCTTGCGGGCCCTGGAACTAGGCGCCGGCAGCGGTGCCTTTGGCCACGAGTTGCGCCACACGCTGCGCATCCCGCACCTTGAAGCCATCGATATTTGCCCGGAGGCGGCAGAGGCGGCTAACCGTGATCGGGCTGGGCTCTATGACGCCTATCACATCGACGACCTGACCAACCTCAGCCCGGCAGCAGAGACCACGCTGCGCAAGGCCAAATTCAACGTGGTGGCCATGGCGTCGGCCACCGGTTGGGGCAATCACATCCCGCTTGCCGGCTTCGAGACCAGCTTTGACCTGCTGATCCCCGGCGGCTGGTACATTTTCCACGTAAAGCCGAACGACCCCGATCCGGAGTGCATCGAACTTTGCGCCTGGGTCGCGGATAAGGTGAACAACGGCGCGCTTAAGCAAGCCTATCGTGGCTCTCACTTCCACCGCAAAAGCTCGAACGGCAGCGACATTTACTACGACGTCGTGGTTGGTGTGAAACAATAGGCGCGTGGGCCCGGTGCAGCCGGACGCCGATTAGTGGCGACGCGCCTCCCCACCCGCGCAATCAAAGCATAGCGGGGTGGCGGGATCGGCGCGCAGGCGCCCCTCCGCGATTTCCTCGCCACAGCGCAGGCAAAGGCCATAGCTCTCATCGCCGAAGCGTTTCAGCGCCGCTGCGATGCGCAACAATTCCTGACCGCGCCGCGCATCTTGCGCCTTGGCCATCTCCTGCCCCTGCAATGCGTCTATCCGGCTGAGCCTGCCGACGCGGGTCTGGTCAAGTTCTACTGGCGCGCGGTCGGCTTCGGTCGATTGGCTGTAGCCAGCCAACTCCTTCTGGCGGACCAGCAATAAGGCTCGCATTTCGTCAAAAAAGGCATTGTCCATCATCGGCCAAGATTAACACAGACAGCGCGCCTGCTCCAACACGGCTGCCCTGCCCCTCGCGGCGTCTAGCCTGTGCCAGGTGATCGGACCGACATCATAGCCAGTTTGCGCCATTGCCACATTTGCCCCTGCATCAGAGGCATCACCGCTGCGGGCCTCGACCCGCACAACCCGAATGCCCTGCGGTGCATCGAGCCAAATTCCGGTAAACGGCACCCCAAGACGGGCAGTCAGGGCCTCAACAGCGATCCGCTCCCACGGTCGGGCAAAAACCGCATCCACGACGACCGACTGTCCGGACTCTAACGCCGTCTCCGCAGTAGCAAGCAGGCGCCGATAGGTCTTTTCCGAAGCTTCCTGCGAATAGGATTCTGGGGGCAAGCGCCGCAACGGCGGAACGCCGGCCCAGGCTTTACGCAGTATGTCCGAACGCAGCCACCGGGCCCCCGGCGCCGGGTCAGCCAGCGGCGCTAACGCACCGGCCAACGTGGACTTGCCCGAGCCGGACAAGCCGCCTACGGCGATCAACCGCGGCCGTTTGGGAGCCAAATAGCCAAGCGCCTGGCGCAAATAGGCAGCAGCGCCAGCGCGCAAGGTATCAGCCTGCGCCGGCCCGCTTTGCAGGTTCGCCATATGCGCGCTGACCTCCGATTTGATCCCGGCGCGCAACGCCAGGAACAGTGGCAATTGCCGCAATCCGGCTTCATCCGGCCAACCGGCCAACACACGACGGTCCAGGTAGGTGTTGAACGCGAGATTGGCGAGACGACGCTCATCGCGCGCGTCCAGGTCCATCAACAGGAAGGCCAGGTCGTATAGAACGTCGATACGGGCGAAATCGGCATTGAACTCGATGGCATCGAATAAGGTCGGCTTGCCATCCAACAGGCAGATGTTGCGCAAATGCAGATCGCCGTGACAATGGCGTTCCAGCCCGGCTTTGGCGCGAACGACGATAGCGTCGCGGGCCGCGACATGCCGAGCCCGAATGAGCCGCTCGAACGCATCGACGTCGGCCGTAGCCAGCACCTGCGAATTGCGCCGCATCTCGCGGACGACTCCTGCGATCGCATCGCTGACGCGGCCGACCGGATCCACCCGAAAAAATGGCTCGGCCGTATGATGAAAGGCGGCGACGGCTTCGGCGACGGTTGCGATGTCGTCTGCGGCCAATCGGCCTGCTTCCGCCCGCTCCTCCAGGGTGGCCTCGAACCGACGCATCACTAAGACGTACTCGATCGTACCGGGATAATCACCGCCAACAGGTTCGAGGCGCAAACCATCCGCGGTTTCGACGATTGCCGCCAGCCCCAGATACAAGCTAGGCGCAGTACGGCGGTTGACGCGCAACTCCTCGGTTAGGGCAGCGTATCGCTTTTCCAAGGTGGAGAAATCCATGAAGGGAAAACGCACTGCACGTTTCACCTTGTAGGCCCGGTCGCCGGCGATAAAGATCATCGCGCCATGGGTATCGATCCGTTGCGGCGTGATCCCTGCATGCGTTGCCGGGTCACTCAACAGCGCCACGACGGCGGATTGATCCTGAACGACGAACGATTCGGTCATAGGCGGCAGCCGAGTTTTTTTAGCGGCGCCTGCGCCCGATCAAGCTGAGGCCTCAGCGCCGCCACCATAGGGGCAGCCCTCAATCTTGGCACGGAATGCGGTCTCGCTGAACCCATAGTTCACGCCAAAACGCTTAATGTCGAATAGGTCGATTTCGCCATCGTTGGTGCCGCCGTAAGCCGCATAGCATGCACTGTAACCAAGCCGCCGCGCCAATTCCCGCCGCTCTGCCGTAATGTCGGTGCGCTTCCCAAAGCAATAGGCATAGGCCACATCCTGCACGCCAATTTCCTGGCGCACGCGGGCCAGAGACTCCGTCAATTCGGTCTCAGCGGTCGCCTGATCGACCTTGGCGATGTTGACGTGGTTGATGGTGTGAGCGCCAATCTCATGCCCTTCCGCATGCAATTCTCGGATCTGATCCCAGGACATGTTCGGCAGCCCCCGCACGTTTTTGTCGATATCGTGCTGAAACTCGCGGTCGGTATCCACGATGCCGGTGGAGACGAAAAACGTCGCCGGCACGCCGTGCTTTTTCAGGATCGGATGGGCGTTGGTATAGTTGTCGAGATAGCCGTCGTCGAAGGTCACGGCGACAATCGGGCGGCCACTGCTGCGGTCGATCTCGCCCCGGACGATGGCGTCGGCGCGAACCACCTGGTAGTGGCGTTTGAGCAATGCAATCTGCTTGTCGAATTGCTCCAACCCCAGGGTGACATTGTCCTTCAGCCGGTCATCGACGCGGTGATAGCAAAGGATGCTGACGCGCTGCGAGCCTCGCGCCGCCAGCGCCTTGGCCTTGGCCGGCGCCTGGAACTGGGTATAGGCGGCATAAAGCGCCCGCTTGGCGATCTCGCGCGGTGTTAACGGCAGGCCGGCCATCGCAAAATCCCCTAAACTTTGTAGTACCAGCGGAACCAGTCGAGGAAGTTGCTGACGCCTTCCTCAATGCTGGTTTCCGGCTTGAAGCCAGCGTCGGCGATCAACGGATCGACGTTGGCGTATGTTGCCGGCACGTCGCCCGGCTGCATCGGCAACATGATCTTCTCGGCCTTTTTACCCAGCTTTTCCTCAATGACCTGAATCAGGTACATCAGTTCCACTGGGTTGTTGTTGCCGATGTTCTGCAAGCGATAGGGCGCGGACGAGGTGCCCGGATGCGGGTTTGCGCTGGACCAATTCGGGTCCGGGCGGGCCGGGCGGTCGGCGATGCGGGTCACGCCTTCGATAATATCGGCGATATAGGTAAAATCGCGCTGCATCTGGCCATGGTTAAACACGTTGATCGGCTTGCCGTCCAGGATGGCGCGGGCAAACAGGAACATCGCCATATCCGGCCGGCCCCAGGGGCCGTAGACCGTGAAAAAGCGCAGGCCGGTGGTTGGGATGCCGAACAGATGGCTGTAGGTGTGGGCCATCAGCTCGTTCGACTTTTTCGAAGCGGCATAAAGGCTGATCGGGTGGTCCACCGTGTCGCCGACCGAGAACGGCAGAGTCGAATTCAGGCCATAGACGCTGGAGGACGAGGCATAGACCAGGTGGTCGATCTGGTGCTTGCGCGCCTGCTCCAGGATATTGGTGAAACCGACGATATTGCTGTCGATATAAGCTTGCGGGTTCTGCAGGCTATAGCGAACGCCCGCCTGCGCTGCCAGGTTCACCACCACCCGCGGCTGGTGCTTATCAAAGACGCCCGCGAGCGCGTCTTTATCCTCCAGCTTAATGCGGTAATTGACAAACCCTCTGTGATTGCCGAGCCGGTCCAGCCGCGCCTCTTTCAGGGTCGGATCGTAGTAATCGTTAACGCAATCGACGCCGATGACCCGGCGGCCTTCCTGCAACAGCCGCTCGGCCAGGTGAAAGCCGATAAAGCCGGCTGTGCCGGTGACGAGATGAACGCCGTCGCTGGGCGTGGCTTCGAGCATGCGATAGCTCCTTACAGGCTCCAGTAAGCCATTCCATTAGGAATCGTGCTGTGGTCCAGCATCGACTTGACATCTATCACGACGCCGCCCGGCTTCAGCATAGCCAAAAGGTCGGCCTGCGGCCGGTTGCGGTAGGCGTTGTGCGACACCGCCAGCACCAGGCCATCCAGGTCGCGGAAGGCTGCAAGGTCAGCCAATTCTAGGCCGAACTCGTGGCGGGCTTCCTCTGCGTCGGCCATCGGATCGTGCACAAGCACCTCCACATGAAAGTCCCGCAATTCCGCGACGATTCCCGGCACTTTCGAATTGCGTAGGTCTGGGACGTTTTCCTTAAAGGTTAGCCCCAGCACGCCGACGCGCGCGCCTTTTACCCCGTGCCCCTGTCCCGCCAGCATCTTGACCATGCGTTGGCCGACATAGGCCGCCATGCTGTCGTTGATGCGGCGGCCCGCCAGGATCACCTCAGGATGATAACCCAGCGACTGCGCTTTGGCCGTCAGGTAATAAGGATCGACGCCAATGCAATGGCCGCCAACCAGACCGGGCGTGAAGGGCAGGAAATTCCACTTGGTACCGGCAGCCTTCAACACGTCCTGGGTGCGGATGCCCATGCGGTCGAAAATCAGCGCCAGTTCGTTCATCAAGGCGATATTGAGATCCCGCTGGGTATTCTCGATCACCTTGGCGGCCTCCGCCACCTTGATCGAGGGCGCGCGGTGGATGCCGGCGTCAATGATGGCGCCATAGGTCGCCGCCACCCGGTCTAGGGTGGCCGCATCGTCACCGGAGACGACTTTGGTGATTTTCTCGATGGTGTGCAGCTTATCGCCCGGATTGATCCGCTCCGGCGAGTAGCCGAGATGGAAATCCGATCCGGCCTTCAGGCCCGAAACCTCGGCCAGGATCGGGCCGCAGACATCTTCGGTCACGCCCGGATACACGGTCGACTCGTACACCACCACATCGCCACGCTGTAGTGTTGCGCCGACGGTGCGGCTGGCGCCCTGGACGGCGCGCAGGTCCGGTTGGTTATTGCCGTCGATCGGCGTCGGCACGGCGACGACGTAAAACGTCGCGTTCTGCAGGTCTGCCGGGTCGGCGCTGAAGCGAATGCTGGAGCCGGTCAGTTCGTCGGTCGAGCATTCGCCGGTCCAGTCCTCACCGGCAGACAGCGCCCGCACGCGCCGCTTGTCGATGTCGAAGCCCACCACATCTGCGAACTTACGCGCAAACGCCAACGCCACCGGCAACCCGACGTACCCTAACCCGATAACCGCAATACGCTCCGCCATAATCCTGCTTGTCTCCCGAATTCTCAAGCGGCCTTCAGGCCCAAGGCCGCCACGCTCTCATACAGCGCCACCTGTTTCGATATGGTGTCATCCCAGCTATACGTCTGTGCATAGGCGCGAACAGTCGCACGGTCCGCCCTGTTGGCCAGCAGGTCTCTCAGGCACGCCGCCAGGGATTCTGCGGTGCGCGCCGGGGCCACCCGCCCGGCAACCGGTTGGGTGACAATCTCTGGAATGCCGCCGACATTGGTCGCGACCACCGGCGTGCCGCACGCCATCGCCTCCAATAAGACGTTCGGCCATCCTTCGCGCTCCGACGCCAGCACCAACACATCGGCGGCGCTATAGAGCGCTTTCAACTGATCTTGCGGCATTGTGCCGACCAAATGCACCCGCTCGCGCACGCCGATGCGCCCGGCCAAAGCCTCCAATGCACCCCGTTCCGGCCCCTGTCCGGCAATCAGAACGTGCGCATCCGGGATCGATTGCAGCGCCTGAATGACCAGGTCATGGCCTTTCAGGGGGATCAGATTGCCGACCGACGCAATGACAAATTTAGCGCCCGCCGCCCGCTCGCGCCATGCAGACCCGTCAACCGGCTGGAAAACCTGGTCGTCCACGCCATTGCGCAACACCGCTATGCGGTCTGCCGGAAACCCAATTGCCTTGGCCCGTTCGCCCAGAGCTGCCGAAACGGTAATGAGGCGGTCAATTGCGGGAATCGCTGCCCGGATTTGCTGCTTCGGACCGGGCAGATCGGCGATCAGGTTCAAATCACTGCCGCGCGCGGAGACCACTACCGGCTTGCCCAGCAACCGGCCCAGCCGCGCTGCGGCGACCCCGTCCGGATAGACATAGTGGCAGTCGATGACATCAAAATCCCAGCCGCGCGAGCGCAACCGCTCTACCTCGTTCTTGGCCGCACGGAAATAGGCGCTGGGTTGCCAATTCGGCCGCTTTGGCACGACAAAATAACGGGGATGGACGACCTCCAGGCCATGCCGGATTTCGGTCCTGGGCACCGACGCGTATTTCGCATATTCGCCGAAGCGCGGGTGGGTGAGAGGGAACCACGGCACTGGCGCAACGACCTTTGCCGTAACCCGCCCGGTACCGACAATACGCCTCAGCCGATTTTCCACAAACGTGGCGTGCGTCGGCATCGCCGCATTCGGATAGAGCGAAGTGAGGGTCAGAAGTCGGATCAAAACCAGCGCCTTAGAATTCCGGAAGCGCACGCCGAAACGCGCCCAGACCCTAGTCGATTGAGGGGCTACCGCCTAGGTGATCCAAATTGCCGATTTGTCGCGCAACCGCAATTCAACTATCAGCCACCATGACAGGCCCGCCAAACCTTTTCCGGGGTTGCCGGCATGTCCAGGTGGCGGGTGCCATTGTGGCGATGCAAGGCATTCAGCAACGCATGGATCAGAGCTGGCGGCGCGCCGATGGCTCCAGCCTCGCCAGCGCCCTTGACGCCCAGCGGGTTTGCGGTCGAAGGCACGTTTCGCGTCTGGAAGTCGAAGTGCGGCAGGATATCGGCCCGGGGCATGCCATAGTCCATGAACGATCCTGTTAGCGGCTGGCCGTCATCATCGAACACCACTTGTTCCAGCATCGCCTGCCCCAACCCTTGGACGATGCCGCCATGCACCTGCCCCGCCAGCAGCAACGGATTCATGGTCACGCCGAAATCGTCGACGACAGTATAGCGCTCCAGGGAATAGGCGCCGGTGTCCGGGTCGATCTCGACCTCGATGATATGGCAACCGTTCGGGAACGTCTCTGCCGCCGGCATGTGGGTGTATTCGGCGACGAGCGGTTCACCCTTGGCCTGTGCGGCGCGGGCAATGTCGAAAAGCCCGACCGAGCGGTCCGTGCCGATGATCTTGAACGCGCCGTCGTCGCGGGAAAATTCGATATCCGCCGCTGCCGCCTCCAGCATCTCTCCCGCCCATTCGCGGCCCTTTGCGATCACCTGATCCGAGGCCACCGCCAGCGCCGAGCCGCCCACCGCCATGCCGCGGCTGCCGCCGGTCAGGCCGGAGGGCGTGCGGTCGCTATCGCCGGTCACAAGCTCGATACGATCCGGCGAAAGGCCCAGCTTCTCGGCCATGACCATGCGGTACATGGTGGTCAGGCCGGTGCCGTAGTCCTGCTGGCCCATGGTGACGGTCGCCGTCTCATCGTCGTTCAGGCGCACGATGGCGGTCTCGGGAAAGCCGCCGCCGCATCGCTCGGTATAGGTCGCCATGCCAATGCCGCGCAATTTGCCGCCAGCCTCGCTGACGGCGCGCCGGGCGTCGAAGCCGGCCCAATCCGCCTTGGCCATGGCGGCTTCCATGATCGCCAGGAACTCGCCGGTGTCGTAGGTGCAGGCGAGCGGCGTGGTGTATGGCAACGCCTCCGGCGGTATCAGGTTGCGCCGGCGGATTTCGTCCTGGGCAAGGCCCATGTCACGCGCCGCCGCATCGGCCAACCGCTCCATCAGGTAAGACGCCTCCGGACGCCCGGCGCCACGATAAGCGCAGACCGGCGTGGTGTTGGTGCATATGCCCTTCACGTTCACCGAAATGGCGGGAGTCTGGTAGAGCCCGGCGATCAGCGCGCTCGACCCGGTCGGCACGAAGCAGCCGAACGGCGAAAGGTACGCGCCCATATCGGCATAGGTTGTCACCCGCACGCCCAGGAAATGGCCGTCGCGATCCAGCGCCAGTTCCGCAAACGAGTGATGCGCCCGTCCCTGGTTGTCGGTCAGAAACGCCTCGCTGCGGTCAGACTGCCAGCGCACGGTGCGGTGCAGGTGCTGAGCGGCGAACGTGGTCAACGCATGCTCGGGATAGACAAACGCCTTCATGCCAAAACCGCCGCCGACATTGCCCGAGACGACGCGCACCTTGCTCTTGTCCTGGCGCATAACGCCGTCCATCAACTGGTCGAGCACGAAGTGCACGCCCTGGCTGCCAGTATAGAGGTTGACGCGGCTGCTGGCGGCATCCCATTCGGCGATGGCGTTGCGCGGCTCCATCGAAACCGCGGCGACGCGATTGTTGGTCAGCTCGATCTTGGTGACGTGGTGCGCCTTTGCAAACGCCCTGTCGGTGGCGGCGGCGTCGCCGTTGACCCAGTCGAAGATGACGTTGCCGGCGATATGATCGTGCAGCTGCGGCGCCCCGGCCTGTGTAGCGGCAACGCTGTCGACGACTACGGGCAACGACCGATAGTCGACAGCGATGGCCTCGGCGCCGTCTTTGGCTTGTTCCAACGACTCTGCAACAACGAAGGCGACCGGTTCGCCGACATAGCGGACCTGCCCCCGCGCCAGCACCGGGCGCGGCGTGTCATGGCGCGGCGTGCCGTCCCTGTTCTCCAGCGGCACAAAGCAGGGAATATCGCCGATACCCGCCGCGGCAAGGTCCTCGTAGGTGTAGATTGCGCGCACGCCCGGCATTTCGCGAGCATCATGAACGGAAAGCGGGTCAATCGCCGCGTGGGCTACCGGCGAGCGCAGCACATAGCCATACAGACTATTGGCTGTGCGCACGTCGTCCGTATACCGGCCCTTGCCCGTGGTTAGGGTCGCATCCTCGAACCGGGTGACCGGCTGACCGAGGCCGAATTTGGCGGGTGGCTGGGACATCGGTTCGGGCTCCTCGAGACTCTGGCGGGCATAGCGCTTCATCTAAGCATGGATACGCCAAAGGTCGAGAGGACGGAAATGCTTGCCGGCACCGGATTAATCGCCTTAGGGTCGCGCCAACCGAATGGTGGATTTTTCCAAAGGATCGGAGCGCGTCATCGATGGCTAGCAAATGACCGCCCAAGGGGAGGACGGAACGCGCCTTGGCTTTGCCATCGCGATGGTCTGCTTTGCCTCGCTGACCTTCGCCGTCCTGTTTGCCTGCGTGAAACTGTTGGGGGCGGGATATTCGCCGTTCCAGGTGTTGCTGATGCGCTATGGCTTCGGCCTGGCGCTGAGCCTGCCGCTGCTCTGGCGCACCGGCCCAGCCCTTTGGCGGACCGATCGCCCGTTCGCCCACGTCATTCGGGCCTGCTATGGCGTGGCCTCGACTTTCACCATGTTTTACGCCGTAACCCGCATGCCGATTGCGACGGTCACCGCCATCAGCTTCGCCATGCCGCTATTCCTGACCGTGTTAAGCGTGCCGTTGCTGGGCGAGTCCGTTGGCTGGCGGCGGGCGCTGGCAGCGGTCGTCGGCTTTGGCGGCGTGCTGATCATCGTCAATCCGGGAGCAGACCTGAACCTGGTCGCCCTGGTCGCCCTGGTCGGCGCGTTCTTCTATGCCATGGCGGTCGTCGCCATCCGGCAATTGTCGCGGCGCGAGCCGGCCAACCGCATTTATTTCCTCTACGCCATGGCCAACATCGCCGTCACCGGCATGGCGATGCCCTGGGTATGGGTTACGCCCACCCTGGAGCATTGGCTGGTGTTCATCCTTATTGGCGGGCTGGGCGCGGCCGCCCAATACGCCTTCCTGATCGCCTACCGGCATGCCCCGGCGACGGTGCTCGCGCCGTTTGACTACAGCCAGATCCTGTTCGCGCTCGCCATCGGCTATTTCGCCTGGGGCGAGACACCGCTGCCGCAATCCTTCCTCGGCGGCGGCATCGTGATCGCCTCCGGCCTGTTCATCTGGTGGCGCGAGCGGCGGCTGGCGGCGCGAAAACGTCAGTGATCGCGTAAATCATTATTGATGCTGTGGTCGCCGGCCATCCATTCCTTCAGGTACCGGTGCGCGTTCGGCGAATGCCTGGCATAGATGCGCTTGAAGTCCGGATGATCGACGGTGAATTCCAGGCGCAGATTGTTCGGGTCATTGCAATAGAGCGACACGCAATAGCCATGGTCGGTCAGCCGTGTGGCATAGCCGGCAGCCTCCAGCCGCGCCTTGATCGCAGCCTGATTTACAGCGTCGCATTCCAGCGCCAGATGACCAGGGGACTTCAGGTCCGGTGGGTTCCGGTCCTGGTCGTCCCATTGGAAAAACACAATAGCGCCGCCGTCGCCGATCTCGAAAAAGGTATGACAATACTCGCGGCCATCCGGTGACTTTTCCTTCCAGCACGCGGTCATCGGCAGGCCGATCACCTCCTCATAAAACTTCCGGGTCGCCTCCTGGTCCTTGGTTACCCAGGCGGCGTGGTGCAGACGGTTCAATCGGGCTTTCGGAGCTTCACTCATGGCGGTTCTCCCTGGAAACGCGGGCCAAGCATAGCCTAGTCCTGGCTGCGGCATTCTGTCGAGCTGCATCTCGAACCCGGCCCCAACACCGGCGGTTTGCGCTTGCCTCGCAGCAACTGCTGGCGGACTATACCGGCTGCCGGCCCTGCGATGGGCCTTGGGCCCTTCTCAACCGCGCGCGAGACCTGACATGCAGCTTTGGCAAGAACACGTCACCATCACGACCAAGCACGGCCGCATGCCGGCGTTCGCGGCGGCGCCTGCCGATGGTGAGCCGGTGCCCGGCATTATCTTCTATATGGATGCACCCGGCTTCCGCGAGGAGCTCTGCAACATGGCGCGGCGCATCGCCAAGGCGGGTTACTTCTGTGTGTTGCCGGACATGTACTACCGGCTCGGCACCTGCCGCTTTGACCTGCCGCGGCGGGATGACGGCATGTCCGGCGTCATCCGGGCGGCGATGAACAGCCTGACCAACGCCCTGGTCACCGAGGACACCGCTGCAATCCTGGCCTGGCTCGATGCGCAGGCCATGGCAAAGCCGGGGGGCGTCGGCTGCGTCGGCCATTGCATGAGCGGCAAATTTATCACCACGGTCGCCGCCCGCTTTCCGCACCGGATGAAGGCAGCGGCCAGCATGTACGGGGTCGGTATCGTGACCGACCAGGCGGATTCACCGCACCTGTTGTTGGATAAGGTCAAGGGCGAGCTCTACTACAGCTTTGCCGAGGTCGACGCGACCGTGCCGGATCACGTCATTCCGGCGCTAAAAGATGCGCTGGCGAAAGCGGGCACCAACCATATCCTGGAGCAACTGCCTGGCACCAACCACGGCTTCTGCTTTGCAGAACGCCCCGCCTATGCGCCGGAAGCCGCCGAGCATGCCTGGGCGACACTGTTCGATCTGTGGGATCGGAACCTGAAATAGGCATCCCGGCACAATATAGGAGCGAGATAGGAGCGAGCGCCATGCAGATTGCGCCCATCGCCAATAGCTTCGCCCGCGAGGTGCAGGGCGTTTCCCTCTGGCAGCCGGTGTCGGAGCCCGACCGGGCAGCGATGCTGGCTGCCTATCGCGAGACTGGCGTGTTGGTCTTTCGTCGTCAGGCTCTGTCCGAAGATGAACTGGTCGCCTTTGGCCGCCTGGTCGGCGCGCCCAGCCTCTATGCGGAAACGGCGTGGCTCTCGTCCACGCCGGAAGTGATCATCCTGTCCAATCTGCTCTCCAGCGACGGCTCGATGCTGGGAGGGCTGGCCAACAACCGGCTGGATTGGCACACCGACCAGAGCTATTACGCCGAGCCGGTGACCGGCTGCTTCCTCTATGGAGTGGAACTGCCCGCGGAAGGCGGCGAGACCAGTTGGGCCAGCCTCTACACTGCCTATGAAACCCTGCCGCCGGAACTAGCGAAGGCGGTGGAGGGCGCGGTTGGGACCTTCAGCTTTGCTGCCCGTGTCGGCGGCAAGAACCGCAAATCCAACGACAACCACGATACCGACCGCCGCATTCGCGAAACCCCCGACGTCAAGCATCCGCTGGTGAATGTCCATCCGAAAACCGGCCGCAAGGCCCTGTTCATCGACCCGAAAACCGTCACCGGCATCGATGGCCTGCCGCAGGACGAAGCCAACGACCTGCTCGACCGTTTACTGGCGCACACAGTGCGGCCGGAGAACGTCTATGACCACGACTGGCAGCCGGGCGACCTGGTGCTGTGGGACAATGCTGTCGTCCTGCACAAACGCGAGGGCTTCCCCTCGGAAAACAGCCGCTTGATGAAGCGGATGATTCTGAAACTCGACCCGGCGGAACACATCATTCCGCCTGTGGTGCAATAATCAGCAAGGAGTTCCTGAGCCATGGCCGAACAATCCCGCGCCAACATGGGCCACACGGCACCCGACGACGCCTGGCTGGCGTCCCTTCAGGAAGAAATTCTGGAGCCCGATCTGCCAATCATCGACCCGCACCATCATCTGTGGATGCGCAATGGCTACCGCTATCTGATCCCGGAATTCATGGAAGACGCGGCCAGCGGTCATAACATCGTCTCCACCGTGTTCGCCGAATGCCACTCCATGTACCGCCCGGATGGTCCGGAGGCGGAAAAGCCTCTGGGTGAGACCGACTTCATCACCGGCTGCGCGGCGATGGCCGCGAATGGTGTGTTCGGTCCGACCAAAGCTTGCGCCGCTATGTTCGGGCAAGTGGATATGACATTGGGCAGTGCCGTGCGGCCTCTGTTGGAACAGCACCTGGAGCGCTCTGCCGGGCGGTTTAAAGGCGTGCGCTATTCAACCGGTTGGGATGCAAGTGAGCGTATCCCAAACGTGACACCGAACCAACACGCGCTGGTGGCCTCAGCGGCGGTCGAGGCAGCCGGTATTCTGGACGATATGGGCCTGACGCTGGATGTGTGGCTCTATCATCCGCAGCTTCCAGACGTTGCGGCACTGGCGGACAAGCTACCCGGTCTGAACATTGTCCTGAACCATGTCGGCAGTCCGATCCTGGGCGGACCTTATCGGGACAAGCGCGACGAGGTGTTTGCTGACTGGCGCGCTGGCATTATCGACGTAGCGAAACGCGAGAACGTCTATTGCAAACTCGGCGCCCTGCCGATCCGCGGCCCGAGCTTTACCGGCGACAAATCGGTGCCGCCAGGCTCGGAGGAAATCGCCGACGCCTGGGGGCCGTGGATGCAGGTCTGTATCGAGGCGTTCGGCCCCGCGCGCTGCATGTTCGAGAGCAATTTCCCAGTGCAGAAACGCTGGTCCAGCTATCAGACCACCTGGAACGCGTTCAAACGCATCGCCGCGGGCGCATCGGCCGATGAGAAGCGCTTCTTGTTCACAGGGGCGGCAGAGCGGGCCTACCGGTTGGCCTGACTGAGGAATGGCGCAATGCCACATTTGAAACAGGCGAACGACAGCACGGATTTCAACGCCGTGCTGGCGCTGGTTCGTGAGAGCTTTGCCTATATGGAAAGCCGCATCGACCCGCCATCGTCTATGCACCGGCTAACGGCGCAATCGCTGGCAGACCACGCCAGGGAACAGGAGCTTTGGCTCGTCGAAGACGGCGGTGAGATTTTGGCCTGCGTACAGTTTACCCGCCAGCCAGACAGCCTCTATGTCGGCAAACTGGCCGTTAGAGCCGACCAACGCCGCAAGGGCCATGCCGCGCGCCTGATACGGCATGCGGAGGCCAGGGCCAAGGCATTGGCCCTGCCGGCGCTGGAATTGCAAGTCCGCGTGGAACTCACCGAAAACCACGCCACCTTTGCGACTATGGGCTTTGTGAAATCCGGCGAGTCCGCCCATGCGGGCTATGACCGCCCGACCTCCATAACCATGCGCAAAGCGCTTTAGCGCCGGAGGATATAGGGCCAGGGGTTTACTTCGGTGGCCAGATCGACCGGCACTTCGATCAGAGTCGGGCCGGTGTTGGGCAGCGCCGCCGTGATCGCCGCTTCCAATTCCGCTGCATTGCCGGCCCGGGCATAGGTGACGCCATAGGCCCTGGCCAAAAGCTCAAAGTCCGGGTTGGCGAAGTCGCTGGCGATGGTGCGGCCAAACACGGTCTGCTGGTCGCGCCGGACATTGCCATAAGCATTGTTGTTGAACAGCACCGTGATCAGTGAAATCTGCTCCTTCATCGCGGTGGACAGTTCGCTGGCGCCATAGAGGAAGCCGCCATCGCCCGTGATCGAAAGCACCGGCACATCCGGCCGCCCGATCTTTGCGCCCAGAGAGGTCATAAAGCCATAACCCAGGTTTCCCTGGAAACCGCTGGTGATATAGGTGCGCGGCTCGAACACATCCCACGCGAAGAAACTGGCATAGCCGGCCTGGGTCAACTCTTCCGCGAACAGTGCCTCGCGCGGCAAGGCCCGGCGGATCGCCTCCAGAAAGCCGACATGCGGCTGCACGGCGGCAATGGCCTGCGAAGCGGTCGCGCGGGCGCGCTCCAGCCGGCTCATATCCTTGGCGGCAGGGGCTGCCCCCTGCTCCAGCGCTTTGAGCAATGCCGCGGCACCCTCAGCCGAGTCCGCCAGTACCGGCACATGCGGCACCAGACGTTCCATCTCCGCCGGGTCGATATCGATGCGGATGAGATGCGGCGGCGCTTCCGGATTGACGATGCGCGTGTTCATGCCGGACCAGCGCATGTAGATCATTTCCAGGCGGCTGCCGATGCCGATGACGCAATCGGTCTCCTCCCACAACTGCCAGGCGGCATAGCTGGACATCGCCAGCGGGTGGTCCGCCGGCATGATACCGCGGCCGCCGCGAAACGCTGTCACCGGCGCGTTCAGCTTCTCCGCCAGCGCAATCACCTCTGCCTGGGCATGACGTGCGCCGGAGCCGACCATGATCAACGGGCGCTTGGCATTGCGGGCAAGATCCGCGGCCTTGGCGATTGCGTCGGCGTCAACCGGCGGTGGCGTATCCAGCGGCAACGGCGCAAAGGGCGCGACTTCGGCCTTGGAGGCCATGTCGTCCCAACACATCTCGATCAAAGCCGGGCCGGGCCGACCGGAGCGCATGGCTTTGAACGCCTCCGCAACGATGCGCGGCGCGTCCTCCGGCTTTTCGATGCGGGCGGTGTATTTGCAAAGACGTGCGACCGTGCCCTGCTGGTCGGGTATTTCATGCAAATGGCCCCGGCCGGCCTCCAGGAACTGGCGCGGCACCTGCCCGGTAATGCAGAGGATCGGTTGGTTGGCGCCCCAGGCCGTGCAGAGGGCCGCCATGGTGTTCAGCACCCCCGGCCCCGGCACGACGCTGTAGACGCCGACATTGCCGGTGGCGCTGGCATAGCCGAACGCCATATAGGCCGTCGCTTGTTCATGCCGCGCACTGATGGTGCGAATACTGTCGGCATTACGCGCCAGCGCGTCCATTACCGGATAGGTCTGCACGCCCGGCAGGGCAAAGACGCGATCGACGCCATGGGCGATCAGGGCTTGGACAATGGCGTCGCCGCCGGTCATCGGTTGGGACATTCGTGCAGAGCTTTCGCGCTAGAGATCAT
>JAPOJR010000064.1 GCA_029978325.1 Alphaproteobacteria bacterium | reverse complement strand
CTAAACAAGAAGGGCGCCATCGCTGGCGCCCTCTCAGTTTCCTGTATTTTTTGGGATTGTCTCAACTAACCACGCCGTTCGCTTCCTTGAACGGTGTGCCGCTCTCGGCCAGTTTGCGCAGGTACTGGCTCGGCGCCCAGCGCTCGCCATAGCGCTGGTGCCAGTTGGAGATCTGGTTGTAGACCTCCTGCGGGCCACCGATCAGATCGGCCCAGAACATCAGGCCGCCGCGATAACGCGGGAAGCCGAAGCCATAGAGCCACATGATGTCCACGTCGCTGGCGCGGTAGGCAATGCCTTCCTCCAGGATCTTGCAGGCCTCGTTGACAGAGGAGAACAGCAGCCGCTTCAGGATCTCGTCGTCAGAGATTTCGCGCGGCGCGATATTGTTTGCCTCCATATGCTCCTTGATCAGCTGGTCGACGACGTCGTGGCGGTGCGGAGTGCGGTCGCCCGGCTCATACTTGAACCAGCCGGCCCCGGTCTTTTGGCCGTAATGCCCCATCTCGTAGAGCTTGTCGGCAATCGGCAGCTTGCGGTAGTTCGGGTCGGCTGCTGCACGGCGCGCCCGGCCCGCATAGCCAATGTCCAGCCCGGCCAGATCGCCGACCGCGAACGGCCCCATCGGATAGCCGAAGTCGACCATGACCTTGTCGACCTGGGCCGGCGTCGCGCCTTCTTCCAGCAGGATCACCATTTCGGAGTTGAACGGCGCGCGGCTGCGGTTGGCCAGGAAGCCGTCGCAATTGCCGGTGGCTGCCGGTGCCTTGCCGATGGTTTTGCCCAGCGCCATGGTGGAGGCAACAGTCTCGCCGCTGCTGTCCTTGCCTTTCACCACCTCCAGCAGTTTCATGACGTTGGCAGGCGAGAAGAAGTGCGCACCGGCGACGTCCTGCGGGCGCTTGGTGACGCCTGCGATTTCGTCGATATCCAGGGCGGAAGTATTGGAGAGGATCAGCGCGCCCGGCTTCATCACCTCGTCCAGCTTTTTGAACACCTCTTTCTTGACGTCCATGTTTTCGAACACGGCCTCGATCACCACGTCGCGGTCGCCGATTTGCGCATAGTCCAGCACGGGCTCAATGCGGGCGAAGCGCCGTTCCATCTCATCCGCTGCCAGCGAGCCGCGCTTGACGCTGACCTCATAGTTGTTGCGCACCTTGGCCATGCCACGGTCGAGCGCCTCCTGCGAGGACTCCAGTACGCGCACCGGAATGCCGGCATCGGCAAAGCACATGGCGATGCCGCCGCCCATGGTGCCGCAGCCGATGACGGCCGCGTTGGCGATTTCCTTAACGGGGGTACCTTTCGGCACGTCCGGCAGTTTCTGCGCCTCGCGTTCGGCGAAGAAGGCATAGCGCAGCGCCCGGCTCTCGTCCGTGTTTTCCAGGTAGCGGAGCTTGTCGCCTTCCCACTTCAGGCCTTCGTCGATCTGCGTCTTGCAGGCTACCTCGACCGCCTCGATGCAGGCATACGGCGATTCCTGGTTGCGGGCGCGACGGGCGATCTCCTTGCGTTTGGCATCAAACAGGTCGGGCGTGCCAGCCTTGATCTTATCCTTCATGTCGCGGATACGCGGGATCGGCCGGACATCGGCAATGCTGTTGGCAAAGTGCACCGCTTCGGCCAGCAGGTTCGAGCCGACCGGGAACACTTTGTGGACCATGCCCAAGGACAGGGCTTCCGGCGCCGGTACATGGCGGCCTGAAACGATCAGGTCCAAGGCCAGCGCCGGGCCGACCAACCGTGGCAGTCGCTGTGTGCCGCCGCCGCCGGGCAACAGCCCCAGTGTTACCTCCGGCAGCCCGACACGGGCATTGGCCAGGGCGATGCGGTAGTGGCAGCCGAGCGCCATTTCATAGCCGCCGCCCAACGCAAAGCCGGCAATTGCGGCGACGACGGGCTTTTTCGATTGCTCCAGCGCGTCCTGGGGCTTCATCGGCAACTTTGCGCGTTCCTTGCCGAAAAAGCGGATGTCCGCGCCGGCAATGAATTTGCCGCCGGCGCCGATGACCACGATGGCCTTGATGTCATCCATCGCGTTGAAGGTCTGAACGCCATTCAGCAGTCCTTCGGGAACCCCGGGTGAGAGCGCATTGACCGGCGGATTGTCGACCGTGATGACGCCGACAGTGCCGGAGATCGACAGGCGAACCAGATCTTGAGACATACGGGAAATTCCTTGGAACTGGACAGGATTGAGATCGGCCGGAACCTTAAACGCCTCTGACGCAGGATGCCAGAGGCGTTGCGTGTCCGCGCCTGCCGGGGCGCAGGTCGACCGTGTACGGCTTACACCCGCTCGATGATGATCGCCGGAGCCATGCCGCCTGCGGCGCACATGGTGACGAGGCCGCGTTGCAGGTTGCGGCGTTCTAATTCGTCCAGCAGCGTGCCGATCAGGATCGAGCCGGTCGCGCCGATAGGATGGCCGAGGGCGATGGAGCCGCCGTTGACGTTGACCTTGTCCCGGTCGACGTCAAGGTCGCGGATGAATTTCTCCGTCACCACTGCGAATGCCTCGTTAATCTCAATCAGGTCAATATCATCCAGCGTCATGCCGGCCTTTTTCAGCGCTTTCTTAGCCGCTGGCCCTGGCGCATTCAGCATTAGGGTCGGCGAGTCGCCCATGTTGGCCATCGCCACCACCCGCGCCCTGGGCTTCAGCCCGTGCGCCTTGGCATAGTCCGGCGAGGCCAGCAGCAGCGCCGCTGCGCCATCGACGACGCCCGACGAATTGCCGGCGTGATGGACGAATTCGATGTCCAGGTCCGGATATTTTTTTAGGATCAGGCTGCGGTAGGTTGTGCCCTGGTCGTCCAGCGGGTGGTCAGCCATCGCCTGGAAGGCGGGCTTCAATCCGGATAGCGCCTCGCGCGTCGTTTGCGGCCGCGGATATTCCTCCCGGTCCAGCGCCAGGGACCCGTCTTCGTGGTAGACCGGAACCAGGCTCCGGTCGAAATGGCCGTTTTCGATGGCGTGCTTTGCCCGTTGCTGGCTAAGGAAGCCCAGGTCATCCAATGCGTCCCGGCTGATGCCCTCCAGCGTCGCGATGGCGTCGGCGCAAATGCCTTGGTGGGTCTGTGGATGGCGGGCGCGCAGGCGCAGGTTGCCGTTGTCCATGGTCGGCGCGTCTTCCGGCCGGCGGCGGTTCGGCATCGACATCATCTCCGTGCCGCCGGCGACGACCAGATCTTCCATGCCCGCCATCACTGACGCCGCGGCCATGCTGACGGCGGTGATGCCGGACCCGCAATAGCGATCCAGCGTCACGCCGCTCGCCAGGGTCGAATAGCCGGCGTCCAGCGCCGCCATGCGGCCAAGGTCGCCGCCCTGCTGCGCCACCTGGGCGCTGGTGCCCCAGATGATGTCATCGATCTCACCCGTATCGATGCCGGTCCGCTCCGCCAGGGCTTTCAGCACGCTGGCGCCCAGCTGCTGCGGGTGCATGGCTGACAGGGCGCCCTTGCCGTATTTGCCGATGCCGCGCGGCGTGCGGCAGGCGTCGATGATCCAGGCTTCGGTCATGGCAGGGTCCTTAGCAAAAGTCATGAGTAGCGGGCGTTGGCCTCGCCGGGCGGAAACTCCAGCGCCTTCAGTTTACCGCATAGCTGAAATCGGAAATCAAGCCGCTATTCCCGCCGGACTGTTACGGCGATTGCCTGCAAAAGCCGTGCTATTACGTCGCGTCCTCTACTTTCAACCGCGCGTTACCCGCCAGGAATTTGCGCAACCGTTCCTGAGTTTCCGGCGGTTTTGCCAGATTGGAGTTCAGGAATTCCATAAACAACCCGTCTTCATGGGACAGATCGTTGATGCGCGGCAGCAGGTTGGTGATCTGCCAGTTGGTCAAAGGTGTGTTGCCGGCGATTTTTTCCGCGATGGCCAGCGCGCGGTCGACCTGCTCTCCCGCCGGGACAACGTATTGCACTACGCGAGCCTGACGGGCTTCCTCGCATGATAGGATCCGGCCGGTCAGCATCATGTCGGCCATGGTGGCATAGCCGATGACCCGCTGCACCCAGACCGTACCGCCGCCGCCGACAAAGATACCGCGCTGACCTTCCGGCAGGCCGAACACCGCGGTATCGGCTGCCACGCGAATGTGCGTTGCACAGGCAAGCTCCAGGCCGCCGCCAATGACCGGGCCGTGCAGGGCCGATACGAACGGGATGCCACTGCGAGAAATCAGATTGAACGCCCGGTGCCAGAGCGACCCTTGCACAGGCGAGGCGTAGAAGCCGCCTTCCTGCAGGCGCTCTGCCAGCCACGCCAGATCCAATCCGGCAGAGAAGTTGGAGCCGTGCCCGAACAACACAGCGGCCCGGGCATCGTGCGCCGCCCTGACGGCAGCCTCTGAAAGACCTTCCAGCACCGCCGCATTGATAGCGTTGCGCTTGTCGGCTCGGTTGATGCCGATCAGCGCGACGTTGCCTCGTTGTTCATAGGTGACGATTTCGGTTGGCATGCGGTGGCCCTAGCTTGCGGTCGACGGTCTCTGCCGAGACCTTATCACCGCGTACGCCTAGCCGCCAAACTTCAAAACCTTGGTATCGGAAGAACTGCTGTCATCGCCGTTGCGCAAATCCCGCAATTCGGCCTCCAGCAACAGCACGCGCGCGTTGAGGCGCTCGACTTCGTCCAGCAGGGCCTCCAGCCGACGGTCAACCGGGTCTTTGACATCCGCAGCGGTGCCATAAGCCTCGAACGCCTGATCGTTATCGGCCTTGCCTTTGGCGATTCGTCCGGGAATGCCGACGACGGTGACGCCGGGTGGAACCTCTTTCAGGACGACGGCGTTGGCCGCCACCCGGGCATTTTCACCAACAATGAACGGCCCTAGGATTTTCGCACCCGATCCGACGATGACGCCGTCGGCGATCGTCGGATGGCGTTTACCCTTGTTCAGCGATGTGCCGCCCAGGGTTACGCCCTGGTATAGGGTCACGTTGTTGCCGACCTCGGCCGTTTCGCCAATGACGACGCCCATGCCGTGGTCGATAAACAGGCCCTTACCGATGGTCGCGCCCGGGTGAATCTCGATCCCGGTCAGCATCCGCCCGATGTGGGACACAAACCGGCCCCAAAAGAAAAAGCGGTTCCGCCACAATTTGTTGGCGACACGGTGGAACACCAGCGCGTGAAAGCCAGGGTAGCTGAAAATCACGTCAAGGCGCGACCGCAACGCGGGATCACGCTCTTTGTACGTTTCAACCTCTGACCACAGTTCACGCAGCATAAAAGCCTCGCACGTTTGATATCCTAGCCAATATGGCCGTTGTCGCGGGAAACGACTAGCACATCTGCCAAACATAGCATTTTTGCGTACTACGCAACGGAAACCGCGCTAGAGTGCCGGTTCTTGCGACCAACCGCCAGGAAAAGGCAACAACGATGGACGTCCGCAGCGGCTTTATCGACAGTATCGGCAACACCCCGCTCATTCGTTTGAACCATGCATCCGACGTGACCGGATGCGAAATCCTCGGCAAAGCCGAGTTTATGAACCCCGGCGGATCGGTGAAGGATCGTGCCGCGCTTGCGATCGTCAAAGACGCAGAGGCGCGAGGCCTGTTGCGGCCTGGCGGCACCATTGTCGAGGGCACGGCGGGCAACACCGGCATTGGCCTGGCGCTCGTCGCCAACGCTCGTGGCTATAAAACGGTCATTGTCATCCCGGAAACGCAGACCCAAGAAAAGAAGGATATGTTGCGTCTGTGCGGCGCAGACCTGCGGGAGGTCCCGGCCAAGCCGTACCGCGACCCCGACAACTATGTGAAATATTCGGGCCGGCTTGCCGAGGAAATCAATGCGCGCGAGCCCGCCGGCGCGATCTGGGCGAACCAGTTCGACAATGTCGCCAATCGCCAAGGCCATTACGAGACCACCGGACCGGAAATCTGGCGCCAGACGGAAGGCAAGGTGGATGGCTTTATCTGTGCGGTCGGGTCAGGCGGTACGCTGGCTGGCACGGCGCAATACCTGCGTGAGCAGAAAGCCGGTATCCAGATCGGCCTTGCCGATCCGCCGGGTGCAGCGCTGTACGAATTTTATAAGAACGGCGCGCTGAAATCCGAAGGGTCGTCGATCACCGAGGGCATCGGACAGGGCCGCATTACGGCGAACCTGGAAGGTCTGCGGGTGGATCTACCCTATCAAATCCCCGACACCGAATCGCTGCAATGCGCCTTTGACCTGTTGGCCAGGGAGGGGCTGGCGCTGGGCTCGTCCTCCGGCGTCAACGTCGCCGGCGCGATCCGCATGGCCAAGGACATGGGGCCGGGGCATGTGATCGTCACGATGCTGTGCGACGGCGCGGCCAAGTATCAGTCGAAAATGTTCAACCGCGCCTTTCTGGAAAGCAAGGGCCTGCCAGTGCCGTCCTGGCTGTAACGACTGCCGGTGCGGTGGGTTTACGCGGCGATCAGCTGGCCGCGCGAGTCGTCCGAGGCAATGGTGCAACGCCAGTGTATCCGGTTTTCCTCGATCGGGTACGGCGCGCCGGCAGAATGCAGCATGCACCGGTTGTCCCAGGTGACCACGTCGCCCACCTGCCAGTCGTGCTGATATTCCGCGCCCGGCGCGATCTGGTGCGCCTGCAGGTCATCGAACAGCGCCTTCGCTTCGGATTCCGGCAGGCCGACGATCCGCAGCAGATGCGTCGGGTTGAAATACAGCGACTTGCGCCCGGTCTCGGAATGCACGCGCACCAGGGCGTGCCGTACCGGCGGCAGGTTCCGGTCCTCAGGCTCCAGCAGGTCGGCGCTCTTGCGGGCGACGCCGCCATAAACATAGTCAGCCTCCAGCCCCTCGATCCGACGCTTTAATGCTTCCGGCAGGGCTTCGTAGGCCATGGTCATATTGGCGAACAGGGTGTCCCCGCCTTTGGAGGGAATTTCCAGCGCATACAGTTGCGTCGCCTTGCAGCCCTTTGGGTCCCATGGCCCATCCGTATGCCAGCCGCGGCCACGGTTGTAGACTGACGAATTGACAGTGCCATCCGGCTTGCGAATGCCGACGCCCATCACGGTCAATTCCGGATAATCCGCATGCCGGGATTTGCGCACCAGGTGCGGGAACACCTGGCCGAACCGCCGGCCATGGTCCAAGAACTGCGGGATGCTCAGGTCCTGGCCGCGAATGCAGATGACGCCCGCGTCCAGCCAGGCCTGGTAGATCGCCTGCCATTCGTCAGGGGACATATGATTAAGATCAACGCCAGTGACGATTGCGCCTGTGTTGGCGGTGGGTTTTTCGATGTGCATGGGCGCGGCTCCCTTTGGCAGTTCGCGATGCGGCATTGCTCCAGTCTAGCGGTTCCTGTGACGGTCGCCTACACTCACCAGCACACTGTCTTTCCGCAGATTGGCGCCGCTCATGACCTTACCTCTAATTCCGACAATGCTGGTTGGCAGCTATCCGCAGCCGGGCTGGCTGATCAATCGCGACGTGCTGCTGGGCAGCGGTCCGCCGCGGGTGCGGATGCGGCAAGTATGGCGCATGGCGGACGAAGCGCTTGAAGAGGCACAAAACGACGCCGTCCTCACGGCGGTGCATGACCAGGAACGCGCCGGCATCGATGTGCTGACCGATGGCGAAGTGCGGCGCGAGAGCTATTTCAATGCGTTCGCAACCGCTGTCGACGGCATCGACCTGGATAATCCGGGGCAGGTGCTTGCACGCAATGGCAAGCCGACGCTGGTGCCGCGCGTGGTTGGCCCGATCAAACTGACCCGTTCGGTGCATGCGGCGGAGGTGGCCTTCCTCCGCTCTCAGACCGACCGACCGATCAAGGTTACGATCCCTGGCGGCTTTACCATGGCTAAGCTGGCGCTGGACGAGCACTACCACGACCAGGAAACCTTGATCATGGCGTATGCAGCAGCGGTCAATGAAGAAATCAAGCATTTGAAAGCCGCCGGAGCCGATTGGATTCAGATCGACGAGCCCTATATGCAGGCCAACCCGGCGGAAGCGGACAAGTTCGGCGTCGCGGCTATTGACCGGGCGTTGGAAGGGATCACAGGGCCGACCGCCGTGCATCTTTGCTTCGGTTATGCCTATGTGGTTAGCGGGAAGCCGTCTGGATATTCCTACCTGCCGCAACTGAATGCTTGCAAGGCGGACGCCATTTCGATCGAAGCGGCGCAGCCACACCTGGACCCGGTGGCGTTGCGTGGCCTGCCCGATAAAAGGGTTATATTCGGCGTGATCGATATGGCGGATCCGCAGGCGGAAACCGCAGAGGTTGTCGCCGGCCGCCTGAAATCGGCGCTCGGGCACATCGATGCTGGCCGCCTGATTGCGGCGACCGACTGCGGTATGAAATACATGCCCCGCAGCCTGGCATTCGCAAAGCTCCAGGCGCTGGCCGACGGTGCGGCGATGGCCCGTAGTCGCCTGTAACCCCAGGCTGCGACAGGCGGGCCGGTTGGACCCAATCGGGCTGTATCTGGAGACTGTTGCTAAAATTCGGCCGCGATCTCATGTAGCCATTGGCAGAACACGGCGATTTTGCTGTCGTGCCGGCGGGCCTCGCTGCAGGCAATATAGTATGCGGCGCCGGCGTTCACCTCTTCGTCGAACAGGCGCACCAGTGTGCCTTGGGCGAGATAAATTTTGACCAGGACGCTGCGGCCAATCGCGATGCCCTGACCAGCAGATGCCGCCCGGTTGACCAGCCGGGTATCGCTAAAACCCATGCCGGCGATTGACGGTTCGCCACGCAGGCCCCAATGGGCAAACCAGGTTGGCCAGGTTAGCCAGGCATTGTCGGGCTGGCGCAGGTCGGAATCGTGCAGCAGCCGATGCGCCAGCAGGTCTTGCGGCGTCCGCAGTGGTTTGGAGCCGTTCAGTAAGGTCGGGCTTGCGACCGGGAAGACGGTTTCGTCCAACAGGTGCTCGACATGGATCCCCTGACCAGAGGCGTAGCGGCCATAGCGAATGGCGACGTCCACGTCACTGGCATTCAGGTCGACCTTCCGCGGCTCTGCCTGCACGATCACTTCGATATCGGGATAGCGGTCGCCAAAGTCGCCAAGGCGATGGATCAGCCAGCCATGAGCGAAGCTCGGTAAGACACTCACAACCAACCGTCCGCGCATCGGCTGTTCCGAAAGGCTGCTTGCGCCGGCGGCTATACGGGCAAAGGCGTCGCTGACCGTCGGTAGAAGGCGGCGTCCTGCATCGGTCAGTCGCAGGTTGCGCGGCACGCGTACGAACAACGGCTGCCCGAGTTCGTCTTCCAACCCTCGCACTTGTTGGCTGATGGCGCCGGGGGTCACGTGCAACTCGTTGGCGGCGCGGGTAAAGCTCATATTCCGCGCTGCCGCCTCAAAGGCTCGCAAGGCGTGCAGGGAAGGCATGCGGCGCATCGATGTCCTCTTAAGAATAGATTTTCTAAACATAAACTGGAGAAAACATCATTTTAAAGATAGTTTCACTACATGTAAATTGCAGCTCTACCCGAACCGATGCCCAAAGGAGGCTCCGATGACTATCCTGTCGTTATTGCAGCAACCGTTGCCAGCCCATGCGCCAAGGCCGCTTCAGGCTTTGACCGCGATGGTGGGGCGCGTGCTGTCTTGGCAGGATGTGCATTGCCAACGAAAACATCTCGCCGAACTGGACGATCGCATGTTAGCGGATATCGGCTTGACCCGTGCGGACGTCGCCTATGAGATCGCGAAGCCGGTGTGGCGCCTATAGGAGTGCGGTGAAATGTTAACTCTGTATGACAATTGGGATTCTGGCAACGGATACAAGGTGCGCCTGCTTTTCGCGCACTTGGCCCTGCCGCATCGCGTCGTCGACCTGGATACCGACCATGGCGCCACGCGGACGCCGGAATTTTTGGGATTGAACCCCAACGGCAAGATTCCGACCGTTGTGCTGGAAGACGGGCGAACACTATGGGAATCGAACGCCATTCTCAGCTACTTCGCTGAAGAAACACCCTTGCTGCCCAGCACACGGTTTGCCCGGGCCAAAGTGTTGCAGTGGCTGTTCTTCGAACAATACAGCCACGAGCCGCAGGTTGCCGTCGCCCGCTACATCCGGCGGCACCTGCCGGCGGGGCATCCCCGCTATGCCGAACTGCCGGCGCGGATCGAAGCCGGAAACAAAGCGTTGGGCGTTATAGAGCAGCACCTGGCCGGCCGCGACTTCATGGTGGGGCAGGCCTTCAGCATCGCCGACATTGCGCTATACGCCTATACCCATGTGGCGGCGGACGGCGGTTTTGACCTCAGTCTGTTTCCGGCGATCCAAGCCTGGTGCGGCCGGATTGCCGGCCTGCCGGGGCATGTGCCGATGCTGAAAGGTCCGCCGGGCGCGGGCTAGGGCGCCCCGATCTGTCCAGATTATGCCGTGCTTTAGCGGGTCGGCACCGGGTCCGGGCCGTTATAGTCATAGAAGCCGCGTTTCGTCTTGCGGCCCAGCCATCCGGCCTCGACATATTTGACCAGAAGCGGGCAGGGCCGGTACTTGGTGTCGGCCAGACCGTCATAGAGCACCTGCATGACGGCGAGGCAGGTATCCAGGCCAATGAAATCCGCCAACTCCAGCGGGCCCATCGGGTGGTTCGCGCCCAGTTTCATGCCCATGTCGATTGCCTCGACCGAGCCGACGCCTTCGTAGAGGGTATAAATTGCTTCGTTGATCATCGGCAACAGAATGCGGTTGACGATGAAAGCAGGGAAATCCTCTGCCGACACCGGGATTTTGCCCAGGCGCTGCGTCACGGCTTTGAATGCGGCGACGGTCTCTTCTTCCGTCGCGATGCCGCGGATCAGTTCAACCAGATTCATCATCGGCACGGGGTTCATAAAATGAACGCCCATGAACTTGCTCGGCCGGTCGGTCGCTGCCGCCAACCGTGTGATTGAGATAGACGAAGTATTGGATGCAATCAGCGCATCCGGCTTAAGGTTGGGCACCAGTTTCTCGAACACCTGGCGCTTGACCGCTTCGTTCTCGGTCGCCGCTTCGATGACCATGTCGCAATCGCCGAAATCGGCGTAGTCGGTCGTGGTTTTGATGCGGTTGACCGCTTCGGCCTTGCCAATCTCATCCAGCAAGCCGCGGCGCACCTGGCGGTCCAGATTGCGGCCCATGGCCTGCATCGCGTCAGACAGGCGGTCTTCGGTGAGATCGGCGAGCACGACATCATACCCTGCGACCGCGCAGACGTGGGCGATGCCATTGCCCATGAGGCCAGCGCCTATCACACCGATTTTTTGCACCATTGACTGATTTCCTCGCCGATTTCGGCGTTACGTTGGACCTGAAAGAAAAAAGTCCTGGGGCGTGTGTCAGCCCCAGGACCCTGGTCAGCGTCTAGCGCTCGGCGCGGCGCTTTTTGATTTCGGCAGTCAGCTCAGGAATGGCGGAGAACAGGTCCCCAACCAAACCGTAGTCCGCCACCTGGAAGATCGGCGCTTCTTCGTCCTTGTTGATCGCGACGATCACCTTGGAGTCCTTCATACCGGCCAAGTGCTGGATCGCGCCGGAGATACCGACCGCGATGTAAAGCTCTGGTGCAACCACTTTGCCGGTCTGGCCGACCTGGTAGTCGTTCGGCACGAAGCCTGCATCGACCGCCGCGCGGCTGGCGCCGACAGCAGCGCCCAGCTCATCCGCCAGCGCTTCCAGGATATTGAAGTTCTCGCCCGAACCCATGCCGCGGCCACCGGACACGATGATACCCGCTTGGGTTAGTTCCGGACGTTCGGACTTGGTCAGTTCGCGGCTCACGAAGGATGAGAGCCCGGCATCGCCGGCGCTCGCCACCGCTTCCACACCGGCGGAGCCGCCGGTGGCCGGGGCGGCGTCGAAGGCCGTGCCGCGCACAGTGATGATCTTGATGCTGTCGGACGACTTCACCGTCGCCAGCGCGTTGCCGGCATAGATCGGGCGCACAAAGGTGTCGGCGTCCTTGACCTCGGTGATTTCCGAAATCTGCATGACATCCAACAGCGCAGCAGCGCGCGGCATGATGTTCTTGCCCTGGTTCGTCGCCGACGCCAGTACGTGGCTGTATCCCGACGCGATGCCGGCAATCAGCTTGGCAATATTTTCCGCCAAGCCATTGGCATAGACCGCATCGTCGGCGCACAGCACCTTGGTGATGCCGGCAATTTTGCCGCCGGCGGCGGCGGCGTCGCCACAACCCTGGCCTGCGACCAGCAGGTGCACGTCGCTGTTGATCTGAACCGCTGCCGTAACGGCGTTGCGGGTAGCGGGAGCGATTTGGCCGTCGCTCAGCTCGGCTACAACGAGAACGCTCATTAGATGACTTTCGCCTCGCTCATCAATTTGGAGACCAGTTCCTGCACGTCTGCGACCTTGCCGCCGCCTTCGCGCTTTGGCGGTTCGGCGACATTCAGGACGGCGAGGCGCGGCGTCGTATCGACACCCAGGTCGGCCGGCGTCACTTCCTCAATCGGCTTTTTCTTCGCCTTCATGATGTTCGGCAGCGAGGCATAGCGCGGCTCGTTCAGGCGCAGGTCGACGGTGACGACCGCCGGCATGGTGATGTTGACGGTTTCAAGGCCGCCATCGACCTCGCGCGTTACGGTGGCCTTGTCGCCTTCGACCTTAAGGACGCTGGCAAAGCACGCCTGCGACCACCCCAGCAGGGCAGAGGTCATCTGGCCGGTCTGGTTCGAGTCGTCGTCGATAGCCTGTTTGCCGACGATGATCAGCTGCGGCTGTTCTTTCTCGGCCAGGGCCTTCATCGCTTTGGCGACGGCCAGCGGCTCCAGCGCATCGTCGGTCAGAACGTGAACGCCGCGATCAGCGCCCATCGCCAGCGCGGTGCGGATCGTTTCCGTGCACTGCTTCGGACCCATGGACACGGCGACGACATCGGTCGCGATCCCGGCTTCCTTCAGGCGAACCGCTTCTTCGATGCTGATTTCATCGAACGGGTTCATCGACATTTTGACGTTCTGGGTCTCGACACCCGTGCCATCCGGCTTGACGCGGATTTTCACGTTGTAGTCGATGACCCGCTTGACCGGGACCAGGACTTTCATGGGGGGCTCATTCCGTTAAAGGAGGTTGTGCGCCTGCGAAAGGCTAAAGTGAGACAATGTTGTTACGGAGACGGCGGCGACCTGTCAACGGTTCCACCGTCTCAGGTCTGCCGGTTTTGGCCCGGAACCCACAACACGTCCGCGGCGCCATTGCCGTTGCAACGCCGCGCCAGCACGAACAGATGATCGGACAGGCGGTTGATATAGCGGATGGCGGCCTCGTTTATGGCCTCGTGGCGGGACAATTCGACCATCTGACGCTCTGCCCTGCGCGCGACGGTGCGGGCCACGTGCAAATGCGCCGCCGCTGCAGAGCCGCCTGGCAGGATGAACGAGGTGAGGGGGGCGAGTTCGGCATTCATAGCGTCAATTTCCGCTTCTAACCGATCGACTTGGGCCGGCACGATGCGCAATGCACCATGGGCTTTCTCGCCGCCGGTTTCCGGCGTACAAAGGTCGGCGCCCAGGTCGAACAGGTCGTTCTGGATGCGCGACAGCATCGCGTCTGCCTCGCCCTCTGTATGCAACCGCGCTAATCCCAGGGCTGCGTTCGCCTCGTCGACCGTGCCATAGGCCGCGACACGCAGCGCGAATTTCGGTACGCGTTCGCCACTTCCCAGCGATGTATCGCCTTTGTCGCCGCCGCGGGTATAGATTTTGGTGAGCTTAACCATCGCTTCAGCCGCCCCCGCCGCTGCCGGTGGCCAGCGCCAGCAGCAGCAACAGGATGACAGCGCCGAATTGCAGGATAACCCGGGCCTGCATCAGCTTGTTGCCGTATTGCTTGTTAAACTTGCCGCCTTTGGCAAAGCCTAAGACGCCGGTCACGAGGACGACGACGACCGCAAGGGCCGCGATCGGAATCAGGATATAGAGCACTGAACTCATATGCGCCGGCTTTCTGGCAGAGAATGACGAACGGTCTACCCCAGATGTTGTAAACCGTGCAGCCCGAATCCAGTCTTGGCTGGATCGAAGGCCCCACTGCATTCGCATTTGGGTGAACGCAAATTAAACCTTGAACGTGTCGCGGTACCATTTCGAAAAACGCCGCTGGGCGCTTTTCAGATACCCGCCGCCAAAAATGTAGGCGGCAACGCTGCCGTCGACGAAATTGTCTTGCAGATACCGGGCACGGTTCGGGTCGCGGATTTGGACGCCGGCCAGCGCCGTTTCAGAGACCTTGCGGTATACCGCTGTGGTGGTTTGCGCGGCGTCGGCGGTTATGGGCTCGAACCCGTTCAGGCGCAGCGCGGCATCGAAGGTTTCCGGGATGAAGCCATACACGTGCGCGAAGTGGAAGCGCTCGAAACTGGGCTTCTTGCTGGGCCGCATGTCCGGTACCGAGGCATAGAACACGCCATCCATTTTCAACCATCGATTGATGGCAGCAATCGCCGCCATCGGATCGCGCAGGTGTTCCAGCACCTGGTTGCAACTGATCACGTCCATTCCGCCGGCCGGCAGGTTCACCTGTTGCCAGGGCGAATTGATGACGTTCAGACCGTAGGTTTCCCTTGCGAACTTCGCGTAATCCTCGCCGGGCTCAATGCCGGTGACGTTGCAGCCTTTGTCTTTGGCAAGCTTCAGGAATTCACCGGTCCCACACCCGAAATCCAGAACCCTAGCACCGGCAACGAGAAAAGGTTGCAACGCCTTCGCCCGCATGTTGGCATCGCGGGCTGACCGGACCAGGTGGAATTTCGGCGGTTTCGAGCCGGCCAATTGATAGTCGAAGCGATAGGAACTGGCATAGTATTGAGCCAGTTCCGGATCCGTCGGCATCGGGTCGGTGCGCATCAGCCCGCAGTCGGCGCATGCAACGGTTACGAGGTTTTTCCAGCGGCGATCCGTCGAACAGATGACGACTGTCCGCTCTGACTGGCAGAGGTTGCAGGGGATGTGCGACCCTTTGTAGGGATAGCCGAAGAATGGCAGGTTGTTCTGGAGAAAGCTCAGCATGGCGCGTCCATCGAAGCCTGTCTCCTAAACGTTGCTGCGAGCGGCATGCCGCCCGGCGATCCGGCCAAAAACGCAGCCGCGCATGACGCTGGTCGAGCCGGTATAGGTGCGGTGGTAGACGCCCATGGTTTCGCCGGCTGCGTAGAGCCCGGGAAGAGGGCGTCCGTCCATGTCCAGCACTTGCGCGTTCGGGTTAACCTTCAGGCCGCCGAACGTAAAGCAATTCGAGCACATGATCGGCCAGGCCCGCCAGGGCCCGCGGTCCAAGGGCCGGGACCAGTTGCTTTTCGGTGGGATCAGTCCCGGCTTGGTGCGCAACCCGTCCAGCTCCAGCGCCTTGAACGCGTCTCCCGTCGGCTCTGGTGGGCAATGGGCGTTATAGGCGGCCAAGGTAGCTTGCAGACGGTTGAAATTGACTCCGATTTTGTCCGCCAGTTCTGCCAGCGTCGCGGCCTCGATCGGGGCTTGGTCGGAACGCACGCCCAGCCGCCAGTTCGGCACGTCGTCGAGGCGCGCATCGTGGATGACGTAGGCCAGTCCCTTTTTCTGTTGCAGAATGTCCCGGCTGATCGCCTCATAACAGGCGTCGGCCGTGGCTGGAGCCTCATCGGTGAAGCGGTCTCCGTCCAGGTTGACCAGCAGGCCATAGTTGAAGGTGACAACCGCCGCCTCGATTGCGCCGGAGCGCGGGTCGACCGGCTGGGCATGGAAGCTGCCGAAATCGCCGCCCGGCGCAGCGCCTGCCTCCAGGCCCATGCGGATGCCCTCACCGCGGTTGAAATAGCCGCCTTTGGCGATGGGGCGGGTCCATTGCGTCTGCGGCCCGCAATACCGCGCCAGCATTTCCGCATTGCCCTCGAAGCCGCCAGAGGCCAGCACGACAGAGTTGCCGCGGAATTCGCACGGTCCATCCGGTCCCAGCGCCCGGATGCCGACAATTCTGCCGTCCTCATCCTGGATTAAGCCGCGGGCCGTCGTCTCATAATGAATTGCGACGCGGTCAGCGCCTTCGGTCTCACACCACTTCGCCAAGGCCTCAACCAGAGCCCAACCGCCGCCGACCGGGGCGAGGCGAGAGGTCGAGACGGTCAGGAAATAGATCGGCAGATAGTCGAACTTTGCGCCTTTGCTTTCCAGCCAGCGCACCGCCGGGCCGGCGCCTTCGCCCCAGGCCTCGATCAGCGCGGGGTCTAACGCCGGCTGGGCGCGCAACAATGGCTGCCAGTCACTATAGGGGCGGTTATAGTCCTTGGTGACTTCCGGATCGAGATAGCCGGCGGCATTCTCGGCCAGACGTTCGGCAAAATCATCCGCAATGGTGTCGTGATCCTTCATGCGCCAGAAGGATTCGGTGTAGCGCGTGTTGCCGCCACGGTCGTCCTTGGGCGCGCGCTCCAGCACCAGAACGTTTGCCCCAGCTTCCGCCGCCGACACGGCAGCCGAGAGGCCGGCAATGCCGCAACCGACGACGACAACATCCGCAGAATATTCTTGTCTTGCCATAATCGATCTTCCCCAGCGGCTGGGCCGGGGTCCATTTGGGAACGTGAACGGAAAGCCTATGCCCGTGGTTTTGGCCCAATTGGCCCCCGGGGATCAAGTGCGGAACAGCCGGCGCAGCGCGCCGGCCCGATGGCGGTGCTACCCTTTCCAGTGGAACGGCGCGAAATGGCCGTTATTGCCCTGGCCCAGGATCGTCTCGGCGATGCCAAAGGCCGACACCTGCATCTGGCTGGCCTGCGCCAGCGCCAAGCGCTTGTTGGCGGGATGGGCTGTGTTGTCTATGTGCATCGCCTCGCCATTGCGGGTGCGCGGCTGTACGCCCTCGATGGCAAACGACAGGACGCCGGGAATATTGACCGACCGGTGCAGTCCTACGGCTTCGATCTCGATAGCCGCGCGCAGCACGCCCTGGTGGTTTGTGACCAGGCCATCGTTGATCATCTGCGGCACGCCGCCTGCCTTGCCGCCGACGATGCGCTCCAGTGCCGCTGCCTGCGAATCGTTGGCAGCATCAACGACGCCGCCATAGGTCCAGTTGCCCGCCGCCATCACCCGGCCGGTCTTGAACACCAGTGCGAATTTGGCCCCCGCCAGATCGACCCCATCGGCTTCGCCTTCGTCGATGCGAAACACCAGCAATGCCGTGCAATGGTCCCGGGTCGCAGGGCCTTGCGGATTGGTGAATATACAGGGGCAAAGGTAGTCGCAATTGCAGCTTTCCATGTACTGCCCTTTGATCATCCAAGCCATTTTGCGGCTCCTATCGAGT
>JAPOJR010000063.1 GCA_029978325.1 Alphaproteobacteria bacterium | reverse complement strand
ACTTGTGATCCAGCACGAGACCTCGTAGAGCAACGGTTAATCGAATACGTTGCGATGCTCCTACGGCTCTCAGAATAAAGGGCGGCAAAGCAAGGTAAAATTTGGACCTCAAAAGGCGTCCGAACGGATAGAGGCGGATAACCATGGTGGATGGCTTGACACTGCGGCGACAGGAATTTGTCGATGATTACGTGTTTGAATCCTCTCCGGGTTTGAAGCCGGCAAAACTCTCCCATGCGGCGTCAGCTTTTCTGCCGGGATTGCAGATGACCTTACGGCAGCCGGTCCATTGCTCGGGTATCGGATTGCATAGCGGCCAACTGGTTAACCTGACCCTAAAGCCTGCTGCGCCCGATGCGGGAATTCGGTTTGTCCGCACCGACCTCTCTCCTACGGAGGCCGAAATCAGAGGCCGTTGGGATAACGTAACCGACACCACCTTGTGCACAGCGATCAGCAACGCTTCCGGCGCTCGGGTCGCGACGATCGAACATCTCATGGCCGCCCTGGTGGCGACAGGCGTCGACAATGCGGTCATCGAACTGGATGCCGCCGAGCCGCCTGCGATGGACGGTAGTTCCGATCCTTTCATTCTGTTGATCGAACAGGCTGGCACGGTCACCCAGTCTCAACGCCGTTCATTCCTGCGTATGCTGAAGCCGGTAACGGTAACGGAAGGCGAAAAGTCTGCGGCGCTGTTGCCTGGAGATGGCTGTTGCGTCGACGTTTCGATTGATTTCAAAAGCCCGGTAATCGGACAACAGCGGATAGCGGCACGCCTGTCCGGCATGCGCTTCAAACGCGACTTTGCCCGGGCACGGACGTTTGGATTTGCCAACGAGGTCGCCTACCTCAAGAGCAAGGGCCTGGCTCAGGGCGGCTCGCTGGATAACGCTGTGGTCATCCAGGACGACAACGTCATAAATCCGGGCGGACTGCGGTTTTCGGACGAATTCGTGCGGCACAAAGCATTGGATGCGGTTGGCGATCTGTTTCTGGCGGGTGGGCCGTTCCTCGGGGCTTATGTCGGCAACCAAGCCGGTCATAAGCTGAACAATATGCTGCTGCGCGCCGTCATGAGCGACCCTGCCTCTTATGAGTGGGCTACAGCATAGCCAACCACTCTGCCGCGGAGGCGACGCATTCTGATCGGGCGACGTCCTAGCAAAGGATTGCGTCGCGGTGGGTCGTTGCCCATTGAGGCGAACCACGGTACAAAACGGTCGCGACGCTTCCTCCGCAGCTTAGGATTTTGAGAAATCGTGTCCCATAGGCACCCAGTACGCAAAGCACTGCGCGAACGGTTGCGCGCTGCCGCTGTCGGCATCGTCGTAGCAGTATCCCTTGCCGGGTGTGGCGGACCGGAAAAGCCCAAATATCAAGAAAAGCCGGTAGCCGAGCTCTATAATAAAGGTGTGGATTACCTGGGCGAGGGCAACTACTACAAGGCAGCTCAGGAATTTGAAGAGGTCGAACGTCAACATCCATTCTCGATTTGGGCGCCCAGAGCCCAGATCATGGGCGCATTCGCTTATTTTGAAGGGGACAAATATGACGACGCTATTATCGCCATCGATCGATTTATTCAACTCCACCCCAACCATGTTGATGCGCCTTACGCCTATTATCTAAAGGCGATTTCGTATTACGAGCAGATCGTTGACGTTGATCGCGATCAATCGACGACCGAAAAAGCGCTGAAGGCGCTGGACGAGGTGGCGCGGCGTTTCCCGGATTCTACCTATGCCCGCGATGCGCAACTCAAGCGCGATCTTGCCTTCGACCACCTTGCCGGCAAGGACATGAGCATTGGCCGCTATTACCTTCGCAGTGGCAAAACCGTCGCGGCCATTAACCGGTTTAAGCGTGTACTGAGGGACTATCAGACGACCAGCCACACGCCTGAAGCGCTGCATCGCCTGGTTGAGGCCTATACTGCGCTGGGGCTCACCGAGGAAGCTACACGAACCGGTGCGGTGCTAGGCCATAACTTTCCAGGGTCAACCTGGTATGCTGACAGCTATTACTTGCTGACCGGCGACCGGGTAAAGGTGAAGGCATCGTTCAATCCCACCGATTGGATCGAAGATTCCTGGGATTATCTGTTCGTACCCAAGCACGCTATCGGTGTGGTGGATGTGGATGGCAAGCCGACTCACACCGACGAGCAAGCGGCGGCCCCTCTGACCGATACGGGCCCGACCTCGGCGACGTTAGGCGAATTCAAGCCAAAACCGAAAGACGGAGCACCAGCAGAGGCAAAGGCAACCGCCCTTCCCCCTCCTGCGGCGGCAAAGTCTGACGCTGCGTCACAAGCCTCCGCATTGCCGGCGCCGGACGCCAAGGCCGCTGGCCAGCAACCAGCTGCCCGGCCGATTGATGCTGGACAGCTTCAGACGCAACTCGCCTCTGCTGAGCGTCAGCAGGCCGGTGCGGCAGCGGCGGCGGCAGGATGGAAAACCGCAGCGGACGCAGCGACCGAACCAGCAGTAAAAGCGCGCGCGACCCAAAACGCGGACATTGCCACCGCCTCCAGTTCCTATTGGCAGGCACGGGCTGACCTGCTGCGCCTCGCCCAGAATGACCCATCCAACGTCACCGCCAAACGGGATTTGGAGATCAAGGTCGCCCGGTCCGGCCTCGCCTATTGGCAGGCCGTTGCGCAACACGGCGAGACGCCAACCGAGCGATCCATCGCAGCTGCCAATGCAGCCGAGGCGGAAAAGGCTCTGGCTTATTGGAGAAGCCAAGGCCCCGGCTGGCTCGGCCGGCTGTTCGGCAGCAGTCAATAAGAGGTAGAATGCGGCCATGCTCCGTCAGCTGGCCATCAAACGCGTCGCGCTGATCGACGACCTGACCCTCGACTTCGCCGGCGGCCTGGGCGTGCTGACCGGCGAGACCGGGGCGGGTAAGTCAATTCTATTGGATTCGCTTGGCCTGGTGCTGGGCGCCCGCGCCGACGCCGGATTGGTGCAGGCAGGGGCAGACCGGGCCGTCGTCAGCGCCACATTCTCTGCGGACAGCATCGCCATTGCTGCGCCCTACTTAGAAGACGCCGGCATTGAACTCGACCCAGACGAGGACAGGTTAATTCTGCGGCGAGTGCTGTCGGCAGAAGGCCGCAGCCGGGCCTACGTCAACGATCAGCCGATTTCCGCCGGCTTGCTGCGCCAAATCGGGGCGCGGCTGGTTGAGGTGCAGGGCCAGTTCGATTCCGGCGGCCTGACCGATCCTTCCGGCCATCGCGACCTGTTGGATGCGTTTGGCGGCCTGGGCGACCTTCGGGCGGCGGTCGCAGCGGCGTATCGCGATTGGCAGGGATTAGATACCTCTCTGCGCGACCAACAAACGGCTCTGGCAAACGCACTCGGCGATGCCGATTGGCTGCGGCACGCCCTCGGCGAACTCGAAGAGGCCGGACCGCAGGCAGACGAAGCCAGCAAACTGGCGGAGGAACGCCGCTTCCTGCAGGCGCAGGAGCGCATCCTGGAGGCCATCAAAGGCGCGCAGTCCGCAGTTACCGGCAAGAACGACGTCGCCGGCGCGCTGCGCTCTGCCATGCGGGCGCTGGAGCGGTCGGCGGACAAGGTGGGCGAAAGGTTTCAACCGGCCCTCCTCGCGCTGGAACGAGCGGCCATTGAGTTCGACGAGGCACAAAGCGCGTTGGACGAACTGGCCCGCGACGTCGATCTGGATGGCACCCGGCTGGAATTTGTCGAGACCCGGTTGTTCGCTCTGCGGGATCTGGCGCGCAAACACCGCTGCGAACCGGATCAGTTGGCAGCGGTGCAGGAGAAACTGGCGGAAAACCTGGCCGCGTTGGAACGCGCCGACCAAGCGTTGGCTGCAACCGAGCAGGCGGTGGCCGCCGCGCGCGCGAAATTTGAGGCCGAGGCCACCACCCTTTCAGCAGCACGCAGCGAAACTGCCGGCCGGCTAGACCAGGCGGTCGCAGCGGAACTTGCACCCTTGCGCCTGGAAAAGGCCGAATTCCGCACCGATGTCGAACAACTGCCCGCCGATCAATGGGGCGCAGGCGGCGCGGATCGGGCGCGATTTTCGGTCCGGACCAATCCGGGCATGCCTTTTGGGCCGATCGAACGGATCGCCAGCGGCGGCGAGCGAGCCCGATTCTTGCTGGCGCTGAAGGTCGTGCTGGCCGCTGCGGACCCGGTCGGAACCCTGGTCTTCGACGAGGTCGATGCCGGCATTGGCGGCGCGACGGCGGCGGCGGTTGGCGAACGGTTGGCGCAACTGGGCAACGACGTGCAGGTGTTGGTCGTCACCCACTCGCCACAGGTAGCCGCCCGCGGCGCGAAGCACATGCATGTGCGCAAGGCGGAAATCGATGGCCGGACGCGCACCAACGTCTCGCTGTTAGCAGAGAATGAACGGCGCGAGGAAATCGCCCGCATGCTGGCTGGCGAAACGGTAACGGAAGAAGCCCGCGCCGCCGCCGTGCAATTGTTGCTGCCTGGCGTATCCGAGCAAGGCAAATCGGCCTCGGTCTGACGCTTGCGCCAGAGGATATCCTGCGCGACACTGGCCTCTCACCGGTAGAAGGAGCCCTGGTCATGGTCGATCTTGACAAGTTCATTGCCGATTGCCGCGCTGCCCTCAAGACGCGCGACCCTGCCAGCGTCGTGGAAAAATTGGTACAGGACGTCATTGCCGATCCCAAAGGCCTCGATGCTGCATTCGCTGCGCGCACCCGGGGCAATTCGTTGAAGGACCGCATGGTCTGCAACGACGAGGAGCTGACTGTGTTGCAGGTCGCGACAGCGCCTGGCCTGCGCTCGCCGATCCATAATCACTGCATGTGGGCGGTGATCGGCGTCTATGACGGCGAGGAGCACAATCGCTTCTACAGCGACGCCGGGCCAAAGCCAGAGCAGATTGGCGAGCAGTTGCTGAAGGTCGGCGATATCTGCCGCCTTACCGCCGACACGATCCACGCCATCCAGAACCCATTGCCGACGCGCTCGTCCGCTATCCACGTCTATGGCGGCAATCTGGTGACGCGCGAAGGCCGCAGCATGTGGAACCCGCGCTCGCTGGAGCGTGAGGACTACGAGATCGAGCAGTTGTCGCGCTACACGCGCGAACTCAGCGAACTGGCCTGACCCTGGCGCTTCTGCTAGGGAGAACCGTCCCATTCCCCGCTGCAGAGCGCACGCCCGTGAGCATCGACCGAACGCCCGTTGAGGACCTGTCTGACCGCGAAGCCGCAAAGGAATTGCTGCGGCTTGCGGGTCTGATTGCGCACCATGACCGTCTTTACTATGCGCGCAGCGCGCCAGAGGTCGACGACGCAGCCTATGATGCGCTCCGCCTGCGCAACCAGGCGATCGAGGCGCGGTTTCCCCACCTGAAACGGGCCGACAGCCCCAGCGACCGGGTGGGCGCGCCAATCGCCGAAGGCTTCGCCAAGGTCCGGCATGCCCGGCCGATGCTGTCGCTCGGCAATGCTTTCGATGCGGAGGATGTAACGGAATTTGTGGCCCGCGTCCGGCGGTTTCTCGGGCTGGACGAAGAGGAGGCAGTCGCGATCATCGCCGAGCCGAAGATCGATGGCCTGTCGCTGTCGCTGCGCTACGAAAACGGCAGGCTGGTCCAGGCCGCCACCCGCGGCGATGGCGCGGAAGGTGAGGATATCACCGCCAATGCGCGGACCCTGCGCGATATTCCGGACCAGATCGCCGACGCGCCGTCGCTGCTGGAGGTGCGGGGCGAGGTCTATATGAGCCACGCTGCCTTTGCCAGGCTGAACGAGCGCCGCACAGCCGCGGACCTGCCATTGTACGTCAATCCGCGCAACGCCGCCTCAGGGTCGCTGCGCCAGTTGGATGCGCGGATCACTGCAGAGCGGGAATTGGGCTTCTTTGCTTACTCTTTGGGTGAGGCATCTGCACCAATTGCCGAAACCCATTCCGGCCTTCTGACGCAGTTGCAGGCTTGGGGCCTGCCGGTCAATCCTTTGTCGAAAATCTGTGGCTCGGTGGATGAGTTGCTGGCGGCCTATGCCGACTTGCAGCAGCGGCGAGGCAACCTGGACTACGATATCGATGGGATCGTCTACAAGGTCGACCGGCTCGATTGGCAGGAAAGGCTCGGCCAGGTCAGCCGCGCCCCGCGCTGGGCGATTGCCCATAAGTTCCCGGCAGAACAGGCCGAAACCCGATTGGAGCGTATCGACATCCAGGTTGGCCGCACCGGCGCGCTGACGCCCGTGGCGCGACTGGCGCCGGTGTTTGTCGGCGGCGTCACCGTGACCAACGCGACCCTGCACAACGAGGATGAAATCGCCCGCAAGGATATCCGCGAGGGCGATACGGTCGTGATCCAACGCGCCGGCGACGTCATTCCGCAAGTGGTGCGCGTGGTGCTGGAAAAGCGGCCTGAGGGCTCAACGCCGTATGCCTTTCCCCACACCTGCCCGGTCTGCAAAAGCGAAGCGGTGCGGCCGGATGGCGAGGCGATTCGCCGGTGCACAGGCGGCCTGATCTGCTCGGCCCAGGCAGTGGAGCGGCTGAAGCACTTCGTCAGCCGTAACGCCTTCGACATTGAGGGCATGGGCACTAAACGGATCGAGGAGTTATGGGCGGACCATATCGTCCGCTCGCCAGCCGATATCTTTCGCCTGAAGGATCGGCGCGCCGATTTGGTGCAACGGGAGCGCTGGGGCGAGCAGTCCGCCGATAACCTGCTAGCGGCCATCGACGAGCGCCGAACCTGGCCGCTGGAACGCTTTATCTTTGCGTTGGGCATCCGCCAAATCGGCCAGGCGACGGCGAAACTACTGGCCCGGGCCTATGGCACATTAGACGCCTTGATTGCAGCGGTTACCGCGGCGCAGGACCAGGACAGCGACGCCTATGCCGACCTGATCAATATCGACCAGATGGGCAAGGACGTTGCCGCCGATCTGATCGCCTTTTTCGCCGAGCCGCACAATTGCGAGGTTGTCGCCGACCTCTCCCAATTCCTGACGCTGGAAGCGCCGGAGACGGTGCAGGAAAGCGCTATCAGCGGCAAAACCGTGGTCTTTACCGGCACCCTCGAACGCATGACCCGGGCCGAAGCCAAGGCCCGGGCGGAGAGCCTGGGCGCCAAGGTCGCCGGGTCAGTCTCGAAAAAAACGGATTATGTGGTGGTCGGCGCAGATGCTGGCTCCAAGGCCAAAAAAGCGGCGGACCTTGGCCTTGCAACCTTAAGCGAAGACGAATGGCTTGAATTGATCGGGCGAGAGGGAGCAAGCGCATGAACGACCACCCCGTCACCCTATCGATGATCCAAGACGCCGCCGCGCGTATTCAGGACCGTGTGCGACAGACGCCAATCCTCGACCCTGCGCCTATGCGCGGCCCGGTGCTGGATGCTGGCCGCCTGTTGCTGAAGCTGGAATGCCTGCAGGTGACCGGCAGCTTCAAGGCGCGCGGCGCTGCCAACAAGCTGCTGACCCTGGACGAGGACGCCCGGGCTCGCGGCCTGGTGACGGCCTCCGGTGGCAATCATGGCCTGGCCGTCGCCTATGCCGCGGCCAGCGCCGGCGTTCCTGCCGCGATCTTCGTGCCGGAGAGCACGCCCGCAGCTAAGCTCCAAAAGCTGCGCCAGTGGGGAGCGGAGGTGACCGTCACCGGCAAGGTCTGGGACGAAGCCCAGGAAGCGGCGCTGGACGCCCAACGCACCCGCAACCTGACCTATGTCCATCCGTTCGCCGACCCGGAAGTGATTGCCGGCCAAGGCACTCTGGCGCTGGAAGTCCTGGCCCAGATGCCGATTGTCGATACACTGGTCGTTGCGATTGGCGGCGGTGGGCTGATTGCGGGAGTCGCTGCCGCCGCAAAAGCGATCCGACCCGGCATCAAGATCATCGGGGTAGAGCCGACCGGCGCGCCAACACTCTATGAAAGCCTAAAGGCCGGGGAATTGGTGACGCTGGACCGGATTACCACCGCGTCCGGTTCACTCGCGCCGCGCCGCTCGATGCCGATCAACCTGGAACTGATCGCCGCGCACGTCGATAGGATGGTGCTGGTATCCGACGAAGAGATGCGCCAAGCGGCCGAATGGCTATGGTTTGAGACAGGCGTCGCCGCGGAGTTGGCCGGCGCGGCCTCTCTGGCCGCGCTGATGACGGGCCGGCACCTGCCAGCAGCAGGCGAGACCGTGGTCGCGATCATCTGCGGCGCCGGAACCGACGGCCTCGGCTGACCGCAATCCGTCGCCGCTAGGGCACCTGACCCCGATCCGGCCAGATCGGGGTCTGCGCTACAGCGCGACTCGCGTTGCCCGGCTTTGCTCGGCAGTCGGCATTGGCAATTCGATTTCGATCTCCAGCGTCGAAACATCGTCGCCACGGTCCAGCTTGACCACCGCAGCGTTCTGGTCGACCGCCACATAGCGCGAGATCACTTCCAGCAATTCCTTCTGCAATCGGGGCAGAAAGTCATCGCCATCGCGGCTGATCCGCTCGTGCGCCAGAACGATCTGCAACCGGTCGCGTGCTACCGCAGCGGTTGTCGTGGAGCGCTTTGAGCGAAAGAAATCCAACAAGCTCATGCGGCACCTCGGAACAAGCGGCTGAACAGGCCTTTTTTCTCGGGCGAGACGAAACGATGCGGCACGTCTTCGCCCAGGAAACGGGAGACAGCGTCGGCATATGCCTTACCCGCCGTCGAATTGTCTTCCAGGATCACCGGCACACCCTGGTTCGAGGCGGACAGCACGCTCTGGCTTTCCGGAATAATGCCAAGCAGCGGGATTGCCAGGATTTCCTGAACATCCTCGACCTTCAGCATTTCGCCCCGTTCAACCCGGGCGGCGTCGTAGCGGGTCAACAGCAATTGCTCTTTCACCGGCGGCCGGCCATCCTCCGCCCGCTTGGAGCGGCTGGCGAGTACGCCCAGGATGCGGTCGCTGTCGCGCACGCTCGATACTTCCGGGTTGGTGACCACGATTGCCTTGTCGGCGAAATACAACGCCAGGTGGGCGCCGCGTTCGATGCCAGCCGGGCTGTCGCAGACGATATAGTCAAAGGTCTCGCGCAACTCGTTCAGGATTTTTTCGACGCCTTCCTTGGTCAACGCGTCCTTATCCCGGGTCTGCGACGCCGGCAAAATCGACAAGTTCTCGACCCGCTTATCCTTAATCAGCGCCTGCTTGAGGTTGGCTTCGCCCTGAATCACGTTGATGATGTCGAACACCACCCGGCGCTCACAGCCCATGATCAGGTCGAGGTTGCGGAGCCCGACGTCAAAATCCACCACGACGGTCTTGTGGCCGCGCATGGCCAAGCCTGTAGCAAAAGCAGCACTGGTCGTCGTCTTCCCGACCCCGCCTTTGCCCGATGTGACGACGATGACTTCAGACATCGTACGTGTCTCCTTAACCAATGGTTTCACTGCGACCTATCTCAGCCAAGCGGCGCGAACCGCATCTCCTCGCCATTCAAGCTGATCTGAAGGCGTTGGCCGATCAACTTGGGATCGACATCGTCTCGCACACGGTACAAGCCCGCAATCGCGATCAACTCCGGATCGAAATTCAAAGCAAAGATTCTAGCGTCGTCATAGCCAGATGCGCCGGCAATAGCGCGGCCGCGCAAAGCGCCATACACATGCACATGGCCGTCGGCGATGATCTCCGCGCCTGCGTTGACAGTCGCCGTGCAGATAATATCCCGGCCCTGTGCATAAATCCGATTGCCGGCGCGCACCGGTGTGGTGACCAACAGAGCCGGTTGAGCCTCAGCCGGCGGCGATTCGCTTGCAGCTTCGATCACCACCGGAGCCGGCGTAGCTGCCGCCAGCGGTGCAGGTTGGGCAATGGGCTCAGACCGAACAGCGGCCACGGGCTCGGGTTCCGAAGGCTCGGTCACGGGCGTCTGTTTTGGCTTGAAGAGTTGTTGGCCCTTATTCAACTGGGACAAGCCTGCCGCCGCCGCCGCCTGCCGCTGGCTGCCGGATCCGCCTGTGGTACCGATGGGCACCAGATGCAATCGCCGCAAACCATTTGCCAATCCGGTGAAGTCCGGCAGCGCACCGTTTGCCGGCAACTCATCCAACCCCAGCACAATCGGAGCATCGCGCAGAAACGCGGGCGATTGCTGAATCAAACGTTCCAAGGCCGGAACGACGACTTCCGGCGCGCCTTCGCGCAATTGTAGCACCACCATGTTAAAATTGGTGCCGCGGATCACAAAAGGTTGGGAAGGCGCCATATCAGAAAAATTCCACTAGCGATCCAGCGATCCTGGGCCGCACTAAGGTGCATCGAAGCATTGTATTGCTCTAACGAGTGACGCCAAGGAACGTCGACCGCCTGATTCCAAGTATACGTGGATAACTGCCACAGCGCGAGCCTGCGCCGCGCCAGCGGCCCGCCCGAAAACACCGAGGCCGCATGATTGGCACTGTACCAAATTTCGCAATCGCTTGTCATGTGGCGATCAGCGCCAGCCAACTCCGAAGCTTTAGGTCGAAATCTGCGATGGCAGGCGGTTAGGTCACTCCACACACGTTCCCTGCCCTGCTACGGCCCGCCGCATGAAGGTTGCGGTGCAACATGTTGAATTTTCCGCCTGTCGCTTCTAGGTTCCGCGTATTCCGCATTGCGGAATTTAGAGTTCCGAACGACCCCAGCCAGATCCATCGCCGACAAGGGTTTCGACCTATGCAGCAGCCGCTTCTCAAGCCTGCAAACCCGAACTTTTCTTCGGGCCCCTGCGCCAAACGTCCAGGCTGGACCCCGGCGGCATTGTCCGGTGCCTTGCTTGGCCGGTCGCACCGATCCGGTCCGGGCAAGGCCAAACTGGCGGCGGTGATCGACCAGACCCGCGAACAACTGGCTATTCCGGCAGATTATCGCATCGGCATTGTCCCGGCATCGGATACCGGCGCGGTCGAGATCGCGCTCTGGTCCCTGCTCGGGCAGCGCGGCGTCGACGTGCTGGTCTGGGAAAGCTTTTCCAGCGACTGGCTGGGCGACATTAAAGGCCAGTTGCAATTGGACGATGTCCGGGTGCTGAAAGCCGGCTATGGCGCCCTACCGGATTTGACCCAGGTCGATCCGAAGCGCGACGTTGTGTTCGTCTGGAACGGCACAACGTCAGGCGTCAGGGTGCCAAACGGCGATTGGATTGCAGCTGACCGCGAAGGATTGACGATCTGCGACGCCACCTCCGCCGCATTTTCCATGGATTTGCCCTGGGACAAGCTGGATGTGGTGACCTGGTCATGGCAGAAGGCCATGGGCGGCGAGGCAGCGCACGGCATGTTGGTGCTGAGCCCGCGCGCGGTTGCCCGTCTGGAGAGCTATGATCCGCCGCGCCCGATCCCGAAGGTTTTCCGCCTGACCAAGGACGGCAAGCTGACCGAGGGCATTTTTCGTGGCGAGACGATGAACACGCCATCGATGCTATGCGTAGAGGACGCGCTGGACGCGTTGAACTGGATCGCCGGCATCGGCGGCCAGCCGGCATGCCAGGCCCGATCCGAGCAGTCTTTGGCGCACATTGCCGCCTGGGTGGATCGCACCCCATGGGTGTCGTTCCTGCCCGCAACTGCCGAAACCCGCTCATCGACGTCGGTCTGCCTGACGATCCAAGACTCAGACCTGGGAGATAAGGCAAGCGATGTGCCGGCGCGCATGGCCAAGCTGCTGGAGGCCGATGGCGTGGCCTACGACATCAACGGCTATCGCTCCGCCCCGCCCGGCCTGCGCATCTGGTGCGGCGCGACCGTGGAACCGGATGACGTCGCCGCGCTATTGCCCTGGCTCGATTGGGCCTTCGCCACCGTTAAAGCCGATTTGCTAAAGGGATAGACCCAAATGCCGAAAGTTCTGATCGCCGACGCGCTGAGCGAGCGCGCCGCCGCCATCTTCACGGCCCGCGGCTTGGAGGCGGACGTCAAAATCGGACTGAAGCCGGACGAATTGCTGCAAATCATCGGCGACTACGACGGCCTGGCCGTGCGCTCCGCCACCAAGGTAACGGCGGCGGTGATGGCCGCTGCGCCGAAGCTTAAGGTCGTCGGGCGCGCCGGCATCGGCGTCGACAATATTGATGTTGCCGAAGCGACCGGCCGCGGCATCGTCGTGATGAACACGCCCTTCGGCAACACCATCACCACCGCAGAACATGCCATCGCCATGATGTTCGCATTGGCACGGCAAATTCCGGCCGCCGACCGCTCCACGCAAGCGGGTAAGTGGGAGAAATCCCGCTTTATGGGCGTGGAATTGTTCGGCAAAACGCTGGGCGTGGTGGGCTGCGGCAACATTGGCAGCATCGTCGCAGAGCGCGCGCTGGGTCTGCGCATGAAAGTCATCGCCTTCGATCCCTTCCTGTCGCCGGAACGCGCGGTCGATCTGGGCGTCGAGAAGGTCGAATTGGACGACCTGCTGGCCCGGGCCGATTTCATCACCCTGCATACGCCGATGACCGACCAGACCCGCGGCATTCTCAACGCCAAGACCCTGGCGCAATGCAAGCCTGGCGTCCGTATCATCAATTGCGCCCGCGGTGGGCTGGTCGTCGAGGAGGACCTGCGGGCGGCATTGGAAAGCGGTCATGTCGCCGGCGCGGCCTTCGACGTCTTCGTCAACGAGCCTGCCAAGGAAAACGTCCTGTTTGGGCTTGAGAACGTTGTCACCACGCCGCATCTCGGCGCCGCGACCGAAGAGGCGCAGGAAAATGTCGCCCTGCAGATCGCCGAGCAAATCAGCGACTACCTGCTGACCGGGGCTGTCTCCAATGCGTTGAACATGCCGTCGATCACCGCAGAGGAAGCGCCGCGCCTGCGCCCCTTCATGGGCCTGGCCGAGCAATTGGGCAGCTTCGCCGGGCAATTGACGGAAAGCGGCCTGCGCAAGCTGACGGTGGAATACCGCGGCTATGTCGCGGAACTCAACACCCGCCCGTTAACCGCGCTGATCCTTATGGGCTTGCTGAAGCCGCTGCTTGCCAGCGTCAACATGGTCAACGCGCCGGTAATCGCGCGCGAGCGCAACCTGGACGTGACGGAAGTCAAGAATGACCAGTCCGGCGACTTCCAGTCGCTGATCCGCGTCACCATTGAAACCGAACGCCAGACCCGCACGGTGGCTGGCTCTCTGTTCGGCAGCATGCCGCGTGTCGTTCAGGTGCAGGACATCAATTTCGATGCCCAACTGGGACCGAATATGCTGTTCGTCCGCAACGAGGACAAGCCAGGCTTCATCGGCAAGCTGGGAACCACTCTCGGCAATGCGGGTGTCAACATCGCGAACTTCCACTTGGGCCGCTCCCCCAGCAACGGCCATGCGCTGGCGCTGGTCCAAATCGATGAGCCCTGTTCTGACGAGGTCGCCGAACAGATCGCCGCAATTGACGGCGTGATCCAGACCAAGGTCATGCGGTTCTAGTGCCGCGCTGCGGCCGGCGGGCCTTGCCAGCCGGCCTATAGGCGCTAGAACGGCTCTGCTAGGGCCTCGCGCCGACCGAACTGAGAAGACCCACGCCATGACCGAAAGCGCCGCGCTGCTGCCGAGCGGCCTGCGAGATACCCTGCCACCGGAAGCCGAACACGAGGCCGAGGTAACGGCACATTTGCTGGCCAGCTTCCGCCAGAATGGTTACCGGCAAGTTTCACCGCCGCTGGTGGAATTCGAAGCCTCGTTGCTGACGGGCCCCGGCGCCGCCATGACGGATAAGACCTTCCGGCTGGTCGATCCGGCGTCACAACGCACCCTGGCAGTGCGGGCCGACATGACGCCGCAGATATCCCGCATTGCCGCCACCAGACTCAGCCGCTGGCCCAGGCCGCTGCGCCTGTCCTACAACGGCACCGTGCTACGGGTGACCGGCGATCAGTTGCGGCCTGACCGGCAATTCCGGCAGGCGGGCATAGAAATCATCGGCAGCGACAGCGTCGCAGCAGATGCTGAGGCCATCGTGATTTCGGTCGAGGCATTGACGGACCTGGGTGTCGCCGGGCTGACAGTGGACCTCAGCCTGCCGCTGCTGGCTCCCGCTATTGTCCCGGCCCTGACCGAACGCGGCGCACTGTCTTCGGAATTGCGCGAAGCATTGAACCGCAAGGACCAGGCCTCGATTCAACGGTTGACCGGCGATGCATCGCCCTTGCTACTAGCCATCATGGCGACCGCCGGACCAGCAGACGAGGCGTTGCGCCAGTTGCACGCGCTCAATCTGCCCGCGGCCGCTCGAGAGGTGCTGGCGCCGGCGGAAACATTGTTGCCGTTGCTGGCCGCCAGTCTGCCCGACCTGGAAGTGACACTGGATCCCGTCGAACACCGCGGCTTCGAATACCACAGCGGCATCAGCTTCTCGCTGTTTGCGCGCGGCTTGCATGGTGAACTGGGACGCGGCGGCCGCTATTGGGCAACCGCGCCCGGCGCAGCCGGCGAAACCGCGACCGGGGCAACCTTGTACCTGGACATGGTTATGCGGGCCCTTGAGCCGTCGCCGAAGACGAACCGCCTGTTCATTCCGGCAGGAACGCCGGCCGACGAGCGCCGCCAGCGGCAATCGGAAGGATGGTGGACCGTCGCAGGGCTGACGTCCATCGGCGACCTAGCCAGCGAAGCCAAGCGGCTGGGCTGTAACTACTATTGGCGGGATGGCGCGGCGGTCGCCGTCACCTGACCAATGTCAGGCGAAATCGCTGGCCAGTGCGGCGCGCGTCGCCTCCGGCACTACGGCGATGTGGCCGTAGTTTTCGTGCGCAACACCAACCAGCACCTGAGCGCCCGGCTGCTTGAACAGCGCAATCTGCGCGTCGGTAAAGTCGAAATGCACAAACTGAACCGATGACGCCTTGCCGGCAGCGGTAGTGCGATCGGCATCGGTTTCGGCGCGGCTCATGATGCGTTGGCCACCGATTTCAACGAACATGGTGTCCTCGACCCCGCCCAGACGGTTCAACACCGACTTGCGGCGGATTTCATCATCGATCTCGAACATCACGGTCGCGACCAGTTCTTTGCCCTGGGGGATCAGCGGATTATAGGCGACCAATTCGTCCGGAATCTGGTCGTCGCCGCCCTTCTCAATCGCCAACATTTCGTGGACCTGATGCCACATGGTGTCATAGCTCTCGAAATAAAACGTACAGAACGGACCGACTTCCATTCGGCGGTTCTTTTTCAGCGCCGACATGCGCCTGCGCTGGTCTTTGCGGATCGTCTCGTAGTCCGCCAACGCCATAATGTCCGCGCGGGTGATTTCCGTCTTTGCCATGATTTCGCTCTCTTCCCTCGCACCGGAAACGTCAGGCCAGGCCATAGGCCTTTGCAAACAATTCGACCGGATGCGGCGCGTCCTCGACGCGGGCCCCAGCCTCGATCAGTCCCATGCCCTGGGCAATATGCATGCCGGCCAATGGGCACTCGGACACGACGTAGTGCTTGCCGCCGGCATCCTTGGCATTCTTCACCGCGGCGCGCGCCACGGGTTTGCCGACTTTGTGCGCCACCTCGAAGTTGTCTTTCATAATACCCCACGAGCCGCCATGCCCAGAGCATCGCTCAACCACTTTCAGGTTGATGTCAGGGATCAGGCGTAGGAGTTCCGCCGCTTTCTGGCCCATGTTTTGGGCGCGGGCGTGACAGGCGATATGCACGGTGACGCTGCCATCCAGCGGCTTAAGCCCATCGGCCAGCCCCTCTTTCTTGGCGATATCGACAATGAATTCGCTGATGTCCCGGGTCGCCGCCGACAGCGCCCGGACGTTGTCGTCATCGGGGACGATCAGCGGCCATTCAAATTTCAGCATCAATGCGCAGGACGGCACCAGCGCGATCACCGGCAGGCCGGCATCGACCTGCGGCCGCAGCTGCGCCGCAACCTTACGGGCACGATCGGCGACGTTCTTGATGTCGCCATGCTCCAGTTGCGGCATGCCGCAACACATCGGGTAGATCAGTTCGGCATCGACGCCATTGCGCGCCAGGATCGCCATCGCCGCAGCGCCGGTCTCGGTCCGGTTATGCTCGGCAAAGCAGGTGGCGAACACCAGCGCCTTGCGCGCCGCTGCCGGTGCCGAGGTATTGCGCACCGGCGGCTTTGCCTTGGTTTGCGCGGACAACGATTTTGAGGCAAAGGTCGGCAATACGGCGTCGCGATGCACGCCCAGCGTGCTTTCCAGCAACGGCCGCGTCAGGGTGTTGCCCTCTTTGCTGGCCCAATTGCAGAGGCCCGGCGCCAGCCGCGCCATACTGGCGTTGCGGTCGGTTTTGGTCAGCTGCTTGGTGCCGAAATCCGTGCCGCTCTTTTGGAACTCCGCAGCGCGATAGCGCAGCATCAGGTGCGGAAAGTCCAGGTTGAACTCATGCGGCGGTACGTAGGGGCACTTGGTCATGAAGCACATGTCGCAGAGCGTACAGGCATCGACGACCGGCTTGAAATCCTTGCTATCGACCGTGTCCAGCTCCAGGGAGGGCGCCTCGTCGATCAGGTCGAACAGCTTCGGAAACGAATCGCACAGGTTAAAGCAGCGGCGACACCCGTGGCAAATATCAAAGACCCGCCGCAGTTCCGCATCAATCGCCGCCGGATCGGTAAATTCGGGTTCATTCCAGGCTATTGGGTGACGGATTGGCGCTTCCAAGCTGCCTTCAGCCATAACACTCTCCATCCCGGCGCACGGATGCACGCTGAGTCGTAAAGGTGGGATTCAGGAATTTTCGGGAAGGAGCGGGGCGAACCGAGTCGGCCACCCCGCATCCGTCAGCAAACAGCCGTTGCTTAGAGCTCGTCTAGAGCCTTCTGGAAACGGCCGGCATGGCTGCGCTCGGCCTTGGCGAGCGTCTCAAACCAATCGGCAATCTCGTCGAAGCCTTCTTCACGGGCGGTCCGCGCCATACCCGGATACATATCCGTGTATTCGTGGGTCTCACCGGCGACGGCGGCCTTCAGGTTCTTGTCGGTGGAACCAATCGGCTCCCCAGTGGCCGGATCGCCAACTTCCTCAAGGAACTCCAGATGGCCATGAGCGTGGCCGGTTTCGCCCTCAGCGGTGGAACGGAACACAGCAGCCACGTCGTTGTAACCCTCAACGTCGGCCTTTTGTGCGAAATAGAGATAGCGGCGGTTCGCCTGAGATTCGCCGGCGAACGCGGCTTTCAGGTTGTCTTCAGTCTTGGTGCCCTTGAGCGACATGGCAGCAACCAGCAAATCCCTGAATCTGATCCGAACAACCCTTTACGTGGTGAGCCCAGCTCTATCCAGACTGCCAAAGCGCTCAAAGCTGTATTCACCAGAGCACGATCACCTGTTCCGGCCCGCG
>JAPOJR010000062.1 GCA_029978325.1 Alphaproteobacteria bacterium | reverse complement strand
CATCGCCTATATCCAGCTCAAGAAAAAGCATCTGATGGTGGAGTTGTTTACCCGCAATATGTCGCCGCGCAATCTGGCCAAGCTGGAAGGTTTTATTGCCGTTCTGGGCGCGGTTTACGTGGGCATTCTGTTCTGGCTGACGCTGGAGCAGGCCATTTTGTCCACCGTCGATAATGAGTTGCAGGACGTCACCTATTTCGATCTGCCGGTCTGGCCGTCGCGCTGGTGCCTGCCTGTCGCCGTAGGGGCGATGACCATTATCATGGTGCTGCAGGCGATCCGCGATTTTCGCTTTGGCTTTACCGGAGAAGGCGCGCCGACGACGCAGCCCTCCGAAGGCCTCATGATTGAAGAGAACTGAGCCATGGACCCGATTTGGATTGGCGTGATTGCCATTGTCGCGTTGCTGGTGCTGATCGGTCTGCGTGTTCCTATCGGCGTGTCGCTGGGCGCGGTCTCGCTGATCGGCCTGATGTTTGTCCGCTCGACCGAGGCCGCCTTCGGCATATTTGGCGATCTGCCGTTCGAGTTCGGCGCGAACTGGTCGCTCTCGGCCGTGCCGATGTTCCTGCTGATGGGCTCGGTCGCCTATCATTCCGGCTTGACCTCCAGCCTGTTCAACGCGGCGCGGTTGTGGCTGTCCGGCTTGCCGGGTGGATTGGCCGTTGCGACCAACTTTGCCTCCGCCGGGTTCGCGGCGGCCAGCGGTTCGTCGCTGGCGACGGCGGCGGCCATGGGTCGGCTGGCGATCCCGGAGATGCTGAGGCTCGGCTATGACAAGGCGCTTTCGTCCGGCGTTGTGGCTGCATCCGGCACGCTGGGCGCATTGATCCCACCCAGCCTGGCCTTTGTGCTGTATGGCTGGTTCACCGAGACCTCCATCGGCGCGCTGCTGATCGCCGGTATTTTGCCCGGCCTGCTGACAGCCTTTGTCTATGCCGCCATGATCATCGCCCGCTGCATGATCTGGCCGAAGCTGGCGCCGCGGGCGGATTATGTCATCACCTGGAAAGAGCGCTGGGCTGCGCTGCTGGAGATCTGGCCGATCCCCTTGCTGGTGCTTGGCGTGATCGGCGGCATCTATAGCGGTACGGCTACGCCGACCGAGGCCGGTGCGCTGGGCGCGGTGATTGCGATCCTGATCGCGCTGATGCAGGGCCGCATGACCTGGGGCGTGTTCAAGACCAGCGTGTTGGAGGCTTTGGAGAGCACCGCCGGCATCTTCTTCGTCGCCATCGGCGCCCTGCTGCTGACCCGTCTGTTGGCGTTCAGTGGTGTGCCGACAGTGATGGTGGACCTGATCGGCGCATGGGCGATAGACCCGCTGATGCTGATCATCGGCCTGTCCATCGTCTATCTGATCCTGGGCATGTTCCTGGACCCACTGGGCCTGATGCTGCTGACCCTGCCGGTTTTCCTGCCGATGTTCGAGGCGCTGAAGCTGGATATGATCTGGGTCGGCGTGATCGTGGTCAAATACATCGAGATCGGCCTGCTCACACCGCCGGTCGGCCTGAACGCTTATGTGGTGAAAAGCGTTGTCGGCGATGCCATCCCGCTGACCACGATCTTCCGCGGCCTTGCCTGGTTCATCGGCGCGGAGGCCATCATCATGGTGTTGCTGATCGCCTTTCCCGAAATCTCGACGACGCTGCCAAACTACATGATGAACTAGCGTCATGGCCTCCTCCGGCCTTCGCACCGATAGCGAAGGCCGGAAGGATCGCTGTGGGTTTCACGCATGGACAATGCGCATCCAGGCGTGGTCTTCTATGCCTCTCCGTTAGTGGGAAGGCGTAAAGATATGAACTCCGAACATTTCCTGGTCGAAACCGATTGGCTTGAGACGCACCTGGCCGATCCGGCGTTGCGTGTGCTGGACTGCACCATCGCTATGACCCGCCAGGCGGGCGGCGGCTGGCAATCGGCCAGTGGCCGCGCGGGGTTTGAAAAGGGGCATATCCCCGGCGCCCAGTTCGTCGATCTGACCCGCGATCTGAAAGACCACGCCAGCCCGTATTCCTACATGCTGCCGTCTGCCGTCGATTTCGCTGCAACCGTGGCGGCATTGGGGATCGGTAACGATACCCAGGTTGTGATCTATACCGCAGCGGTGCCTTGGTGGGCGACGCGGCTTTGGTGGATGTTCCGGGTATTCGGGCATGACCGGGTGGCCGTGTTGAACGGCGGATTGGGCAAATGGCGGAAAGAGAACCGGCCGCTGACGAACGATACGGCGCAATACGCCCAGGCCGATTTCCGGGCAGCCTACTAACCGTCGTTGGTGGCCGATAAATCGCAGGTGCTGGCCGCTGTCCAGAGCGGGCAAAGTTGCGTGTTGAACGCGCTGTCCCGGCAGTTGTTTACCGGCGAGAGCGATCTTGGCTATGCCCGGCCCGGCAGAATTGCTGGCAGCGAGCTGCTGCCGACACTCAACTTCATCGATCAGGAAAGCGGCGCTTACAGACCCGATGCGGAGCTGGAGGCGGGCGCAGCCACGCTAGGCCGCGGCAGGGATGCCGATATCATCAGCTATTGCGGCGGCGGGATCGCGGCAACCATGAATGCGTTTGTGCTGATGAAACTGGGCTATCGCAATGTCAGCGTCTATGACGGCTCGCTCGACGAATGGTCGTCCGATCCGGCGATGCCGATGGAAGTGGGGGAGCCTGCCTAGAGCAGATCCCGATCCGATTGGATCGGGTGAATCTGCTCTAAATCTAATTATTCGCGCATCTTACCTTGGCAAGTTGATCGCCGTGGCCAATCAATTTGATCGGGCGATGCTCTAAAACAGAGCCTCAGCCAAACAGCATCTCGTCGATCATGCCGAGGAACAGCCCGTGTTCGACAACGCCGGGGATCAGCGCCAGTTCGGCGGCCAAGGCTTCCGGGTCTTCGATTGCACCGAACGGGCAGTCGAGAATGACGTTGTTCTCGTCCGATCGGAACTCGGATCCGTCCGCGTTCCGGCGCACCACCGGTTCGCAGCCCAGCGCCGCAATCCGGCTGGCAACGAACGCGGCGGCGAAGGGGATCACTTCGACCGGCAAAGGAAACTGCCCCAGCGTTTGCACCCGCTTTGAGGCATCGGCGATATAGACCACCCGGTCCGATCCGGCAGCGACGATCTTTTCGCGCAGCAGAGCGCCGCCACCGCCCTTGATCGCCCGCTTTTCGCCATCGACCTCGTCCACCCCATCGACGCACAGATCGATGCGGCGGCCTTCGGCAAAGCCCACGTCATCCAGTCGGATCACATCGATGCCCAGGCTGCGGGCCAGTTCTGCTGTCGCCTCGCTGGTCGGGACACCGCGGACCCGCAGGCCCTGCTGCACCCGCTCCCCCAGCAGCCGCACAAACCAGGCCGCGGTCGAGCCTGTGCCAAGGCCCAGGGTCATGCCATCGGCCACCAACGCCACAGCCTGCTGGGCCGCGGCGCGTTTCTGCGCGTCTGCGTCGGATAGGGGCATTGTGCTCGCCTCTAGACTTGCGATTGCGGTGCGGAGGTCGGACGCGCGGTTCAGTCCTTGGCCCGTTCCATGTAGGTGCGGTCGGTCGGGCTGACGACGATGCGGGTGCCGGTGGTGATGTGCGGCGGCACCATCACGCGCACGCCATTTTCCAGCACAGCCGGTTTGTAGGACGAAGACGCCGTCTGGCCCTTGACCACCGGGTCGGCCTCAACGATTTCCAGCGTCACGCTCTTTGGCATTTCAACGCCGATGGCGGAGCCTTCGACCAGGGTCACGACAATCGTCATGCCCTCCTGCAGGAACACCGCCGGCTCGCCCACCAGGTCTGCCGGAATGATGAACTGGTCAAACGTTTCGTTGTCCATGAATGTCAGGTTGTCGCCGTCGGCAAACAGGAACTGGCACTCGCGGTTGTCGGTCATCAGACGTTCCACCGTATCGGCGGTACGGTACCGGGCATTGGTCTTGGTGCCGGTCGTCACGTCGCGCATTTCAATGGCAATGAACGCATTGCCCTTGCCAGGCGTGATCAGTTCGTAGTTGATCACGATCCAGCGCCGTCCCTCGGACTCAATCACATTGCCTGGGCGGATGGTGTTGGCCTGAACCTTCATCGGATTTGACTCGCGGGTGTGAATTGAGAATTGGGACGCGGTGTAGCCGCTACTGGGGCCGAACGCAATGAGACCGGTTGCGGCACGTGTGCCCATCCGCCGGGCGCTGTCGGACTTTCTGGAGCGTGAGGGGTTGGTGGCGGTGGAAACGCCGGCGCTGCAGGTCTCCGGTGGGCTGGAGGTGCATCTGGCGGCGATGCCGGCGGAGGTGCAGGGACGCCGGCGCTATCTGCACACATCGCCGGAGTTTGCCATGAAGCGGCTGGTGGTGCGTGAGCGGCGGTCGATCTATCAGTTCGCCACGGTCTACCGCGATGAGCCGCCGTCCTCCACCCATCACCCGGCCTTTGAGATGCTGGAATGGTATCGTGTCGGCCATGGCCTGGGGCGGCTGATTGAGGATTGCGTGGCAATGCTGCGGCACGCGCGGCACGCAGCGGGCGGTGCGATGCTGATCGAGTGGAATGGCGAGCGCTGCGACCTGGCGGCCGACCCGGAAGTGATCTCGTGCACGGACGCCTTTCGCCGGTATGCCGGGATCGATCTGGCGGCTGTTGCCGGTGACCGCGACGGGCTGGCCCGGCTGGCGGCAGAGCGGGCGGGCGTCGTCAGCGATGCCGCGGATAGCTGGGATGACATTTTCTTTCGGGTGCTGCTGAACCGGATCGAGCCCTGGTTGGGAGTGGGCGCGCCGACCTTCCTGAACGGCTACCCGCGCGAGCAGGCGGCATTGGCCCGCATGGACCCGGATGAGCCGGGCACGGCGGAGCGGGTGGAGCTCTATGTCTGCGGCCTGGAACTGGCGAACGGCTTTGGCGAGCTGACCGATGCGGTCGAGCAACGCGCCCGGTTCCGGCACGACCAGGCGGAGAAGCAGCGGCTCTATGGCGTCGCCTACCCATTGCCGGACAGCATGCTGGCGGCGCTCGACCGTGGCATGCCGCGCACATCCGGCATGGCGCTGGGCTTTGACCGGCTGGTGATGCTGGCAACCGGGGCGAAGCGGATAGAGGACGTGTTGTGGCTGCCTATGGAGTAGGCGTGCTCTGGTCGCGGTTGGCGTGCATGGCTGCCGCATAGCTGGGCCGCGCACGCACCCGCTCGCGATAGTCGAGCCAGGCCTGCGGCAGGGGGCAGCCATAGCGTTCCCCCCAGTCGAGCACCGTGGTCATGCAGATGTCGGCGCCGGTGAACTGGTCGCCGACCAGAAAGCGGCGGCCGTCGGCCATGTCCTCAGCGCTGGCGCGGATCATCTTGTCGAAATATTCGCGCGCAACCTGGTTGGCCGCCGGCGCATCGCCATAGATGTGCTGCAGACCTTCGTGCCGGCGCAGCACGTAAAGCGAGGTGGCGTCCAACTCCATGGAGACGAATGACAGCCACTCAAAATACTTGGCGCGTTCGGGCTGTGTTGTCGGGATCAGAGCGCGTTCCGGCGTGCCGTAGGTTTCTGCCAGATAGGTGACGATGGCGGCGCTCTCGGTCAGGACCAGGTCGCCGTCCTGGAAGGTGGGGATCTTGCGGCGCGGGTTGAGCGCGCCGTACTCCGGCGTCTCGGTCTCGCCGCTGCGCGACTGGATCGGCACGGCTGTGTAAGGCAGGCCCAACTCAATCAGCGCCCAATGCACCCGCAACACGCGCGCCGAGACCGAGCCCCAGAGGGTCATCTGTGCCATGCCACCCGGCCCCTATTGCGCCAAATGCCGGGTTCCGGCGGCTTGCTGGCGCTGAGCCTCGGCTTCCTTGCTCAGGCGGCGGGCCATGCGCTCTGCCGGGAAGCCGGTCTGGGCCAGTGCAATGCCCTGGTCGAACAGTTCGCCATAGTGCTGGATCAGGTCGCCCTTCAGGTGAAAGCAGCTAAAGCCGCGGAAGGCGACCCGTTTGCCCTCGACCCCCGGCAGCTTGCTCTCATAGCTGAACAGCCATTGGGCGTAGGCGAGATCGCCCTGGTGCAGCGGCTCCTGCATATCCCAGCGGAAGGCTTTGGCATCGCGCCAGAAATGGTTCTCCAGCATGTCGGCGATGGCATCCCGGCCCTGGAATTCGCCATAGAAGGTGTCGTGATAGACGCCGTCCTCGGTAAACAGTGCCGCCAAAGCCTTGCCGTCGCCGGCTTCGACGGCAGCGGTGAATTTTGCGAGCAGATCGGTAAAACTCATACGGCGGCTCCTTCGACGTGTTTTGGCGGCAGGTATAACTTGACGGCCATCACCACCGCGGGCAAGGCCCCAAGGTAAAAGCCCAGCCCGCTGTCGCCGGTCGCCTCGACCAGCAGGGCGTAGAGCATCGGATAGCTCATCATGCCGGCGCCGGCGCAGGCGAGGGCAGCGCCGGTGACAGGGCCGACCTGGCCTACCGGTGCCAGCCGCGCCAGTTCGGCCATCATCAGGCCGTGCCAGCTAATGGCGCTGATGCAATAGAGGATGGCGACGCTGATGATGGCCAGGTCGCTCCATTCCGGCCGCAGCGAGCCCATGCCGACCGCCGCCACCGCCATCACCGCCGAGAGGTAGGCGATCAACCGCCGTGCCGGCATCAGCGCACTGCCGACCCAGCCCCACAGGATGCGGGCGAAGATGGCGGTGGTCATGGCGATGGAGAAGAAATAGTTCGCGGTCTCCAGCGGTCTTTCCATCGTCTCGGAGATGTAGGTCACGAAATACGAGCCGAACATGCCCTGCAGGCCGACGAAGCAGAACATGCCGATTGCCAGATCGCGCAGGCTGGGCGTGGTCATCACGCCTTTCAGCGTCTGCCAGATGAAGCCCGGTTTCAGCGATTGCTTTGGCTGGCGGTCCGTATCGAACTGGCGGCGGATCGGCTGCAGCATCACGGCGAAGACGATGCAGAGCGCGCCACAGGCGACGAAGGTGCCGCGCCAGTCCAGCAGCGCCAGCAACGCCGGCACCATCAGGCCTGCCATCAAGCCGCCGACCGGCACGCCGGTTTGCTTCACGGAAAAAATCAACGGGGCGTATTTCGGTGGGCTGTAGCGCGCCAGCAGATGCGAACTGGACGGGGTCGAGACCGAGGAGGCCAATCCCATGACCGCGGCGCCGACGGCGAACACGATCACCTCACCGAAATAACCGGTCATCAGCGCGCTGCCCATCAGGAACAGCGAGACCTGGCTCATCCGCACCGCGCCGAACCGCAGGATAAATCCGCCGCAGGATACCTGGCCGATGCTGGAAAACAGGTAGAGGATGCCGGTGTAATAGCCGATCAGGTGCGGGTCGATGTCCAGCGCCTCGGCCACGACCGGCGCCATGTTCGGCAGCACCAGCGTAGTGAAATACGCAAAGGCCTGCTGAATCAGCATGGCCGCAATGACGATGAGCAGGGCTGTGGACATCAGGACTCGGCGAATTCCGGCGGATTGGTGCGGCGCAGCATGATGATGCCCGTAAGAACGGTCGGTGCCGCCGCGACATAGAAGCCAAGATCGTAATTCCCGGTCAACGCGACGATCGCGCCGAAGGCTCCCGGCAGCACCAGTAGGCCGGAGAAACAGCAGAATAGCACGCCCGCCGTCGCCATGCTGGCATTGCCTTTCGGTGCAAGCCGGGCCACTTCCGAGAGGTGGACGCCGTTCCAACTGACGGTGGTGGCGCCCATGACGAGGCCGGCGGCGATGATCCAGAGCCGCGACGACTCCGGCCCGATCAGGATGATGCCGTAGGTGGCCACCACCATCGCCCAGGACAGGAACGCCAGCAGCGGCCTGGATGGCAGCACCCGGCCCGCCAGCGCGCCCCAGAAAACGCGGCCGGCAATAGCGATGGCGCTGGCCCAGGCCAGCATCTCGCCGGCCTCGGCAAACGGGCGGGCCGCGTCGTGGACCAGATAGGCGACGTAGTAGGACGTGAACGCCACCTGCAGGCCGCTGAAGGCAAAGCCCGCAAACGCCAGCTCCGCCATGTTGCGGCTGCCGAACGCGGTCTTCAGCGCCATGCCGACGTCGGCGACGGAAAGTCTGCGGTTCGGCTGGCGGTCGTCGTCATAGGCCCGATGCGCCGGCCAGAGCAGCAGGGCCAGCAGCCAGCAGGCCGCGGCGCCCGCCAGCAGGCCCAATTGCCAGCCGCCGATGGCCACCGCGAACGGCAGGAACAATCCCGCCAGCATGCCGCCGAACGGTACGCCCGTCTGCTTGATCGAGAACACCAGCGGCGCGGCCTTCGGCGTCGCGAACCGGGCCAGAATGTGGCTGGAGGCCGGCGTCGACGGCCCCATGCCCAGGCCCAGACACATCGCCGCCACCGGAAACAGCCAGAGCCAGCCAAGGCTGCACAGCAGCAGGCCGATGCCCGCCATGGTCAGCGCCACCTGGCTCATGCGGAACGCGCCGAAGCGTAGGATAAAGCCGCCGCTCGCCACTGCCGTCGCGATGCCGCAGCCGAACAATATGCTGGTGAAGACGCCCAGCAGGCCCGGATTGATGCCGAACGCCTCCGAGATCGGCGGCAGTAGCACCGGCACCGCATTGCTGGCGAAGGTGATCAGCGTCTGCTGCACCAGCATTGCGCCGGCGACGACGACCAGGGGGTTCATGGTGTGTAACCCAAATCCGGTATCCCGCTCCCTCGCTTATACCCCGCCCCAGCCGCCGTCATTGCGAGACCGCGAAGCGGTCGTGGCAATCCATCTGAGGTCCGGGCAGGCCGCAACCTCTCATGGATTGCCGCGTCGCCTGCGGCTCCTCGCAACGACGGGCAATGCAATAGTGACAGAGGAAAAGCGGGGACGGCCCTCACCAACCCTTGCCGTACGTGCTCGGCACCACCTCTTTCGCCGTGGCCTCGCGGCGGCCGAGCCAGAAGCGCTGCTGCGGCGGCACGGTGCCCAGGTGATCTTCGACGCCCAGCTTGCGGGCGGCGTCCATCGGCCAGTTCGGGTTGTAGAGAATCTCGCGGGCCAGCGCGATGATGTCCGCCTGGCCTTTCTGCAGGATTTCCTCAGCCTGCTCCGCATGCACGATCAGGCCGACGGCCATGGTCAGCATGTCCGCCTCTTTGCGGATGCGGTCTGAATAGGGCACCTGATAGCCATAGCTCGGCGCGAACTCGGTCGGGCTGCCCTGCATGCCGCCGCCGGAGCAGTCGATCACGTCGACGCCCTTGGCCTTGATTACCTTGGCCAGACGCACGGTCGCGTCCAGATCCCAGCCGGCCCGGTCCTCGCAGGAGAAGCGGATGAAAAGCGGCTTGTCGTCCGGCCAGTGGGCGCGGACGCTCTCCACCACCTCGATGCAGAAACGCATGCGGTTCTCCTCGGAGCCGCCGTATTCGTCGTTGCGCAGGTTCGCCATGGGCGAGAGGAACTGGTGGATCAGATAGCCATGCGCACCGTGGATTTCGAACACGTCGAAGCCGCACTCGTTCGCCCGGCGGGCGGTCTGGCCCCACATCTCCACCAGGTCCTTGACCTCTTGGTTGGTGAGGGCGCGCGGCGTCGGGTCTTTCGGGCTGGCGGGTTCGGCGGAGGGGGCCACCAGCTCCCAGCTATCCCAGAATGCCTGATCGACGCCGGGATTCTCGGTCAGCGGCGCGCCGCCTTCCCAGGGGCGATAGCGCTTGGCCTTGCGGCCCGAATGGCCGATCTGGATGGCGGCGACGCTGTCATGCGACTTGATGAAATCCGCCAGCTTCTTCACGCCCGGAATGAATTTGTCGTCCCAGAGCGCCAGATCGCCGACCGTGCCACAGCCGCGGCGGTCGCACTTGGTGCTCTCAACGAAGGTCAGACCCGCACCGCCGGCGGCGAAGCGGCCGATGTTCATTAGGTGCCAGTCGGTGGCGAAGCCGTGGTCGCTGGCGTACTGGTGCATCGGCGCGACGCAGACGCGGTTTTTCATGGTGACGCCGCGGATGGTCAGCGGCTCGAACAGTTTGGGATTGGCCATGGGGCGATTTCCTTGGGGATAACGAGAATTGTGGCAGGCACCATAGCTCTGGTTTTCGGGGTTGGCGAGATGGACGCGACAATGTCTCGACCTTCACCCTGAGGCGGCGGCGTAAGGCGCCCTCGCAGGGCAGGCCGCCTTCGAGGCTCGGCATTGCCTCGCACCTCAGGCTGAAGGCTGGGTCAGAGACTCCGCGCCACGATCAGGCGCATGATCTCGGACGAGCCCGCGTAAATCCGGTTCACGCGGCTGTCGGCGTAGAGCTTGGTGATCGGGTATTCCGCCATGAAGCCATAGCCGCCGTGCAGTTGCAGGCATTCGTCGGTCGCCCGGCCCTGCAACTCGCTGCAATAGAGTTTGGCCGCGGCGCCCATTTCCTGGGTCAGCTTGTCCTCCGCCTGCAGCGCGATGCATTTCTCGACAAAGGCGCGGGCGACCAGGCATTCCGTCTTGATGTCGGCCAGCTTGAACTGCGTGTTCTGGAAGTCGAACACTTTCTGCCCGAACGCCTCGCGCTCGCGGGTGTAGGCGACGGTCCATTCCAGCGCCGCCTCGGCCGCCGCCAGGCCCTGGATGGCAGCCTGCAGGCGCTCCCGCGGCAACTGCTCCATCAGGTAGCGGAAGCCCTGGTTCTCCTCGCCCAGCAGGTTGGAGGCCGGCACGCGGACATTGTCGAAGAACAGTTCGGAGGTGTCCTGCGCCTTCATCCCCAGCTTGTCGAGATTACGGCCACGGGCAAAGCCGGGGCGGTCGGTCTCGACCAGGATCAGGCTGGTGCCCTTGGCGCCCCGCTCCGGGTCGGTCTTGCAGACCAGAATGATGACGTCGGCATGCTGGCCATTGGTGATGAAGGTCTTCTGGCCGGTGATGACGTATTCGTCGCCATCCCGAACCGCGCGGGTCTTGACGCCCTGAAGGTCGCTGCCCGCCGCCGGCTCACTCATGGCAATGGCGGAGATGACGTCGCCCTTTGCCATGGCCGGCAGCCAGCGTTGCTTCTGCTCCTCCGTGCCGTATTTCTCGATATAGGGCGCGCAGATGTCGTTGTGCAGCGCCATGCCGAGCGCCGCCCCGGCAGCGTTGGCGGCCATGACCTCCTCGCAGAACACCGCGCAGAAGCCGAAATCCGCACCGGCGCCACCGTACTCCTCCGCCGTCGTCGGCAGCAGCAGGCCCACCTCCGCCGCCTTCTTCCAGAGTTCGCGCGGCACGATGCCGGCCTTCTCCCACGCGGCCTGGAACGGCACGACCTCCTCCGTCAGGAAGCGGCGGCAGGTCTCACGGAAAAGCTCGTGCTCGGTGGTGTAGATCGGGTCGAAGGGCATTGGGGAGTGGTCCTTGGAACAGGCAGATTGCGGAATTATGCCGGACTTTGCCCGTTTGGCCCTAGCTTCGGGGGCCGCCGGCAAAGTTGAACGTCCTACCGACGGCACAGGGGACGACGCGGTCTGGTCCGAAGGTGTCGATGAGCTTGTGAATGGCGCGATAGCCGGTGCAATGGCCGGGAATGATCAGCTCCGGATTGATCTCCGCCATGTCGGCGACGGTCTGCGGCATGATGCTTTCCGGATAGGGGCCGGAGAGGTGGAAGCCGCCCATGACGCCATAAATCGGGATCGGGTCGAACACCTCGCGCGCGTGCCGCAGCACATTGACGATGCCGGCGTGCGAGCAGGAACTGAACACCAGCATGCCCCGGTCCTTCAGATGCACGGCGACGAAGCGTTCCTCCATCAGCAATTCGTCCGGCACCCACGAGCCGTCCGGCGTCAGCACCTTCTGGCCTTTCAGCCCTTGCTCATAGCCAGAAACGCGTGGGATCTCGCCGCTTTGGTAAAAGCGGTCGCCCAGGATCGTGCGGGCGTCGTCGCTCAGCACCACCTGCCCGCCGGCGTCGGCCAGCATTTGGGGAGATGGCACGGGCTCGTGCGGAAAGACGCTGCCGTCCGGGTTGGACATGCCGCGGCTGACGAACATGCCTTCGTTGACGAATACCGGCGTGTTCTTATGGCCCTTGGCGTCAGCTATCAGCTTGAGCGCCGTAGTCATGCCGCCGGCATGGTCCCAGTGCCCGTGCGAGAACGCAGCGCCATCGATCCTGCCGAAATCCACGCCGAGTCGGTCGCCGTTGCGCTCAACCGGATAGCCTTCCGGCCCGGAATCGAACAACAACGTGCTCTCGCCATCGGCGGAACGGGCGGTGATGATCAGCGATAGGCCCCACTGCGCGCAGCATAGACAGGCACCGGCCTGCATGGTTGCACCGGCCTTGCGGACATTGGCCGTTTCGCTGGTTACGTACTTGGGCGTGGTCGACAGAATATCCATCATGTTGTCGACCAGCACGGTGACTTCACAGGAATCGAGGGGAACCAGGGTCAAGGCGGGCATTCTCCTGCGTGGGGCATGGGCGGGGGCATGGTCGGCTCAGCCGACGTCTAGCCGCCACGCCTTGCCATCGGTTTTCAGATAACCGGCCGTCGGCGTGTGGAAGTGGGTGCCGATGACCAGGGTCAGCGTTTCGGCCAGCCGCCTATACATGTCCACCCGCGTTGCATAGCCCTGCGGCACGTCCCAGTCCGGCGCGCTCGGCCATTCCGGATGGGCGAACTGGCAGGGGTGGTGCAGGAAGTCGCCGGTGATCAGCGCGCTCTGGCCTTCGCTTTCGATCATGACGCTATGGTGGCCCGGTGTGTGTCCCGGCGTCGGGATCAGGCGCACCTCCGGACAGATCACGTGGTTTTGGGCGATCAGCTTTTGCAGGCCTGCCTCGACAATCGGCGTGACCGAGTCTGCCATGACCTGGCTCTGGCCCTCGCGGTCATGGGTCATCCAGTGGTTGTATTCGACTTCCCCGAACAGATATTCGGCGTTGGTGAAGGTCGGGATCCACTTTGCGCCGTCCCACTTGGTGTTCCAGCCGACATGGTCGATGTGCAGATGGGTGCACAGCACCGTGTCGATACTCTCTGCCGGATAACCCGCTGCCGCCAGGTTGGCCAGGTAGGCGGTTTGCAGCTTGTTCCAGGCCGGCACAGCGCGCTCTTTGTCATTGCCGATGCAGGTGTCGACGATGATGCGGCGCTCGCCGGTATCGATGATCAGTGAGTGGATGGCCCCGCGCAGCCGCCCGTCGGCGCTGGCGAAGTGCGGGAACAGCCAGCCGATGTCCTGAATTTTGTCGCGTGTGGCATCCGGGATGATGCGGGACATGCCGCCGGTCGCCTCGATCTCGACGATCCGGGTGATTTTGACGGCGCCGATGCGCCAGACTTCGCCGACCATGGGAGTTCCTCTCAAGTTTTGTGGTATCGTTGGGACAAGAGTATATCGGCCTGCCGCCGCCGCGCCATGGCCGATTTGCCCCTATCTCTTGCCGGAGGTTTGCCCCCGCCATGGCCGATGTCGTCAACTTGAACCGTGCCCGCAAGGCCAAGGCCCGCGCCGAACGCGAGGCCCAGGCCGCAGCCAACCGGACGAAGCATGGCCGAACCAAGGCGGAAAAAGCCAACGACCGGGCGGAAACCACGCGCATGCAAAGCTTGCTGGACGGCGCCAAGCGCGACGACGGCGACACGCCTGCCGGCTAGAGACGCCTCGCCAAACCGCGCTGCGATCCCTTAGACTTGCCCGCCAACGATGTTGCAAGCACAAGGACCTTACCACGATGCGAATTGCCTATATCGGCATTGGTCAGATGGGCGCCGGCATGGCGCTCTGCCTGAAAAAGGCTGGGCTCGATGTCATCGGCTTCGACCCTAGCGCCGCAAGCCGCGCCGCGGCGGCTGCCGACGGATTGACGGTGACTGACAGCCTGCCCGAAGCGGTTCAGGGCGCGGATTTCTTGCTGTCCAGCCTGCCGAACTCCGCAATTGTGCGCGATGCCTGGCTGGGGGCGGATGGCATCCTCGCCTGCGGTCCGAAGACGGGGGCCATCTGTATCGACTTTTCCACCATCGACGCGCAGACCATGGTCGCGGTTGGCGAAGCCTGCCGGGCGCAGGGCCTGGGGGTTATCGACGCGCCGGTCAGCGGCGGGCCTCTGGAAGCCGCCAATGGAACATTAGTTTTGCTGTTGGGTGGCAATGACGACGACATGGCCAAGGCCAAGCCGGTGTTCGACGCCTTGGGGTCGGTGCAATTGCGCACGGGCGAGGTCGGCACCGCCAAGACGGTGAAGCTGGTCAACAACGTCATGTCCATGGGCAACGTCCTGATTGCCGCGGAAGCCTTTGCCATGGGCGAGGCTGCCGGGGTCGACCCGCAGGCGCTGTTCGACACCCTGTCCCAGAGCGGCGGCCGCTCCCATCATCTGCTGAAGCGCTGGCCCAACGCGCTGAAATCGAACTGGGACCCCGGCTTCAAGATGGAGTTGGGTGAAAAGGACGTGGCGTTGGCCGTGGATTTCGCCCGCAGCATTAAGCAGCCGATGCCGATTGCGTCGCTGGTACGGGAAATGATGACCATGGCGCTGGCCGGCGGTTACGAAGGCCATGACGTGGTCGCCGTGCTCGACATGTATCGCAAGATGAACCGCCGCGAGGGTCGAAATTAAACCGGGTCGCTGTCGGAAGCGGCGACGGGGCAGGCAGGGTAAGTTTTTTTCGGTCGTTTGACCTAGGTCAGATGCTGCTCGGGATTCAGCGCCTATCTTAGAAACAGTTACGCTGCAAGATTTGAGCCGTTAAAGGAGGCTTCCCGATGACCATTCGTAACATCCTGACCATGCTTGAAGGCGCCAATTCCGATGTCGTGGACTTGGCTGCGGTTGGTGCGCTGGCAAAGTCTTTTTCAGCGCATGTTGACCTACTCCATGTCCGCCGCGACCCGCGCAGCGTCATGCCGATTGTGGGCGAGGGCATGTCAGCCGAATTGATCGATATGGTGCAGACGCAGGTCGCCTCGGAAGAGCAGGTAACAGCCGACCGCTGCCGCAGCGTGTTTGACCAATGGTGCGCCAAAGAAAACGTCCAGCAAATCGCAGAGCCTTCGGCGAACGCCGGGCGCACCGCTCGCCTGGTCGATGTGACCGGCGACGCCGCGACCGTCGTCGCGCTCCTCGGTAAGATGGCGGACCTGATCGTTCTGCCGTCGCCGTCGCTGGATCAGGGCCGCCTGTCGTCGGTCGCAGAGGCCGCGCTCTACGATACCGGTCGCCCTGTGCTGTTTTCGCCGCGCGAAAATTTGAAGACTCTGGGTTCGCGGGTGGCCGTGTTCTGGAATGACACTGTCGAGGCGAGCCGGGCGCTGCAAGCGGCAATCCCGTTTCTCGCGAATGCAGATGACGTTCGGATCATCGCGGCAAACGACGATACGGCGAACACCGAGATGTTGACCGCCGTTGCTGCTTCCCTGGCCTGGCACGGTGTTCGGGCCAGTGCGCACCTGGTAGAGCCGGATAGCCGCTCTATAGCGGAAGCACTGTTGGATTCAGCTTGGGAATTTAATGCCGATATGATCGTTATGGGCGCGTTCAGCCATTCGCGGCTGCGGGAGATCATTCTGGGCGGCGTGACCCAGCATATCCTGAATGTCGCTGGCCGTCCGGTGCTGATGATGCACTAATTCGCTGGATGCGGCCTACCCAGAACGCTTGGGTAGGCCGTCGTTCTGGTACGCCGATATGTAGATTGTCGCGCTTCGACCCGCTGTCTCCATCCGATGGCGTGTCGCGACGTAGCGTTGGGATGGCCGTGTGAGCCTGGTTCCGGCCGAGGCATGCGCCCGGCGAGCAGCAGTCTTGCGCACCAGCCCCTTGACCAATGGTCCTGATTGGGCACAAACCTAGGCATTGCTGTTATTCCGTTGTTCCGTGAGCTGACAATGGCCGATCTCGCCGCCTTGAAAGCGATCGTTGGACCTAAGGGATGGTCCGACGATCCCGCCACTATCGCCCCGCTGCTGGTGGAACCGCGTGGCCTATACAAAGGCGCTGCGCCGCTGGTGCTGCGTCCGGAAACCACTGAGCAAGTAGCGGCCATCGTAAAAGCCTGCCGTGATTCCGGCCAACCGTTGGTCCCGCAGGGCGGCAATACCGGTCTCTGCGGTGGCGCTTCGCCGAACGCTGATGGCAGCCAAATTCTGTTGTCGCTTGGCCGCATGAACAAAATCCGGGCGCTCGACGCGCTCGACTACACGATCACGGTCGAGGCCGGGTGTGTATTGCAAACCATCCAGCAGGCCGCCAGCGAGGTCGACCGCTTGTTCCCGCTGTCGCTTGGGGCGGAGGGGTCATGCCAGATTGGCGGCAATCTCTCCACCAATGCAGGCGGCATCAACACGCTGCGGTATGGCAATGCCCGCGATCTGGTGTTGGGGCTGGAGGTCGTGCTGCCGGATGGCCGCATCTGGAACGGCCTGCGCCTGCTGCGCAAGGACAACACCGGCTATGACCTGAAGCACTTGTTCATTGGGGCGGAAGGCTCGCTCGGCATCATCACCGCCGCGACGCTGAAATTGTTTCCCAAGCCGCGCGAGGAAGTGACCGCCATCGCTGCGGTGCGCGATGTGCCGGGCGTCATCGAACTGCTATCGCGCCTCCGCCTCGCCACCGGCGACCAGGTGACGGCGTTCGAGTTTATGGAGCGCTTCGGCATCGATCTCGCCATCAAGCACGTGCATGGTGTGCGCGATCCGCTGTCAGCCCGCTATGAGCATTATGCGCTGATGCGCTGCTCCGCCGGGCGCGAAAACGCAGGCCTGCGCGAGTGTGTCGAGGAGACATTGGGCCAGGCGATCGAGGAAGGGTTGGTGCTGGACGCCTCTCTGGCTGAGAGCGAACGCCAGGCACGCGATTTCTGGCGCATTCGCGAAGGCATCGTCGAGGGGCAGATTCCCGAGGGCGGCAGCATCAAGCACGACATTTCCGTGCCGGTCTCGAAAGTCGCCGAGTTTATCGCCAAGGCGGACGTAGCCATTCAGAAGGCAATTCCCGGTTGCCGGCCTTGCGCGTTCGGCCATGCCGGCGACGGCAACATCCACTATAACGTCACCCAGCCGGTCGATATGGACAAACAGGTCTATCTGGCCAAGTGGAAAGAGCTGAACCACGTCGTCCACGAAATCGTGCTGTCACTGCATGGCTCTATCAGCGCCGAGCATGGTATCGGCAAGTTGAAGCGGGACGAACTCGCCCAAGTCAAAAGCCCGGTGGAAATGGACCTGATGCGCGCAATCAAAGGTATTCTGGACCCCGGTGGCCTGATGAACCCTGGGAAGGTGGTTTAAACGCAGCCCCGGCAGGCCATCGACCTCCGCATACCGAATATTGCAGCGGCGCCAAGACCTATCAGGCCCACCGCGGATGGCTCGGGTACGCTGGTTCCGACGACCATGGTCTCGCTGACCACGGGGAGCGGCAGCCGCGCCGGCGCGACGAGATTTGATCGTGACAGCAGCGGGTCGCATTCGATGCAATATTCGCCGCTGTCGAACTCGAACAGCGGCGAGAAGTAAAGTTCGTCGTCCATATCGAAC
>JAPOJR010000061.1 GCA_029978325.1 Alphaproteobacteria bacterium | reverse complement strand
TAACCGAAGAGAATCATAAAGAAAGATAAACTTGGTCGTTCTCGATACAATGCTAAGGCGTGTTGCCTGACTGACGCGCCCTGACTCTGCCATTCAGGACTCCCTCAATTTAGGAAACTTTGGAAGACCCGTTCTGGGACCAATTGAAAAAAGTTTCGGCTGAGCGGAATGTATCGATTGCTCAGGTGGTTGCCGAGGTCGACAAAGCCCGACAAACCAATCTTTCGAGCGCGCTGCGGGTGTTCGTATTGCAGGAATTGCTTAAGCGCCAGACGAGCGACGCTTAAGCAATACCTTTAGCGTTACCGGTTGACGTTGACGACTACCCGGCCCCTAACCTGACCACGCACAATATTGCCTGCGACAACGGCGGCCTCCCCTAATGGGATTTCTGCGGTCATGGAGTCGAGCTTGGACGTGTCGAGTTCACTGGCCAGCGCTGTCCACGCTGCCTCGCGGATCTGGCGGGGCGCCATCACCGAGTCGACGCCGAGCAAGGAAACGCCGCGCAGAATGAACGGGTAGACGGAGGCGGGAAGATCGCCGCCTTGCGCCAGGCCACAGGCTGCAACCGCACCGCCATAGCATGTTTGCGCCAGCACATTGGCCAGCGTGTGGCTGCCCACGGCATCGACAGCCCCGGCCCAGCGCTCTTTGCCCAAAGGCCGGCCTTTTTCTGACAATTCGTTGCGGTCGATAATCTCTGCGGCGCCCAGTCCTTTCAGATAGTCCGCCTCGCTGGCGCGCCCGGTCGATGCGACGACGCGATAGCCGCGGTTCGCCAGCAGCGCTATGGCAACGCTTCCGACGCCACCTGCCGCACCGGTGACGAGGATATCGCCGCGGTCCGGGGTCAGGCCGGCGCGCTCCAGTGCTTGGACGCACAGCATGGCGGTATAGCCAGCAGTGCCGATTGCCATCGCCTGGCGGGGTGAAAACGCGGCGGGCAGTTTTATCAGCCAATCGCCTTTCAAGCGCGCCTGTTGCGCCAGCCCGCCCCAATGGCCTTCGCCGACGCCCCAACCGTTCAATACGACAGTGTCGCCGGCTTTGAACTGCGGATCGGCGGACTCAATGACGGACCCGGCCAGATCGATGCCGGGCACCATAGGGAATTTGCGGACGACCGGCGCCGATCCGGTGATCGCCAGACCGTCCTTGTAATTGATGGTCGAATACGCAACTGCAACCCGCACATCGCCATCAGGCAACGCGATTTCGTCAAGCGACTGGATGGAATGGCGGACGGATTTGTCCTCATTTTGTTCAAGAACGAGGGCTTTGAACATGCGATTTCTCCAATGCTATACTGCGGTCAGGGATGTTGCCTGCAAGCAAGCGGGGACAGGGGCAAAAGTCAACAACCGGCGAATGCATTAGCCCGCGCGGACCTCGCGGGCCTTGCGCGCCAAAGCCACCAACAACGGGCGGACACCATCCAGGTTGGCTATCGGTTCGGTGAACCACAGCCGTTGGCTCTCGTCGCCCTGGGAAAGGTCCAGCCCTTCCAAGTCAATTCCGCTTAGTCGCCAAGCGCCGGCGGCAGCGCCGCATAGCGCTGTAGCGTACAACCCCACTGCTTCAGCATGATCATCGTTCATGTGGCCGACAATATCGGCCTGCGCCGCCGCTAGCCCATCGGAGACAGGGGATTGTGGCAGAACCAGGTCATCGGCCTGCATCTGGTAAGCCTTGCCGAAGCCTCCGTTGAAGCTGGCCCGTTCCGGACGCACCCTCCAGAACGAAAAGTCGCCGAAATCGGCATAGAGTTCGGCTTTCGGATGGCGTGACAGGTATCGGAAGCGCGCCTTCATCCGCTCGGCTCCTTCGGGAATTCGTTCGGCCTTGCCGATGATGCTGACGCGTGCGTGCGCCAGTGGATCGCCCTTGCCGGGCTCGCCGACTAGAATCGAGCACCTGGGATCGGCGGCGATTGCGCCGGTGTGTGCGGTCAGGGCGGACGTCAGAAATATCGGCGCGCCCGTGACATCGGTTGCAAGTCCGATGCGGCTGACGAGCGGGGACCCGGTGTCTTGTTCCAGACAGGCCAAGGACGCGAACCGGGCAGTACGTACCATGGTGCGCACGCGCCGCCGGACACTATCGTCGACTTTTTGCAGCAGCTGGGGTGGCTCTTGTGGGTTCGGCATGGAGACTCCTCGGCGAAAGCAATTCAAGTGTGTCGGCGCCTGTTGGAAATCAACAGGCTTGCCGGCGCTCGAACCGGTTCGTACCTTGGCAAGGTTTCCTGATCATTCGCAACCCGATAGCCCTATTGTATGAAGCAAGATATTCCGCGCGGCATCCTGTGCATCGTGCTGTCTACCCTGGTGCTGACCGCGCAGGATGGCATGACCAAATGGCTGGTCGAAAGCCATCACGCCGGCGTTCTGATGTTTTGGCGCGGCTTGATTGCCGTGCCGGTCGCCGCTGCCTTTCATTTGCTTGTGGGACAGAAGTTATCGCGGTTGGTATCGCAGAAGCCGCTGTTTACCGCTTACCGTTCGGTCATGGCCGGCTCGTGCAGCATGCTGGTGGTGCTATCGTTCGCGCATATGCCGCTGGCTGACGCCCTGGCGGTGATTTTCATCAGCCCGTTGCTGATCACCGCGATATCCGCGGTGTTCCTGAAAGAGCCTGTGGGCTGGCACCGGTGGGGTGCAGTCGTCGTCGGGTTTTGCGGCGTGTTGCTGATCACAGAGCCTGGGCATGCGCCGTTGACCTGGGTTATCCTGATCCCGCTTGGCGCGGCCTTGACCGGCGCGTTGCGCGACATCGCCAGCCGGCAGCTGGGCGGCGTCGATCCGCCCACGACGACGCTGTTTTGGGCGATGGCCGCCAGTTCCGCCGCTGGCGCGGTGACGTTGCCATTCTGGGGATTGACCTGGCCGACGCTTGCGGAATGGGGTCTTTTGGCCATTACGGCCGTCATGATAGCAGTGGCGATGTGGCTGATTGTGCTGGCCTTCCAGATGGCCAGTGGGGCCGCGGTTGCGCCCTATCGGTATCTGTCTCTGGTATGGGCGGGCTTGATCGGCTATGCGGTTTGGGGTGATGTTCCCTCTGAGACTAAATTGCTTGGCGCGAGCATTGTGGCTGCAAGCGGCCTATACATATGGTGGCGCGAAACCCGGCTTCGCCGGCAACAGATGCGGGAATGAGTCATGGCTGAGCCAAAGATCAAACACGTGCAGACCGAGGCTGGCCGGATAGCCTATTTGGAAGCGGGCGAGGGACCCGTCCTGGTGTGCCTGCACGGACTGGGGGGCGGCGCACGCTCGTGGACCAAGCAATTGCTGGCCCTGAGCGACAGGCGCCGGGTGATTGCCTGGGATTGTCCCGGCTATGGCGGCTCCGATGATTATCCCTCGAAAATACCGACGCCGGCGCAATACGCCGATGTGCTGGTCGCCATGCTGGACGGGATCGGGGTGGATGGCGCATTTGACTTGGTCGGCCATTCCATGGGTGGTGCGATTGCACCGCATGTCGTTGCGAAAAACCCAGGGCGTGTGCGCCGGCTGGTCATGTCGTCAACCCGCGTCGCCTTCGCCAGCCGGTCCGGCTATGAGCAGCGTCTTTTGGAGCACGCATCGATGTCGCCGGAGGAGTTCGGCGCGACCCGTGCCAAATCGATGTGTTCGCCCGATGCGCCGGTTGCCGCAAAGGCTACTGTGGCCAGTATCGCCAGCGAGATACGGGCATCCGGTTATGCCGCGGCGGTGCATCTGCTCTCGGTGTGTAACAATGCAAAAATTTTGAAGGCCCTGCGATTGCCGACCCTGGTGATTGCCGGCGCTGAAGATCGGATCGCTCCCGAGGCCGAGACAGCCGCCCTTACCGGGACAATTCCCGGCGCCCGGCGCGAGGTGATCGGACAGGCGGCGCATGCGGCCTATCTGGAGCAGCCGGCAGCCTTTAACGCATGCTTGACCACCTTTCTCGATGCTCAGGATTAGGAGCCGCAGCATGACCCTTAGCGTCGGTATCGGCAGTTTCGGTACAATTGGCCGCCAAGTTGCTCTCGAACTGGATCGCGGCAATATCCCAGGATTGCGCTTGGGCCTTGTGTCGGCCCGGGACAAGGCGAGAGCGGCAGAGCGGATGGCCGGGTTCCGCAGACCTGTTCCGGTCGTCGGTCTGGCAGCGTTGGCGGAGTGCGATGTGGTGCTGGAGGCGGCGCCAGCCGCCGTGTTCGCAGAGATTGCAGAGCCGACAATCGCAGCCGGCAAGTTGTTTATACCGACCAGCGTCGGCGCTTTGCTGCCGCGGATGGACCTTGTGGACCAGGCCAAAGCCACCGGCGCTCGGATCATCGTTCCCACGGGCGCTCTGTTGGGGCTGGACGCAGTGCGGGCCGCGGCTGAAGGCGTTATACATTCGGTGAAGATGGTGACGCGCAAGCCACCGGGCGGACTGAAAGGCGCGCCGCACCTGGAGAACAACAACATCTCGGTCGATGGGCTGACCGAAGCAAAGCTGGTGTTCGAAGGAACGGCGCGCGAGGGCGCGATCGGTTTCCCCGCGAATGTCAATGTCGCCGCGGCGCTGTCTCTGGCTGGCATCGGTCCGGACCGGACGACGCTGCAAATCTGGGCGGACCCTGGCGTCGACCGCAACACCCATCATATCGAAGTGGAGGCCGACAGCGCCCGCTTCGCTCTGGATATCGCGACGATCCCTACGGAAGAAAACCCGAAGACTGGCAAAATCACGGCGCTGAGCGTCATAGCCTGCCTGCGCAGCCTGACGCAGACGCTGAAGGTCGGGACGTAAACCGGATAGGGCCGTCCTACAAAATAAAGCGGGAGAGGTCGGCGTCCTTGGCCAAGGCGCCGACTTTGTCGCGCACCATAGCGGCATCGACCACATATTCGCTGCCGGGCTTGTCGGACGCTTCGAAGCTGATGTCTTCCAGCAGCTTTTCCAACACGGTCTGCAACCGCCGGGCGCCGATGTTTTCAACGGTTGAGTTGATCTCCGCCGCCAGGGTCGCGATTTCCTCGATGGCACTGTCCTGGAACACCAACCGGACTTCTTCGGTTTGCATCAGCGCGACGTACTGCTTGATCAGCGACGATTCGGGCTCGTTCAGAATGCGAACCAGGTCCTCGCGGCTGAGCGCCGACAATTCGACCCGGATTGGCAGTCGGCCTTGCAATTCTGGCAACAGGTCCGATGGCTTGGCCAGGTGGAATGCGCCGGAGGCGATGAACAGGATATGGTCGGTTTTGACCGCGCCATGCTTGGTGCCGACCGTCGTGCCCTCGATCAACGGCAACAGATCGCGTTGCACGCCCTCGCGGCTGACGTCGCCGCCCACCCGTTCGGACCGGGCGCAGATCTTGTCGATCTCGTCCAGGAAGACGATGCCGTTGTTTTCTACGGCCTCGATGGCGGTGCGCACCACTTTGTCGTCGTCCAGCAGCTTGTCGCTTTCCTCGGCGACCAGTACGTCATAGCTGTCTGCGACCGTCATTTTCTGGGTCTTGGTGCGCCCGCCGAAGGCTTTGCCGAACATGTCGTTCAGGTTGATCATGCCCATCTGCGCGCCGGGCATGCCGGGGATGTCCATGGTCGGCAACTGCATCCCGCCGGCATCCTGCACTTCCAGCTCGATTTCCCGGTCGGCCAAGTCACCGGCCCGCAGCATCTGGCGGAATTTGGCGCGGGTGTCCTTGCTGGCATGTTCCCCGACCAGCGCCTTCAACACGCGTTCTTCGGCTGCCAGTTCTGCCCGGGCCTTGACCTCTTCGCGCATGCGCTCGCGGGTCATGTGGATCGCATTTTCGACCAGATCGCGAACGATGCTTTCAACATCGCGGCCGACATAGCCGACCTCGGTGAACTTGGTCGCCTCCAGCTTGATGAACGGCGCTTGTGCTAGCTTGGCCAGTCGCCGCGCGATCTCGGTCTTGCCGACGCCGGTCGGGCCGATCATGAGGATGTTTTTCGGCAGCACCTCGTCCCGCATCTGGCCTTCCAGCTTTTGCCGGCGCCACCGGTTGCGCAAGGCGATGGCGACGGCGCGCTTGGCCTCACCCTGGCCGACAATATAGCGGTCCAGCTCCGAGACGATTTCGCGCGGACTGAAGGAAGTCGTGCTCAGTGTTGTCATGGGGCCGCGTCCAGGCTTTCAACGGTAATTTGATCATTGGTGTAGATGCAGATTTCGCCGGCGATCTGCAAGCTGCGCCGGGCAATGGTTTCCGCGTCCTGGCCATCCAGCGGCAGCAGCGCGCGCGCCGCCGACAGTGCATAGGCGCCGCCGGAACCGATGCCGATCAGGCCGTCGTCCGGCTCCAGCACGTCGCCGGTGCCGGTCAGCACCAAAGAGACCCGGGCATCGGCGACCGCCATCATCGCTTCCAACCGGCGCAGGTAGCGGTCGGTCCGCCAATCCTTCGCAAGTTCGACGCAGGCGCGGGTCAATTGGCGCGGGTATTGCTCCAACTTGGCCTCCAGCCGCTCGAACAGCGTAAAGGCATCGGCGGTAGCGCCGGCAAACCCGGCGATGACGAGACCATCCTTGCCGATGCGGCGCACCTTGCGCGCGGTGCCTTTGAGCACAGTATTGCCGAGCGAGACTTGGCCGTCGCCGGCGATGACGACTTTGCCGCCTTTGCGGACAGCTAGAATCGTCGTGCCGTGCAGGATGACGCCTTGTGAATCAGACATAGGGGAAATTTTCTGTTGCGGTCATTCAGGCAGGATGTGGGGCGGCTGGCCGCAAGGTCAAGCAACTAGGCTTGCGGCGGGCCAAAACTCTGCTGCGGCACGCCCCGGGCCAGCGAGACATGGGTGTGCACGCAAAGCCAGGGCTCACCGATTGTTGCGCGGGTGAAAATACCGGTTGTCCGGCCGGGCCGCTGGAATTTTACGCCGTTTTTGTCAAATCCAGTGGACGTCCACAGCACCAGCCCAACTGCCTGCAGGCGGTCGGGCGAGACTGTAACCTGCAGCGCATCGTCGGTGCGGTGATGAAAGTCAGCGATGGTCGGCCAGACGCTGCGCCATTGCCGGGACTCCAGCGCATCCAATCCCTCGACATAGTCCATCCAGGTGCCGAAACCGATAGCTTCCGACGCAAACAGCGCCCGCGCCGGGGTAAACTCCTTGGCCGCAACGTGTGCGCCCCAGGCGTCGAACCAAGCCTTGATTGCGGCGCGGTCTTCCGGCGTCGCATTTGCCCAGGCACCGGCGGTCATCGCGTCAACCCTCCATCCGTCGCAGCATCGGGCCGGCGGATGCGCCGCCCACCACATGGACATGCATGTGCGGCACTTCCTGGTGGCCATGATCGCCATTGTTCTGAATCAGGCGATAGCCGGATTCCGCTATGCCTTCCAGGCGGGTGACTTCGCCGATGGCGCGGACAAAATCGGCCTGCTCTGCCGGCGACGCTTGCGTGGCAAAGTCGCTCCAGGTGACGTATGGGCCTTTTGGGATCACCAATACGTGCACGGGCCGGGCTGGGTTAATATCGCGGAATGCCAGGGTGTGGGCGGTTTCCAGCACCTTGGTGCAGGGAATCTCGCCGCGCAGGATTTTGGCGAAAATGTTCTGGGTGTCATAGGCCATAGCCGGATTCCCTTTCGACGGATCGGGTCTACTATTTCTTGGCGCGGGTTGCCAGTTCGGCCCAGACAGCGTCAGGCTTGACGCCCTGATCGGCCCAGAGCACGCAGAGATGGTACAACAGGTCCGCACTTTCCGCGACCAGCAAGCCCTTGTCGCCGCGCATGCCCTCGATGACGGTTTCGACCGCCTCCTCGCCAACTTTCTGGGCGATCTTCGCCGTACCGCGTTCGAACAGCTTTGCGGTATAGGACGAGGACGGGTCTGCGCCGCGCCGGCTCTCGATCACGGCAAACAGCTTGTCGAGCGTTCGTCCGTCAAGGGGTTCGTTCTTGGCCATTACGCGGTCTCCAAATGGGTGGGGCGCACCGGAATGCCGGCGGCTGCAAGGTGTGCCTTGGTCTGGCCGATCGTAAAAGTGCCGAAATGGAATATCGAGGCGGCAAGCAATGCGCTGGCGCCCGCGTGCACACCATCGACCATATGGTCGAGCGTGCCGACGCCGCCGGATGCGATGACCGGGATCGGCACCGCGTCGCTCACAGCCTTGGTCAGGCCCAGGTCAAAGCCGGATTTGGTGCCGTCGCGGTCCATGCTGGTCAACAGAATTTCGCCCGCGCCGCTGGCAGCCATGCGTTTCGCCCATTCCACCGCATCGATGCCGGTGCCGTTGCGGCCGCCATGGGTAAAGACCTGCCACTTGCCGGCGCCGTCGGCCTTGGCGTCGATGGCGACGACGATGCATTGCGAGCCATAAGCGGTTGCCGCTTCGGCAACGAATTCCGGCCGGGATACCGCCGCCGAGTTGATTGAAACCTTGTCCGCGCCGGCCAGCAGCAGGCGGCGGATATCGTCGACCGTGCGCACGCCGCCACCAACCGTCACTGGCATAAAGCAGCAATCGGCCGTGCCGCGGACCACGTCATAGATGGTTTCGCGGTTCTCGTGGCTGGCGGTGATGTCCAGGAAGGTCAACTCATCGGCGCCGGCGGCGTCATAGACGCGCGCCTGTTCAACTGGGTCGCCAGCGTCCACCAGGTCGACGAAGTTGACGCCCTTGACGACGCGGCCGGCGTGCACGTCCAGGCAGGGGATAATGCGGACTTTCAGCATTGTCGTAAGACCTTAGCCAATCCGGGCGGCACGAAGCAGCGCCAGCGCCTCGCGAGCGTCCAGCCGGCCGTCATACAGCGCCCGGCCACTGATCGCGCCCTCGATCCCCGCCTCTTCCTCGGCCAGCAACGCCTTCAGGTCGGCCAGCGAGGCCAACCCGCCGGAAGCGATCACCGGGGTTTGCAGCGCCCAGGCCAGATCGACGGTCGCGTCCAGGTTGACGCCGGTCAGCGCGCCGTCGCGGTCGATATCGGTAAACACAATGGCGGCGACGCCGGCATCCTCCATTGCCAAAGCCAGGTCCATGGCGCGGACCTCTGTGTTTTGCAGCCAGCCGCGGCTGGCGACCATGCCGTCGCGGGCATCGATGGATACGACGATCCGGCCGGGCCATTCCTTGCAGGCATTGCGAACCAAGCCCGGGTCTTCCAGGGCTGCGGTGCCGAGAATGACCCGGCGGACGCCGCGCTCCAGCCAGTAGGCGATGGTTTGGCGGTCACGGATGCCGCCGCCCAGTTGTACGGGGATCGGTAGCCCCGCCAAGATCGCCTCGACCGCCTTGCCGTTCACCGGTTCGCCTTCAATGGCGCCATTCAGGTCCACCAGGTGCAACCATTCGAAGCCCTGCCGGACAAACTCGGCCGCCTGCGCTGCGGGATCGTCGTTGAACACGGTGGCCCGGTCCATATCGCCATAGAGCAGGCGGACGCACTGGCCGTCTTTCAGGTCGATTGCAGGAAAAAGTATCATCAGCGTTTCGGCAGATCTGTCTGTTTCAGGTTCTTGGAATAAAAATGGCCTTCGATCATCTCACCCTTGACGAAGGCATATGCCGGGTGAGTACCCCAGCGGATATAGCCCAGCGTGTCGTACATCCGGATGGCTGCCTGCTGGGTTGCGCGCACGTCCAGGTTCAGGATGGTGAATTTGAGCGTCCGCGCCCGCGCTTCCAGCGCCAGCGTCAGGTCCCGCGCCAGGCCGTGGCCGCGTGCCCAAGGGGCAATGAAGGCGCTTTTCAATTGGGCTGCGTGGCGTTGCGATTCGTCGTTGCGCGAGGGAAGGATCAGTTGACCGGACCCGCAGATCGTACCGCCCAGCCGAACCACGAACAGTTCCCGCTCCGGCACGGCCAGCACGCCCCGCCAGAAGGCTTCCAGCGTTTCCCGCGGTGGCGGTTCCAGCCAGCCGAAGCCGCCGCCATCCAGGATCGCCATGTCGGTTGCGTCGCAAAGGTCGTGCATGTCGGCGCTGTCGAGCCGCTCGACGCGGTCGATATTGGTCCGGATGCCGGGGACTTGAGGATCGATCGACATTGGCGTTATGGCTCCCAGCGCAAGAAGGATTGCAACATGCTTAGCCCGACGGCCTGACTTTTTTCCGGGTGAAACTGCGTGCCGAACAGGTTGTCGCGACCAACCACAGCGGTCACCGGACCACCGTATTCTGCGCTGGCCAGGCAATCCGACCGATTGACGGGATGCAGCTGAAAGGAATGGACAAAGTACACATGGGGCTGGTCGGGAAGATCCGCCAGGATTGGGTGTGCCTGAGCATGAATGGTCAAAGAATTCCATCCCATATGCGGAATCTTCAGCGTCGGATCGCTGGGGCGAAGCGGCGAGACTCGGCCTGGAATCCATCCAAAGCCAGGATGGTCGCCGTGTTCTTCTCCGATATCGGCCATCAGTTGCATGCCGACGCAAATTCCGAAGAATGGCGTCCCATGGACTAGAACCGCAGCCTGCAGCGCTTCGCGCAATCCGTCGATATTTTGCAATCCCGACAGACAACTGGCAAATGCGCCTTGACCGGGCAACACAATCCGGTCGGCATGAAATACCTCGTCCGGCGAGCGGGTGACCTGGATCGCCGCCGGCAATCCGGTTGCGTTCGCTGCATACTCCAGCGCGCGGGTGACCGACCTCAGATTGCCGCTGCCGCAATCGACGATGACAACCCTCATGCTACGGCTCCCTCTGCCGGACGAATTCGAGAGAACCATCGCCATTCCGCTTCACGCTGTGACGTGGCGATCACCACGTCGGCGAAGCGGTAGCCCTTGTCAGACAGGCGCCAACGCCACCAGTCCCGGGCCGAGAAGCCAACCAGAATCGCCACGCCGCCAGATGCGACGGCAACCTGAACCGGGCCAAAGCCAAGATGTTCCAGCGAGCCTGTCAGCACACCTTGCAGGACCGCGAGTCCAATCCCACCAATCCAAAGGCGATGCCACCAAAACCAGAGCGGCCCAAACAAGACCGCCCACCAGCAGAAGCCGTCCGGCAGCACGACGGCGTCTTCGGTCTTGCCGCCTGGCGGTATCTGCACCGAGTAGCTACGCATCAGCCGTTTGCGTCCCCGCCGCCCAGTGTGCCTTTGGTCGAGGGGATGGCATTGGCCTGCCGCGGGTCGATCTCCACCGCCTGCCGCATGGCCCGCGCCAATCCTTTGAACAGGGATTCTGCGATGTGGTGGCTATTCGCCCCATAGAACGTCTCGGCGTGCAGGGTTGCGCCGCTGGCGCTGGCGAAGCCCTGAAACCATTCGCGGACCAGTTCGGTATCGAACGTACCGATTTTATGGGTCGGGAAATCCGTGCGCCAAACCAGGAACGGCCGGCCGGAGAAGTCGATTACCACGCGGCTTAGCGTTTCGTCCATTGGCAGCAGGCAGGCGCCGTAGCGGGTGACGCCGCGCTTGTCGCCCAAGGCCTGTTTGACCGCCATGCCGATAGCGATGCCGACATCCTCGGTCGAGTGATGGTCGTCGATATGCAAGTCCCCATCGCAACGCACGGTCATGTCGCAAAGACTGTGGCGCGCCAGTTGGTCGAGCATATGGTCCAGAAAACCGATCCCGGTTTTCATGTCATAGCGACCGGTGCCATCCAGATTGACGCTAACGTCGATCTTGGTTTCATTGGTGTGGCGCTGGAGTGTGGCGGTGCGCATGGCGGCGCTTTCAGGCTATCGTCGTCTGACAGGTTGTGAGCGCCATTCCATAGCGCGCCCGCGCGGCCAGGGCTAGTGGGCAGGGTGGCGCTGGGCTGCACAGGCCGGCTTGCCAGCGGCCCTCTCATGCAGCAGGCTATCGCAGTCGGACGCGAAAGCCGACCGTACTGTAGCCATAGCGAGTCGATGCCAATGTCCCTTCCTGCCGGATTGAAACTATTCGACCTGACCGGCCACGTTGCCGTCGTAAACGGCGCCAGCTCGGGCATCGGCGCGTCGCTTGCGGGTGCGCTGCATTCCTGCGGCGCGCAGGTGGTTTGCGTCGCCCGGCGCGAAGACCGCTTGCGCCAGGTTGCCGCCCCCATAGGCGGCGCATATGTCGTCGGCGATGTCGCCAAGCGCGACACGCTGGATGCTATCGCCGCGAAAGCCTCTGGCTTTTTTGGGCCGCCGGACATTGTGATCAACGCGGCCGGCATCAATATCCGTGCGCCGGCGCATGAGGTGCGGGCGGAGGACTGGGACGAGGTCATGGCCGTTCAGCTGGCCGCGCCGCTGTTCTTTACCCAGCGCTTCGTCGGCGCCATGCGGGATAAGGGTTGGGGCCGCATCATCAATATCGGCTCGCTTTCGACAGAACGCGCGCTGCCTTCGGCGACGGTTTATGGCACCGCCAAGACCGCCATCTGGGGCCTGACCCGGCAAATGGCGCTGGATTTCTCACCTTGGGGCGTAACGGTCAACGCCATTTGTCCCGGCTACTTCGAGACCGAGCTTACTGCGCCGGTGGTGGCGGATACCGCCCGTTGGCAGCGGTTGGCGGAAAGCACGATGATCGGCCGGAACGGCAACCTTGAAGACCTGCATGGCGCAGCCATCTTTTTGGCGAGCAACGCTGGCGGTTATGTGACCGGGCAGACCTTATTCGTCGACGGCGGTTTTACCGCCAAATAGCCGGGCCGCGGCATTTCCCCAGTGCGGATGGGTCGGCAGTTGGACGGTGGCAATCGCTGCCGGATTGGGGCCATGGCCCCTTGTGTGCCCTAATTGCAACACCAAATATGGACCATAGCCGGTTGCTTCCGAAGAAGGGCTGGCTCTTGTCTCATTCCGCCTACCGCAGGGGAACCCTAACGCTATGAATCCCGAAAAATACACCGACCGGGCCAAAAGCCTGTTGCAGGAAGCCCAGACGCTTGCATTACGCCGAGGGCACCAGCGCTTCACGCCGGAACACATTCTCTACGCGCTGTTGGAAGACGACCAGGGCCTCGCCGCCAAGCTGATCCAGTCGGCTGGTGGAGATCCGCAGCGCGTGTTCCAGGCGGCCGAACTGGCGCTGGGCAAGCTGCCGGTCGTGGAGGGGCAGGGGGCCGGGCAGGTCCATCTGACGCCCGAGGCCGCCCGCCTGTTCGAAAGTGCTGAGCAGATCGCCAAGAAAGCCGGCGATGACTTTGTGACGGTCGAGCGGCTGTTGCAGGCGCTGAGCATGGCCAGCGGTTCGCCCTCGGCAAAGGCGCTGACCGAAGGCGGCGTCAACCCGCAGGCGCTGAACCAGGCGATCAACGACCTGCGCAAGGGCCGTACTGCCTCCAGCGCCGGGGCGGAGGAGGGCTATGACGCCCTCAACAAATACGCCCGCGACCTGACCGAGGCGGCGCGTGAAGGCAAGATCGACCCGGTCATCGGCCGCGACGAGGAAATCCGGCGCACGATCCAGGTGCTCTCGCGCCGGACCAAGAACAATCCCGTCCTGATCGGCGAGCCCGGTGTCGGCAAGACCGCCATCGCCGAGGGGCTCGCCCAGCGCATCGTCAATGGCGATGTGCCGGAAGGGCTGAAGAACAAGCGGCTGATGGCGCTCGACCTCGGCGCCATGGTTGCCGGTGCGAAATACCGTGGCGAGTTCGAGGAGCGGCTGAAGTCTGTGCTCTCCGACATCGAAGCCGCGGCGGGCGAGATCATCCTGTTCATCGACGAGATGCACACGCTGATCGGCGCGGGCAAGGCGGACGGCGCCATGGATGCCTCCAACATGCTGAAGCCGGCGCTGGCGCGCGGCGAACTGCACTGCATCGGCGCGACCACGCTCGACGAATACAAAAAGCACGTGGAGAAGGACGCGGCACTTGCTCGCCGTTTCCAGCCGGTGTTCGTCGCGGAACCGACGGTGCAGGACACAGTCTCGATTTTGCGCGGCCTGAAGGAAAAATACGAGCTACACCACGGCGTCCGCATTTCGGATACGGCGATCGTCTCGGCTGCGACGTTATCGAACCGTTATATCGCCGACCGCTTCCTGCCGGACAAAGCCATCGACCTGGTCGACGAGGCCGCCAGCAGGCTGCGGATGCAGATCGATTCGAAACCGGAGGAGATCGACGAACTCGACCGCCGCATCATCCAGCTGAAGATCGAGCAATCGGCACTGGAGAAAGAGACCGACTCGGCCTCTAAAGACCGGCTGGCCAAGCTCGAGGACGAACTGTCGGACCTGGAGAAAAAGTCGGCCGACCTGACGGCGGTCTGGCAGGCGGAAAAAGAGACGCTGACCAGCGCCAACAAGTTGAAGGAACAACTGGACCAGGCGCGCCAGGAACTGGAGGCGGCGCAGCGGCAGGGCAACTATGCCAAGGCGGGCGAGATTCAGTACGGCGTCATCCCGCAGTTGGAACAACAGTTGGCCAAGGCCGGCGAAGTGGCCGGCAATCGCATGGTCGAAGAGGCGGTTACCGACGAGCATATTGCCCAGGTGGTCGCTCGCTGGACCGGCGTTCCTGTTGATAAGCTGATGGAAGGCGAGCGCGAGAAGCTGCTGCGCATGGAAGACGTGCTGCATTCCCGCGTCATTGGCCAGGATGCGGCGGTGACCGCGGTCGCCCAGGCCGTCCGCCGGGCCCGCGCCGGGCTGCAGGACCCGAACCGGCCCATCGGCTCGTTCCTGTTCTTGGGCCCGACGGGCGTCGGCAAGACCGAGTTGACCAAGGCGCTGGCCGCCTTCCTGTTCGATGACGAGACGGCGATGGTCCGGCTTGACATGTCGGAATACATGGAAAAGCACTCCGTCGCTCGCCTGATCGGCGCGCCGCCCGGCTATGTCGGCTATGAGGAAGGCGGGGCACTAACCGAAGCCGTTCGCCGCCGGCCCTACCAGGTCGTCCTGTTCGACGAGGTGGAGAAAGCGCACCCGGACGTGTTCAATGTGCTGTTACAGGTGCTGGACGACGGTCGCCTGACCGACGGTCAGGGCCGCACCGTGGACTTCCGCAACACGCTGATCGTGCTGACCTCCAACCTGGGCTCGGAATATCTGGCGTCGGCTCCGGAAGGGGCCAACCCGGATGTGCTCGAAAGCCAGGTGATGGAGGCCGTGCGGGCCGCCTTCCGGCCGGAGTTCCTGAACCGCCTGGACGAGATGCTGGTGTTCCACCGCTTGCGCCGCGACCAGATGGCCGACATCGTCAAAATCCAGTTGAAGCGGCTGGAGGCCTTGCTGGTCGACCGCAACATCACGCTGGAAATGGATGTTGCAGCCATGGAATGGTTGGCTGCCGCCGGTTATGACCCTGCCTATGGCGCACGTCCATTGAAGCGGGTGATCCAGCGGGCGCTTCAGAATCCGTTGGCCGAAAAGCTTCTGGCCGGCGAGATCCATGATGGCGACCGGGTCCGGGTCGGCACCGATGCCTTGGGCGAAGGGCTCCGCCTGACCCGGGATCATGCTCCGGCCTGAAGCCAATGCCGCCCGCGTGGCAAAGCGCGGGCGGCGCGGTAGCCTTTATTCGCCGTGGGATGCAACCTGCGTTGCCGCGGCCTGGTCGCGCCGCAGCGCGTCGATAACGGCAATCTGTTGCTGGAAGGCCCGAAGTTCAGCGCCCTTTAAGCTTCGACCGCTGGGTAGGCGAAGCGCGCTGGGATTGATGTGCTTGCCATTCAGCAAAACCTCGTAATGCAGATGCGGACCCGTGGACCGTCCGGTTGTGCCGACATAGCCGATAATCTGCCCTTGCTGCACGCGCTTGCCGGCGCGAATGCCGCGGGCAAATTTGCTCATGTGGGCATACGCCGTGGCGTAATTGCCATTGTGCCGGATCGAAACATAGTTGCCATAGCTGCCTTTGCGGCCGGCAAAACTGATCACGCCGTCACCGGCAGCGCGAATCGGCGTGCCGGTGCTTGCCGCGAAATCAACGCCCATGTGCATTTTTGTGTAACCCAGCACCGGATGCCGCCGCATCCCAAACCCGGACGAGCGCCTGGCGTTGTCTACCGGCGTTTTGAGCAAGGCTTTGCGAATGCCGTTGCCGTCGCGGTCATAGTACGCGTCGTCACCGTCACCACCGCTATAGCGGTAATAGCCGCGTTCCTTGCCGCCGACAGTGAAGCCGGCGTAAAGGAGTTCGCCGGTGTGCACAACCTCACCGTCCCGATCCAGATACCGTTCGTACACCACTTCAAACTTATCGTTCGGCTGGACGTCACGCTCGAAATCGATATCGAAACTGAACAACCGGATAAAGTCGGCCATAGTCGAAGCGGGAATCCCGGCTTCGATGCCGTCGCCGAACAGGCTGGAGGAGATAACGCCTCCGGTGGACAAGCGGGATTTCGAGAGTTGCTTCGGCGTAACGAACGAGCGGTAGTTGCCATCCGGGTACAATGTGATGCCCGCATGGCGGTCAAAACTGGACGACAATTCTAACCCGACCAACGTCGGTCCAGCATCGTTCGGCTTCAGGGTCAGAGCGATTTGCTGGCCAATCTGCAGCTGTCGTGGATCGTACACGGTGCGGAGCGCATCGATCGCTGCGTGTACTTGCTGACGGGAAATATCGACCTTGCCCAGAACAGCGGCGAGAGTGTCTCCGTTCTCGACCACGACCTCTTGCACTGTCGGCGCAAACGCAAAGCTAGGATCCACTGGCAGGCGCAGGCCGTCCGCCAGCACTTCCGGCGTAGCGATCTCTGCAATGTCTACGATAGCGTCAGTGTCGGTGTTCGGCGGCCAATCGAGGCCAGGCAGGGACGCTTCCCCGAAAGACCATAGGACTACGGCTGCTGCAGCCGTCAGGGTCAGCGCGCCGATCCTGGGCCCTAGCCGGCGTCCCTTGGTTCCGGGACGGGCCTGGCCAGATGGAACGGCGGCTGGATCCGCGAATGCCGGCCGGATTGAGAGTTTGGGTGTTCTTGCAGGTTTGAAGTGGCGATTGCGGCGCACCTTGCCTCACATGGTCAGTTCGACGGTTCTCCGGGGAACGTTGCTTTCAAGACTCATCTGTTCGACTTTTGTATAGGGAGGTAGCGAGCCACACTACACTTTGTCAACAGTATAGCGCATACAGTGTGGTGAAGAAGCCGCCGCAAAAGCTTTTTATGGAATACTCGCAGGACGCGGAGGGTATGCCTGCCGCGCCCACCTGCAGGCCCATGACCGATCTGGCGACTGAATGGATGGCCTGACGCAGGCGACGCGCGGAGACGCCAAGCGCGACTGAAAAAAATTCGATTTCGCGAAAAAACATTGTTGACAGCAAAATGGGCTAGGGCCTATAAGGCGCCTCCATCGCGGAACGCCGAGCGCGCCGCGGTTGAAAAAAGAGCCGCTTCTGGGCGGCTTTATTGTTCTTCTGAAGATGCGATTTTCGCTCCGATAGATGAACGCAAGCATTTAGGTTTTCCTGGATGTATTGCTCTTGAACAATTAGTTGTGCGTATGGAAGGGATACGCGGGCGGCGGTGTTTATGTTTTATGCGATTACGATTGCATGGATCATGTGCACAAGTAAAGCCGTTCGTGTGTTCTAAAAGCAGGGTTTTCCTGTTTTTAAACCTAAGGACTGAACTGTTTGGCTGGTGCTTAAGTGTGCTGGTTGGATGAGTTCATGTCTGAACGCTTTATTTGTGCGG
>JAPOJR010000060.1 GCA_029978325.1 Alphaproteobacteria bacterium | reverse complement strand
CAGAGTGTGAAGAGCGCGGAAAAAGGGGGGCTCACGATCCGCACGGCTACGACGCGGGCAAGAAGGTCACGGGCAAGAAACGGCACATCCTCGTCGACACGGAGGGCCTGCTGATGCACGCCATCGTACATGCCGCCGACATCCAGGATCGCAATGGCGGCGTGCTCGTGATGGCCACGCTGTTCGGCATGTTCCCCTTCCTCGCCAGACTCTACGCCGACGGCGGCTATCAGGGTCCGCAGTTTCAGGCCGGCCTGAGGCGAGTCGTCGCAAAGGCGAACGTTGAGATCGTCAAACGCTCGGACCAGGCAAGGGGCTTCGTCGTACTGCCGCGCCGCTGGGTGGTCGAGCGAACCTTCGCCTGGCTTGGGCGATGCCGACGGTTGGCCAAGGACTGGGAATGCCTCAACCGCAAGGCGCTCGCATTCCTCAAACTATCCTCCATCCGCCTCATGCTAAGAAAGCTATGCAATCCAACATGATCTTTCCGGACGGACTCTGAGAGTGATACACTGAGCAACTCCACAACACTGCCTTCGCCTCGTCGCGCGATGATACCACCCTAACGTTGCCGTCCGCGGCCGCGTGAAAGCCGGCGATCAAGCCCGCCTCGGAATGCATAGCGGAAGCGCTTCTACAGCACTCGATGGGACAAGACCTCGCGCCGGCTGATCCAGCTGGGTGCCGGGAACAGCCGCAGTCATCTGGTGGCGGTGGCTGGATGCGGTGAAATGCGATCATGATCAAAGAATTGGAGATGGCGGTGCAGTTTGCGCCATGTCTACCGGAAGTCGACTAGGCCGAAGTAGCAGAGGCAATCTTGGCAGGCTTAGAACGGCAAGGGGTGATTCAACGCGAGCAGCTCGAGACCATCCTGTTATGACGAAAAACCCGCCCGGCAACATGCGGGGCGGGGAAGTGGTCAGTATTCGGACGGCAACATGATGGTAAAAATGCAATTTGTGCCGAACGGAGCAAGCCGGCCTGCGGTTGGCGGGCCGGCAGGCAGCGTCCGACACAACTCCGGCGTCTATTGCGGGTAGAACACCGGCACGGTCAGGTCATTATCCAGTTGCTCGAAAGCGACTCGCACCGGCATGCCGATGGCGGGCTCGACATCCTTGCCCCGCAGCCGGGCGGCAACCCGCACGCCTTCGTCCATGTCCACGGTGACAAACGTCATCGGCAGGTCGCCCTTGAAAGACGGGTGGAAGGCGTGCTGGGAGACTGTCCAGGTATGAACCGTGCCCTTGCCGCTGGATTCGATCCACTCCACGTCCATGGAAAAGCACTTGTCGCACACTTGGCGCGGATAGTGACGGATCGCACCGCAGTGGCCGCACTTCTGGAACAGCAGGCGGCCTTCCTTCAGGCCGTCCCAATAAGGTTTGGTGTCCTCGTTCGGCGACGGGCGAACGCGTTCGACTTCCATAGTTCTCAACTCCTTCGTGGACTAAGACCGCATGATGGCAACGCCGCCATCGCCCATATCGCCATAACCGGTAACGAGACCAATCTTCGCGTCCTTGACTTGCATCTTGCCGCCTTGGCCGCGCAGCTGCTTCACCAGTTCGACGATATGGTTCATACCGATGATGTGCGCTTGCGAGAGCAGACCGCCATGGGTATTGACCGGCATCGGCCCGTCGAGACCGAAGGAGGTGCTGGCCACGAAGTCGCCGCCTTCGCCCTTTTTGCAGAAGCCCATGTCTTCCAGCTGGCAGAGCACGATATACGTAAAGCAGTCATAGATTTCCGCGACGTCGATATCCTTGCGGTCAACGCCGGCCATGCCGAAGGCGCGCGGCGCGGCCTTTGCAGTGCCGAGCGTGGTAATGTCCGGGCGCTGGGTGATGGCGCTGGGCGAGTCCGGGTGGCCCTCCGCAACGCCCATGATATAGACTGGCTGCGATTTCAAGTCCCGGGCGCGCTCGCTGCTGCTGACAATGACGGCTGCGCCGCCGTCACTTTCCAGGCAGCAGTCGAACAGGCGCAGCGGGTCGGAAATCATCCGTGCGGTCTGGTGCTGCTCCAAGGTCATCGGTTCGGTCATCAACGCGTTGCCGTTCTTCGTCGCATGGTCGCGGAAGGTAACCGCGATCTTGCCGAAGTGCTCGCTCTTGGTGCCGAACATCTCCATGTGACGCCGGGCCATGTGCGCATAGAGTTGGGCCGGTGCGATCTGGCCGAGCGGCATCTCGTACTCGCCGACGGTCCGGAATTGCGGCAGCTGCTGAACGCGGCTGCCGATGCGGGCGCCGGAATAGCCGTTACGGCCGATGGGGATCAGCACATGATTGGCAATACCGGCGACGATGGCGCCGACCGCGAGTTGCACCGCGGCCAGGCAGCTGGCCCCGCCGAGCGGCGTGGTCGCGGACAGGCGCAGGTCGGCGATGCCGAAGTTGGTGATGAAGTCCTCCGCGACCGCGGAGCCCGTGGCGTAGGGGATGACGCCGTCGATGTCTTTCGGGCTGAGGCCCGCATCGGCGATCGCCTTCAGCGATGCTTCCATCTGAAGCGCGGTCTCGCTTTTGCCCGAGCCGCGGACATAGGCGGTTTCGCCGATGCCGCTGATCGCGCATTTCTCAAACAAGCTATTCGGCAAGGTTTCCTCCGTTGGTCAGAAATGTTGTTCCGGCAGGCGAGCGGGTTTGCGGGACGTGCAGCCCGAGCCGCAAAACCCGCCCGCGGCAGACCTCATGCCGCGGCCCAGCCTTGCAGGGTTGCGGCCTCGCTCCGGCACCGCTCCGGCCCGCCCAGCACCTGGCGGTCGAAGGTGATGCGCTTGAACCAGAAGTGCAGGCCGAGCAGGTCGGTAAAGCCCATGCCGCCATGTACCTCCGTCGCCATGCGCGAGACCTCGCGCGTGATTTCACCCAGATGCGATTTCGCATGCAGGATGGTCAGCGGCGCGTCCTCCATCCCATGTTCGCGGGCATAGCCGGCATACCAGATCAGCGAGCGGCAGGGCTCCAGCATGCCCACCAGTTCGGAGCACGTGTGCTTCACCGCCTGGAAGCTGCCGATCTTCCGCCCGAACTGCTCACGCTCGTTGGCATAGGCGACCGCCTGGTCGATCATGCGCTGACCCGCGCCGAGCGAGTCGGCTGCAATGATCAGCCGGCCCGCCTGCAGCACGTCTTTCGCAACGTCGCGGCCGCCGTCGAGAAGCCGCGCCGTCGCCCCGTCGAAGCTGGCCGTGCCGAGCGGCCGGGTCCGGTCCACCGTTTTGCGCAAGCCGAACTTGACGCCGGCGGCATCGGCTTCGACCAGCGCCATGCGGCCGTCGGCGAGGGCCACCAGCAGATCGGTGGCCGCGCCCGGATCCAGCAGGTTCTGGACCGTGCCGGACAGTCTGTCGCCGTCCAGCGTCAGTTCTGCGGCGCCGGTGGTGCCGGCCAGCGCCGAGAAGTCCACCGCCACGCGGCGCTCGCCCGCGGCGATGCCGCCCAGCAGTTCGGAGCGGGCACCGTCGTCGCCGGCCTTCGCGATGGCGAGCGGCGCCATCACGCAAGCCCCGGCGAAGCCGAACGGCGCGGCGGCATAGCCGAGCGCTTCGGCCACCACCACCGCCTCCACCATGCCGAGCCCGACGCCGCCATACTCCTCCAGCACGATAATGCCGGTGACGCCTTGTTCTGTCAGGCCGTTCGCAAGCGCCGCGTCATAGCCACTGCCCGCCGCCGCCAGGCGCCGGACCTCGTCCAGCGGCAGGGCGCGGCTGAGAAAGCCGCGGACGGATTCGTCCAGCATCTTCTGTTCGTCGGAAAGTCCGAAGCGCATGACCCTACCTCGCCGCCGCTTGAGTTTTCGGTTCCCGCGGCAGGCCAAGGCCGCGCTCGCCGATGATGTTCTTCTGGATTTGGGAGGTGCCGCCGCCGATAATCAGGCCAATGTCGTACATGTAATCGATATGCCAGGTCGTGGCCTCGTCATCGTCCTTATCCTCGCCTTGAGGGTCGTAGGACAGGCCGGCGGCGCCCAGCACATCCACGGCCAGCGACGACAGGCGGTGGCCCATCATTGTGCCCACATACTTGACGATCAGGCGGCGCACGCCGGAATCGACGTCGTTCGCCATGTCGGTCAGCAGGCGCATGCCATGATACTTCCAGGCCAGCGCCTCGCCTTGCAGTTTCAGCAGCCGCTCGCGGTATTCCGGCAGGTCCAGCATCCGGACGCCGTCCACCGCCGTGCGCTCCATCAAGTCGCGAATTCTGCTCAACCGATACAGAAGCTTGTTGGGGTCGCCGAGCAGCATTCGCTCATACTTCAGGGTAACATTGGCAACCCGCCAGCCCTCGCCCCGGCCCATGACGATCTGGCTGGCCGGCACGCGCACGTTGGTGAAGAAGGTCTCGTTGAACTCGGCCCGGCCGGTCATCGTGGTCAGCGGGCGCACCTCGATCCCGGGCGTCTTCATCGACAGCAGCAGATAAGAGAGCCCCTCGTGCTTCGGCTTGTCGGGCTCGGTCCGGCAGAGCAGAAACATCATGTCGGCATAGTGAGCCGAGGAGGTCCAGATCTTCTGGCCGTTGACCACGAAATGGTCGCCATCCAGATCGGCCCTGGTGCGGGCCGCAGCCAAGTCGCTGCCGGAGCCCGGCTCCGAATAGCCCTGGCACCAAATCGTCTCGCCGCGAATGGTTGTCTCAACCCACTGCTTTTTCTGGTCCTCGCGGCCGACCTCAAGCAGTGTCGGCACCAGCATGCTGATGCCCTGGTTCATGATGCCGGGATAGAGCCCCGCTTTGTTGAACTCGTCGGCGATGATCGCCGCCTCCACCACATCCGGCTCGGCGCCATAGCCGCCGTACTCTTTAGGGATTGTGCGGGCAAAATATCCGCGTTCGAGCAGCAGGGCCTGCCAGTCCAATGTCTTCCGGTCGGGACGCTTGCGGCCGCCGCCGGATTTGGGCGAGCGGTGCCCTTCCTTGGCCGCGAACTCTCGCAGCTCCTGTTGGAGTGCTTTGTGGCGGTCGGAATATTCCAGATCCATTTCGCCAGTCCTTTTAGTCTTGCCAGTCTTGAGAGTGCCTTATTCCGCGGCCGGTGGCTTTTCGCCGTCCGGCAGCCAGGGCTCGATGCCCTCCTCCAACGGAATTTTCAGGCTTTGCAGCAGTTCGGAGAACGTGCGCCAGTTGCTGATGGCCAGCACCATCTCGATGCGCTCTTCCTGGGTCGCCAGATGCTTGCAGCATTCCGCCCAGGTGGCATCGGAGATCCGGCCCTCGTCCAGCGTTTCGTCGGTAGCGGCCAGCACCGCTCGCTGCCCATCGGTCAGGCCGGCAGCGTTGCGCCAGTCGCGGACGGCCAGGACCAGGTCCGGGGCGATGTTCATGTTCATGCAGACCCGCCAATGCTGGGTCCATTCGTACACCGCACCAGTCCGCCAGCCGATCCGCATGATGATGAGCTCGCGCAGCGTCCCGTCGAGCTTGTTTGCCCGATAAAGCAGATTCGCGAGCAAGCCGCTGACCGATCCCGCCATCACCGGATGGTTAAGCATGATCCTGAACACATTGAGGGGCGCCATCGACGATGGCACCCCGTGCTCTTTGCCGAGGCGGCGCGCCTCGGCCTCGTCAAGCATCGGCACTCTGGGTGTCAGCGTTGCCATTCGGGATGTTCCTCACCAACGTTTGTTGTGCGGCACGCCGCACAGCCTCTTTCCAGAGGAGCCGACGCTATCGCAATTGTCATTCTATCTAACATTAGATAGATTGCCGGGCAACGCAATAGCAAACCCACCTACAAAAACCGGCAAGGGATAGGAAATGCTGCCGAAAAAGACGATGGCGATGGTGCAGACAGGGGTCCGCCAGATCGAGCCCCGGGACATTCCGCTGCCCGATATCGATGCGGACTCCGCCCTCCTGCAAGTCGAGGCCTGCGGCATCTGCGGCAGCGACTACGAACAGTACGAAGGGCAGTTGCGCACCCCCATGCCGGTCATTCCGGGGCACGAACCGCTGGGCATCATCGCCAAGATCGGCGACAACGCTGCCAGGCGCTGGGGAGTGGACGTGGGCGACCGGGTCGTGGTGGAGACCATGCTCTCCTGCCGGTTCTGCATTCCCTGCCGGATGGGTTTCTACCATCTTTGCAAGAACCGGCGAATTTACTCCTATATCCCGCTTGACGACAGTCCGGGGCTATGGGGCGCCTATGCCCAGCACATGTATCTGCACCCGAACACCTTCGTCCACAAGATCGACAAGAGCCTGCCGCCTGAAATCGCAGTGATGTTCAATCCGCTTGGCGCCGGCTACCGGTGGGCGGTGGAGGTGCCGAAACTGCAGGTAGGCGACACCCTGGTCGTGCTCGGCCCCGGCCAGCGCGGTTTGGCCAGCGTCCTAGCCGCCCGCCAGGCGGGCGCGGGCGACATCATCGTCACTGGTCTGGAGCGCGACGCGGCGAAGCTGGAACTGGCCCGCAAGTTCGGCGCCACTCATACCATCGACGTAACCAACGAGAACGCCAAACAACGGATCAAGGAGATCACCGGCGGCAATGGCGCCGACATCGTGTTGGACGTGACCCCCTATGCGGTGGAACCGCCTGTGGAGGCCATCGACTATGTCCGCTTCGGTGGCACGGTGGTGCTGGCGGGTGTTAAAGGTTACCGGCCGCTGCCGAATTTCGTGTCCGACAAGCTTATTATGAAGGAGATCACGATGAAGGGTGCCATCGGCGTCACTTCTACCGGCTACCGGAGCGCGATCAAGCTGATCGAGGCGCGGAACACGCCGCTGGAACTGATGCACACGCACAATTTCAAGCTGGAGGAAGCGGCGCTGGCAATAGAGACCCTGGCCGGCAAAGCGGACGGCCCGGCCTCGATCCATTCCTGCCTGCTTCCCGTTCACGCGACGCCCTAGAGGAACGGTCGAAACAGATGCGTCCGATTTTGGCGATTCCCGTCGGCATTCGGTGGTGGGAGTCTGCGTGATGCGCAGTGCAATATCGATCACAGTGTCTCCAGAAGATCGCCGCCAGCTTGAGGCGATCGTGTCCGACCCGAGGTCGCCGCAGAAACACGTCTGGCGGCAATTCAAACCGTCGAACGAACCGGCTTTCGTTAAGAAACTCACCGCCATCGTCGGCCTCTACGTCTCGCCCCCGCCCACACTGCGGTGCTCTCACTCGGTGAGAAGTCGCAAGTCCAGGCGCTTGACAGGACCCAGCCCGGGCTGCCGCTCAAGCAAGGGCGGGGCGCAACCATGACCCACGACGATAAGCGGAACGGAACCACCACGTTCTTCGCGGCGCTCAACGTCCTAGATGGAACTGTGACGGCGCAGAACAGGCAGCATCACCGCCACCAAGAGTTTCTCCGTTTCCTCAACCGGATCGAAGCCAAACGCTTCATCTGGGCCGCCGGTCCGGACAGGATCATTGCCGCCAGAAGTCGAGGGTTGCAAACGTTGGAAACAATCCACTAGGCGACGCGACAGCGAGTCCAATGAAACCACCACCACAAACGAGGAGCCTCATGCGAATACGCGTCAACCCCAATCTCTGCCAGGGTCACAACCGGTGCTTTTCGCTTGCGCCGGAATTGTTCGAGGTCGACGAGTTCGGCCTCGCCACCGCCCTGAACGACGGCCGCGTTCCGGCGGGAATGGAAGAAAAGGCCCAGTTGTGCATCGACAATTGCCCGGAATTCGCCATATCCGAGATCGAAGACTAGGGCACCGAAGAGGACAGAGGACTAGCATCATGACCGATACGAGCAAGAACGAGAACGGCTGCCCGGTCCACGACTGGGCCACCGATTACGACGTAATGGACGAGGGCTACACCCGCAATCCGGCGCCGATCTGGGCGGAATTGCGCCAAAAATGCCCGGTGGCGCACACCACCCGCTGGGGCGGTTCGTGGATGCCGACGCGCTATGCGGATATCCAGGAGATGGCGAACATGGTGCCGACCTTGTCGTCGCGGGCCATCTCCGTGATCCCGCCGGACCCGGTGCTGCGCGAGGAACTGATTGCTGAGCTGAAGGCCTACGGCACCGAGAGCCCGCCGATCACCTCCGACCCGCCGGAGCATTCGCCCTATAAGCGGCTGATTCTGCCGTTCTTTTCGCCGCGCGCCGTCGCCGGCTATGCGGCGATGACGGAGGAAATCTGCCGCGGCCTGCTGGACGAGTTGAAAGACCGCGACACGGCCGATGCTGCGGTCGAGTATGCCCAGCAGATCCCGCCGCGGGTGATCGCCTATATCCTGGGCATCGACATGGGCCGGGCGGCCGAATTCACCCAGTGGACGCAAGAATTGCTGGAGCTGGGCCAGACCGACCCGGAGTTGCGGCGGGCGGCTCGCACCAAGATCCGCACGTTCTTCTTCGATCAGATCGAACACCGCAAGCAGAACCCCGGCCATGACGTGATCTCGCTGCTGCTGGATGCGGAGGTGGAGGGCCGCCGGCTTTCCGACCACACGGTGGCGGGCATCTGCAACCTGCTGCTGGTCGCCGGCATCGACACCACCTGGAGCTCGATCGGCTCGGCGCTCTATCACTTCGCCACCCATCCGGAGGACCGCAAACGGCTGGTGGCCGAGCCGGACTTGCTGCCGGTCGCGGTCGAAGAAGTGCTGCGCTATTACTCGCCGGTCACCATGGCGCGCAAGGTGACGGCAGAAGTCTGCATGCACGGCGCCGAGATGAAGCCCGGCGACAAGCTGCTGATGACTTTCCCGGCCGCCAACCGCGACCCGGAGGTCTTCGAGCGGCCGGACGAGTTCGTGATCGACCGCCAGCAGAACCGCCACATCGCCTTCGGCACCGGCATCCACCGCTGCGCCGGCTCCAACCTGGCGCGGATGGAGTTGCTGGTGGGGCTGCGGCTCTGGTTCGAGCGCTTCCCCGACTTCTCGCTGGCCGGCGAGGAGGGGGTGACCTGGGCCGGCGGCCAGGTGCGCGGACCGCGCAACGTGCCGGTGCGGCTGAGCGCATAGTGGTCTGATCGAAACGCTTGCCTCCGCAAGCGTTTCGTCAATCCACCCACTCAATCAATATGTTGGTGGTTCGATACAACCAATGGAGGGGAACCCTCCGTTGGTATCGAACCGCTAGATGTGACCATGCAATCGGCCGTGTCGGGCTTGTTCGGTTTGGCTCGGGTATGACCTCAGGTTAGGCGCTTACCGGGAAGGCGGTTCTTTGAACCTGCTTTCGGACGGCGGCACCGCTCCCGGTCGCTCCGTTGGAGGGCCGGGTAAGCAGGCCCCATCAAAGTCCACGCCCGGCGGACCGAACGCGGAACGCGCCGTGGCTTCGTATGGTCAGGCCTGACGATCCTGTCGAAACGGGTGCCGGTTCAGCCGGCGAAAAATGTCTTGACTCAGTCTGGAAAGCAGAAAACAGTCTACCTAACATTTGTTAGGTTACTGACACTGAGGAGGAACACCAAGATGGCATTCAAGCCGATTTCCGCGGACTCGCACGTCACCGAGCCACCGAATCTGTATCTCGATTTCATCGACCCGAAGTTCCGTGACCGGGCACCGCACGTCATCAACGACCCGAACCGCGGCGAGATCTATGTGATCGACGGCATGTCGGCCCCGATCCCGATGAGCCTGGTCGCCGCGGCCGGCAAGGATCCGAAGGACCTCAGCACACGCGGCGCCAAGTTCGAGGAACTGCACCGCGGCGGCTGGGATCCCAAATACCGCGGCGCGGACCAGGACGTGGACGGTGTCGGCGCCGAGATCATCTATCCGTCGGTCGGCATGGTGATCTGCAACCATCAGGACATGGCCTACAAGAAGGCCTGCTTCGACGCCTACAACCGCTGGCTGCAAGGGTTCTGCGGCGGCCTGCCCGGCCGGCTCTACGGCATGGCGCAGGTGGTCATCAACTCCCCGGACGAAGGCATCGAGGAGGTGCGCAAGGCCAAGGAAATGGGCTTCCGGGGCGTCATGCTGCCGGGCGAGCCGGGCTACGAAGACTATCATCACCCCGATTACGACGCTTTCTATGAGGCGGTGGTCGACATGAACATGCCGATCTGCTTCCACATTCTGACGTCGAAGCGGGACAATATGCGGACTTATCGCGGGCCGAAGATCAATTCGTTCCTGTCTATCATCCGCGGCAACCAGGACATTATCGGCACCTTTATCTTCGGCGGCGTCTTCCAGCGCCATCCGAAGCTGAAGCTGATTTGCGTCGAGGCCGACGCCGGCTGGGCGGTCCACTACAAATACCGGATGGACCATGCCTATCTGCGTCATCGCTTCTGGCTGACCTGCGCAGAGCTGGAAAAGATGCCGAGCGAGTATTTCGACGAAAACGTCTATATGACGTTCCAGGATGACTGGAGCGCCTTCAAGCTGCGCGAGCATCTGAACATCAACCGCCTCATGTGGGCGAACGATTTCCCGCATAGCGACGCAACCTGGCCGCACAGCAAGGAACTGCTGGCTATGCACACCGCCGACATGACCGATTGGGAACGCAGCCGCGTTCTGCACGACAATGTGGCAGAACTGTACGGCCTGACCGTCTAGAGCAGCGGTCGACTGGATGGACACATTCGGTTGGCTCCAACCACCGCTCTGGATTCACAGCGATAGGGCGCTCCGCTCCACTCGAAGAGAGTGGAATGCCCGGTTAGCCCTGTTCAGGGGAGATCCGCAAACATGAGTTACGATTTGAAGATTACCGGCGGCACCATCGTCGATGGCTCCGGTAAGGCCCGCTACCGGGGCGACGTCGGCGTTCGCGATGGCCGTATCGTGGCGTTGGGCAACGCACCGGACGCGGCGAGGCGGACGATCGACGCGGATGGCGCGATCGTCTCGCCCGGCTTTGTCGACCTCCACACCCATTACGATGCCCAGATCATCTGGGACCGAATGGTCTCGATTTCGCCCTGGCACGGCGTGACCTCCGTCGTCATGGGGAATTGCGGTTTCGGCGTCGCGCCGACCCGCGCCGAGCATCGGGACATGATCGTCCGGACGATGGAAAAGGTCGAAGGCATGAACACCGCCGCCCTGTGGGAAGGGCTCGGTGAGGATTGGCCGTTCGAAACGTTTCCGGAATATCTGGACGCCATCGACTCGCGCGGCGTCGCCGTGAATGTCGGGGTGCTGCTGGGCCACACGCCGTTGCGCTTCTATGTGATGGGCGAAGCGGCGACCGAGCGGGCCGCGACCGGTGACGAACTGGCTCAGATGACGGCGATCGTGCGTGAAGCGGTCACGGCCGGCGCAGTCGGCTTTTCGACCTCCCGCTCGGCGACCCACGTCGCCTACGAAGGGCGCAAAATCCCGAGCCGTGTCTGCGACGTGGAGGAGATTTACGCGCTGGCCAAGGCGGTCGGCGAGGCCGGCGGCGGCCTGTTCGAGGCGACGGCCGGCCGGGGGCTCTTCCTCGAAGAGTACAAGAGGATCGCCAAGGACAGTGGCTGCAATGTCAGCTGGACCGCACTCCTCTCCGATCTCTCGCTCGGCGACGGCGGGCACGAAGAGCAATTGCGCCTGTCGGAAGAAATCGCCGCTGCCGGTTACAACGTATTCCCGCAGGTGACGCCCCGGCCGCTGAACTTCGAATATCAGATGAAGGAGCCCTTCATTTTCGAGGCGCTGTCGCTGTTCCAGCCGGTCTCGGCCGCGGATTTCGATGGGCGCAAGCGCTTGTACCAGGATCCGGAGTTCCGGGCCGCGTTCCGCGAGCGCATGCAGACGGTCCGCGAGCAGTTCCGCTCCTCGTTCGAGAAGACGGTCATTTCCCAGTGCCTGGCGGAGCCCGGCCTGGACGAGCAGCGGCTGCTCGATGTCGCGAAACGGCGCAGCATGGCGCCGACGGACCTGCTGCTCGACCTGTCGCTTGCCGACAATCTGGAGACGCGCTTCCGCGTGCCGGTTGCGAACCACAATGAAGACTCCGTGGAGGCGTTGTTGAAGGGCAAGAGCACCGTGCTCGGCCTCTCCGACGCCGGCGCCCATGCGAGCCAGTTGTGTGACGCGCCGTTGCCGACCTATCTGCTCAGCCGGTGGGTGCGGGAGAAGCAGGTGTTCTCCATTGAGGAAGCCGTGCGCATGCTGACCTCCCGCCCGGCGCAGGTGGCGGGCCTCAAGGACCGTGGCCTGCTGGCCGAAGGCCGGCCGGCGGACATCACGATCTTCGATCCCAATACCGTCGGGGCCGGCCAGTTGCAGCGCGTCTACGATTTCCCGGCCGGGGCGGACCGGCTGATCTCCCGGGAGTCCGGGATCCGGGCAGTCATCGTCAACGGCACGCCGATCCGCGAGAACGGCGCCGATGCGGTCGATCCGAAAGGCACGCTGCCGGGCGGCGTACTCCGCCGCCGCGCCGCAGCATAACGCGGAACCCCCGCCGATCTCTTGAGACCGGCGGGGGCCGCAGGGTTATCCGGTTTTAATCCTCAGGGCCCAATCCCGGTCGAGCTTGGTCGCTTGGCCGGGATTGTTTTTTTCGCGGCAGGGTCGGGAGGGACGCGTCGCCCGCAGGCAGACCTACGGGCGTTTTGCGGCGGCGGGGATAAGGCGGGCGCTGCCGTCGGCGTTCAGGATGCGGGCGCCCTTGCCGGAGCCGCCCAGGACCAGAAACTCGCCGGACCCGTAGTCCGCCTCTTTCGGGATACGCAGCAACCGACCTTCGCCCGCGGCTTCGCTCATCGGCCGGACCGAGACCACCTTTGCCTGCCTCGCGGCGGCCAGCGCATCGGCCACCGTGGCGCTGCGCCCGACCTTCTCGACGTTCAGGCGGGTGGGGAACAGAACAGTGCGGCGGTCGGCCTCCGCGTCTTCGCAGACTTGGCGGGGCGTGATCCAGATCGAATCGACCGACTCCCGGCCGTCATGGCGCAAGATGTGATCCAGCGGCGCTTCCGCCAGGAAGAAGTGGGTGTCGAACCGTTTGGGCATATGCGGCGGCGTCACCCAGTGGGCGAAATGCACCAGCCGGTCGAGCGCCAGCACCAGCTCCTCTTTCTCGATCATCTCCGCAAGGCCGATTTCGCCCGCCTCGATGGCCTTGCGATAGGTCTTGCCAAGCTCGGCAGCGCGCTCGCCCGTCACCAGCGGGCCGCCGGGCGCGGCGCGCGCGAACAGAACCCCGCATTCCTCAAACGCCTCGCGGGCGGCGGCGACCAGAACCGGAAACATCGCCTCCTCCGCGGTGTCGGCTCCTTCGACGCGCCCCCGCAGGCGGGCATCCGCGTCGTTCGGGTCCACGGAGCCGCCCGGGAACACCAACGCACCGGAGGCGAACTCGATCTGCCGATGCCGGGCCACCATGAACAGTTCCAGCCCAGCGTCGCCATCGCGCGCGAGGATCAACGTGGCGGCAAGCCGGGGGGTAACAGGATCGCTCATCGCTGCATTCCTAGAAAGCGTGTTGGATTGAGGGTACCGTCACCGGATCCCGGGTTTAGCGCTTGTCCCATCTCGGTCTCCCCGCGTGACTGCCCCCGCACAGGGCCTCTGAGGGCGGGCGGACCTGCGGCCCGCCCTCGGGGCACTACTCGGCAATGGTGTTGGAGAGACGTTCCACTGCTTCGGCGTAGTCCTGCATGAACTCGTACACCACGGTGCGGCAGGACTTTTCCTCGTTCATCAGGCCCACCGTCTGCCCGACAAAATAGGAGGCAATCTCCTTCGCGCCCTCATGGCCGCCTTCGGCAAGCTTGTCCACCTTGACCATCGCCGGGCGGGAGAGGATGCCCTGCAACGGCATTTCCAGCGGATCCGGCGCGCCCTTTGACGACCAGGCGTCAGACCACGCCGACTGCAACTGGCGGGTGGGCTTGCCGGTGCGGCTGCGCGAGCGCACGGTGTTGGCCGAGGTCGCCTTAAGCATTTTTTCTTTGACGGTCGGCGTGGTCTCGGCCTCCGTCGTCGTCAGCCAGACCGATCCGCACCAAACACCGGCAGCGCCCATTGCCATGCAGGCCGCCATCTGCCTGCCGGTGGAGATGCCGCCCGCCGCCAGCACGTGCATGTTCGGATAGTCCTTAATCGCCTCCAGCACCTCCGGCACCAGAACGATGGTGGCGATTTCGCCGCAATGGCCGCCGGCCTCGCCACCCGCAGCCACCAGCACGTCCACACCCGCTTCGGCATGCTTGACCGCATGCCGGCGGGAGCCGGTCAGCGCGCCGACCATAATGCCGCGGGAATGCGCGTCTTCGATAATCTCCGCCGGCGGCACGCCCAGGGCGTTGACGAACATCTTGATGGGATGCCGGAAGGCAACTTCCAGCATCCGCTTCGCACCGTCGGGGCGCATCACCGAGGAATCGCGGTCATCGTAGGTTCCGTCCCAAAGGTCGGACGGGTCGATCTGGTGGCGGCGCATCAGGTCTTCGATGAACTTTTTATGTTCGGGCGGGATCCGCGCTCTAAGCTCTTCGTCGCTGAGCTGTGCCTCGCGGTTCTCCATCCGCTGCGGGATCAGCAGGTCAATGCCGTACGGCTTGCCCTTGACCTTTTCGTCGATCCACTTCAACTGGATTTCCAGCAATTCCGGCGTCAAGCCGACAGCGCCCAGCACGCCGAAGCCGCCGGCGTTCGTCACTTCGGCGACCACGTCGCGGCAGTGCGTGAAGGCGAAAAGCGGGAAGTCGATTCCCAGTTTCCTGCAAAGCTCGTTGTTCATTTCCTCTACCTCGTTTGGTTTCTGTTTGCCCGATTGGGTTGTTCGGTTCAGTCTACGGTCAATTCCCGGTAGCCGCCTTTGGCAACCGCATTGGCTTTCTCGCGAAACACCGGCGCGCTGCCGCTGTAGCGGGCGACGATACGGGTCTGCTTGCCCTCGACGTTCCGGTTGATGCCAGTCATCCAGCTATCCACTTCCGACGACAACAGGCCCTTGTTTCCTTCGATCACAAAGCCGGTCCAGTCCTCGACCGCCGCCCGCGTCGGCTCGGCATAGGTGTAGCCGTTCTCGTTCATGAACCGGATGGCGTCTGTCACCCAGTCCACCGCATACTCGATCGAGCGCGGAATATTGCCGAGCGCGGTGTGCGGCCCGCACAGCATGAACATGTTCGGAAAGTCTTCCACCATCATGCCCAGGAACGTCTCCAGCGCCCGCCGCCATTTCTCTTTCAGCCGCTCGCCGCCCGCGCCGCGGATGTCGATCCGGTCGAACGCGCCGGTGATCGCGTCGAAGCCGGTGGCGTAGACGATCATGTCGAACTCGAAGGAACGGTCCGCCTGCTCCAGCCCGGTCGGCGTGATGCGCGTGATTGGATCGTCCAGGATCGAGACCAGCTCGACATTATCCTGGTTGAACACCTCGTAATAGCCGCTTTCCTGCGGCACGCGGCGGGTGCCGAAGCCGTGGTCGGTTGGGATCAGCAGGTCGGCCACCCTCGGATCCTTCACCCGCTCGCGGATCTTCTTGGCGACGAACTCGGAGACCTCGTCGTTGGCGTCGCGGTTCGTCATCATGTCCCGGAAGCCGCCGACCCACATGGAAAAGCCGGGCTCGTTGTACTGGTGCTCCCAGAACGCCTCCCGCTCCTCCTTCGGCACATCGAAGGTGTTGCGTCGATCGGGCGTGTGCAGGAAGCAGGTGGCGCTTTCCTGGCACTTGCGGAAAATTTCCGGGTATTGCTGGCGGATTTCCTCCATTTCCTCTTTGGAAATCGGCTTGTTGCGCAACGGCTTGCACCAGTTCGGCCGGCGCTGGAACACGGTCAGGTGCTTGGCGGTCTTGGCGATTTCGGTGATGGCCTGCACGCCGGTCGCGCCCGTGCCGATCACGGCGACCCGTTTGCCCTCGAATGTCACCTCGTGCTTCGGCCAAAGCCCGGTGTGATAGGCCTCGCCCTGGAACGACTCCCGGCCCTCGACCTTTGGAAAGGTCGGCGCGGACAACGGTCCGACGGCGGTGATCAACAGACGTGCGGTAAAATTTTCGCCGCTCTCAAGCGTGACCTTCCAGGAGCGTGTCGCGTCCTGGTAGTGCGCTGCCTTGACCTTGGCGGAAAAGCGTATGTTGCGGCGCAGATCGAACTTGTCGGTGACGTAGTTCAGATAGCGCTCTGTCTCCGGCTGCGGAGAGAAATGCTCGGTCCAGTCCCATTCGTCCAGCAATTCCTGGCTGAAGGAAAAGCCGTAGGAATAACTCTCGCTGTCGAAGCGCGCGCCTGGATAGCGGTTCCAATACCAGGTGCCGCCGACGCCGCTGCCCATCTCAAACACCTGCACGTTCATGCCCAGATGATCGCGCAGCCGTAGCAGTTGGTAGAGACCGGAAATGCCAGCGCCAATGATGATAGCGTCGAAATCCGGGTCGGTTGCCGTGTTCGGATCCGGGCGGGTCAAGCTTTGTAGGTCTTCCATTGGAGGTCTCCATCAAAAAAGGGACGCGGTAGAGAAACACAGAGCGGCCACCGGCGAGTGTTCATGCCGATGCGCGACGCCCCATAATCCAGGCAGGTATCAAGGCAATTAATCCCATCTCCGCCAGCAACCAGAATCCGCTGCTGAACCCCTGGGTGAGCGCCTCGCCCAGCACGGCCTGCCCTAGTTGGTGCAAGGCGATTTCGGAAGCTGCGCCAACGTCTAGCCCAGCGCTGCCCAGCATCGCGTGCAATTCGCTCAGATAGCCAGCTGTCGCCCAGTTTGAGGGTGTCTGTGTGATCGTGTAGGCATCGGCAAAAATCGCCCGTCCACTCTCGTATGCAATAACGGTTGCCAATACCCCTCCGGAACCTCCAAGCTGGCGGAAAAAATTGAGCATGCCCGCGCCAGCGCTGACGCTCTCTTCGGGCAAAGTCCGAAGACCGGTCGCGTTCAAAGTAGGATGGATCAAACCGAGGCCAAACCGCTGGACGAGGGTGTAGCCGACAAAAGCCCAAAAGGTCGTATTGACATCTGCCCCCGCCATTTGCGCGGAACCAATGGCCATGAACACGAAGCCGCTGACGAGCAAAACGCGTGGTGGTATGGAATCGGCTAACCATCCTGATATCGGAAAGATGACCGCGAGCAAAGCTCCACCGGGCATTAGCAACAATCCGGCATGAGCAGGCGGAAAATGCAGAACAGTCTGGACAAAGATCGGCACTAGGTAGGTAGAGCCATAAATCGCTGCACCGAACACGAACGCTACCGCTATGGCCGAAGTGAATTCGGGAACGAGCAACAAATCCACTCGAAGCAAGGGCAGCTTCGCGCACCGCCATTCCCAGATCACAAAGGATACCGCCGTCAAGGTTGCCAGCGAACCAAGCGCGACGATTTGGTCTGACCGCCAACCCTCCCGCTGTCCGTTCGCCAGAACAAAGAGGCAAAGACTGATGGCCGCGCAGAGCAAGACGAACCCAATCCAGTCGAATGGCGGGAGTGCATTCGAAATCTTTTTGTGCGGCAGAAAGGCATAGGCCCCCAGTATACCGACGATGCAGAACGGAAGGGGTAAGAAGAATACGAACCGCCAACTCAATTCCTCGACCGTCACGCCGCCGACATAAGGGCCTATAGCGGGCGCGACGACGACGCCAAGACCGAAAATCCCCATTGCGAGTCCGCGTCGATTCTCTGGAAAAACTCGGTAAACCGTTGTCATCGCTAGAGGTTGAACAATCCCGGCGCAGGCGCCCTGAATGACGCGGCCAAAGATCAACACCTCGGTT
>JAPOJR010000005.1 GCA_029978325.1 Alphaproteobacteria bacterium | reverse complement strand
CGGAGGAATCCCGCCCGCGCAAAGACCAGCCTTTTTACCATTTGTTCGCAGAAAACGCGGAAACCACCTACATCGCTTATGTCTCCGAGCAGAACCTACTGGTGGACGACAGCGGTAAACCGGTACGTCATCCGGATGTCGCCAACGTCTTTTCCGGTATGAAAGCCGGTAACTATATCCTCCGCCCGGAACACGCGCATTGAGCGGCGAACGATTCCGCTATGACCGCGCGGCGCTGGAGCAATTCGGCGCCGCTCTGTTTCGGGCATCCGGCCTTGGCCAGGAAGCGGCCGACGTCACCGCCCGGCTACTGGTGGAAGCGGATGCGATGGGCCACGACACCCATGGCCTGGCGCAGGAAGCCGTTTACCTGAAGGCACTAGACGACGGCCACATGATCGCCGACAGCCAGCCGGACGTGATTCGCGACAAAGGAGCGGCCCTGACCTGGGACGGACGCTATCAGCCCGGCCTGTGGCTGACCTGGCGGGCGGTGCAGACAGCGCTGGACCGTGCCGGGCAATTCGGTACCGCATCCATTGCCATCCGCCGTTCGCACCATATTGGCTGCCTCGCGGCCTTTCTGCCGCTGATTACGGAACGCGGGTATCTGGGCCTGCTCTATAGCAGCGACCCGGCCATCAAGGCCGTCGCCCCGTTTGGCGCGGTTGAGCAAATCTATACGCCGGATCCGATCGCCTGCGGCATTCCCACCCGCAGCGAGCCGATCCTGGTGGACGTCAGCGCATCGGGCACCACCATCGGCCTATCTATGCGCGCCATTGCAGCCGGCGAACGATTGGGCGGCGACTGGCTTGTGGACGCCAACGGCAGGGCCACTGACGACCCGGCTATTCTGCTGGCCGACCCGCCCGGCGCACTGCTGCCGCTAGGCGGCGCGGACCGGGGGCACAAGGGCTTTGGCCTGGGCCTGATGGTCGAGGCGCTGACCAGCGGCCTTGGCGGGTTCGGGCGGCTGCAAGGGCCGACGCACCAGGGCGCCAGTGTGTTCCTTCAGGTCTTCGACCCCGATGCCTTCGGCGGCGGCGAAGCCTTCCTGGACGAGACGCAGCATCTGGCCGACCTCTGCCGCAACGCCCGCACCGCACCCGGTGCCCCGCCCGTGCGCCTACCTGGCCAGCGCGGCCTCGCCCTGAAACGACAGGCGGAGTCCAACGGCGTGCCGCTGCATCCGACGATTTTGCCGGCGCTTCAACCCTGGGCGGCGCGCTATGGGATAGCCCCGCCGCCCCCACGCGGCTAGGATTGCCCGCAACAACCGAACAGCTATGAGGAAACGCCACGACCATGCGAGCGTTTGAAGGAATTCGTGTATTTGACGCCACCCAAGGTGTTGCCGGCCCGCATTGCGCCATGCTTCTGGCCCAACACGGCGCCGATGTCGTCAAAGTCGAACCGATTGCGGGCGACTGGGGCCGCTCCATCGGCAAAAAGCATGGCGAGCATTGCGCGTATGGGTTGGCGGTGAACCGTGGCAAGCGCTCTATCGCGCTGGACCTGAAACACCCGGACGGCATCGCTATCGCCCAGAAATTGGCGTTCGAGGCTGATATTGTGCTGGAAAGCTTCCGACCTGGGGTTATGGGGCGGTTCGGCCTAGACTATGCCAGCGTCAAAGCCAAAAACCCGAACGTGATCTATCTCTCGGTCACCGGCTATGGCCAGGAAGGCCCCTATAATGGGCGTCCCGTCACGGATTCAGTGATCCAGGCCTATTCCGGCTGGATGTCGATCAACAAGGACAAGGACGGCCTGCCGCAGCGCATTTCCATCATCGCCATCGACGTGATGACCGGCCTTTATGCCTTCCAGGCCATCGCGCCGGCGCTCTACCTGCGCAGCCGCACGGGCGAAGGCCAGTATCTGGATATTTCGCTGGCGGGTGCGGCGGCGGCCTTCCAGGCGGGTAAAATGATCGAGTACCGGCTGGAAGGCGCAGAGCCGGCGGTTCTGGGCGCGCCCGTCGGCACGTTCCAGACCAAGGACGGCTTCATCAACATGAACGCCCGCCGCGATGCCCACTTTGCGGCGCTCTGCGACATGCTGGGGCTGGAGGAGTGGAAGAGCGATCCGCGCTTCGCCAACCAGCAACTGCGCATCGAGAACGAGGCGGCCCTGATGGAGGTCATCCGCCCGCGCATGGTGGACAAGACCAGCGCCGAATGGCTGGCCTTGCTGGAGGAAGCCGACATCCTGGCCGCCAAGGTCAACGACTTCGGCGACGTTTTTGAGGACGCACAGGTCAAGGCGGTCGATCAGGTGGTGTGGCTGGACCAAAAAGGCTTCGACCACACCCTGCCAGTGCCGCAAATCCCCGGCCAGCCCAAGATCGAACCGGGTAGCTTCCTGGCGCATGTACCCGTTCCGGGTGAGCAGACGGACGAAATCCTGGCGGAAATCGGCTTCGATGCCGACAGGATCGCGCGCCTGCGCAACGATGGAGCTATTCGCTAGCTTCCTGCACGGACCGCGGTTGCCGATGCACCGGATACCAGACAATGGCCGATCACAAGGCTAAGGAGACGAGAATGCGACTGATCCTTGCCGCCGGTGCAATTATCCTCGTCGGCATTGCGACAGTCGCGGGCGCCAAGGCGGAAACCGTTATCCGCTTGCAAACCGCAATGGCGGCAGGCAGCTTTACATTGGATTACCTGAATACGAATTGGGTGCCCAAGCTGGAGGCCATGACCTTCGGCAATCTCAAGCTGGAAATCCTACCGTCGAAGGCTGCAGTGCCACACCGGGAAACGCCAGGCGCGGTAGCCGCCGGTATTCTGCAGGGCGATCTGAATGCCATCTCCTATTTCACCGACAAAGACCCTGGATTTGGCCTGATGGGCGACCTGATATCCGGTTACGACACCACCGAACAGATGCAGATGTTCTGCCGGTTCGGCGGCGGAACCGAGGTCCTGCAGAAACTCCATGATAAGTTTTATCCTGGAAAAATTCACGTCATCGGGTGCGGCCCGTTTTCCAAAGAAGCCCTGGTATCAACAGTGCCGATCCGCAGCGTCACAGACTTCAAGGGCCTAAAAATCCGCGCGCCGGAGGGGATGGCTGCGGAGGTATTCCGCCGGGTCGGTGCAATACCGACAGCCATTCCCTTGACGGACCTTCGCGCTGCGCTCGAACAGAAACTGGTGGATGCAGCAGACGCCTCCAGCTATGCCAACAACGACAGTCTGGGCTATTACAAGTTCGCCAAATACCCGATCTTCCCCGGCATTCACTCGATGGCGGTGCTGCAATTCGTGGTGAACGAAGAACTCTGGAAGAAAATCGGCCCCCATGGTCAGGCCGCGCTGGAAGCCTGGTACCTTGCGGCCTGGACGGATACAACGCGCGCGTCGGACCTTGAGGACCGCAAACTGGCGGCAATGGCGGCCAACAGCGACCGCGGCATTCACGTCATCGACTGGACGCCGGAAGAAAGGGCAAAATTCCGCAAGGTCGCCGAAGGCGTATGGGCAGAAGAAGCGGCCAAGAGCGAACTGGCAAAGGCCGCCTACGACGCCCATATCGCCTTCATGAAACGATACGGCTTGTTCCGCTGAATGTTTTGGCGCGACGAACGCACCGCCAATGTCCTGGTTCGGCCTTGCCGTTGCAGAATGTCAGCAAACCCTTTAATTCTGTCCGCCATCAGCCCAACGCCTTCGGAGGCAAGCCCCCATGTCGCACTATTTCATCGAAGACCCGCGCGAGCACGGCCTGAAATTCAATCCCTTCAAGGCGCTTGTGGCCCCCCGCCCTATCGCGTGGGTTTCGACCGTCAGCGCGGATGGCATTGCCAACCTGGCGCCCTACAGCTTTTTCAATGCGGTCAGCGACGCGCCGCCGATGATTGTGTTTGCGCCGAACAACCCGCGCATGGGCGGCGGCTTCAAAGACACGCTGGCCAATCTGGAAGCCACAGGCGAGTTCGTCGTCAATCTCTGCAACTATGACCTGCGCGAGGCGATGAATCAGAGCTCTGCGCATGTCGGACCCGAAGTCGATGAATTCGAACTGGCCGGCCTGACCAAGGCTGACTGCCATCACGTGAAAGTGCCGCGCGTGGCGGAGGCCCCTGCCGCGCTGGAATGCAAATTCCTGTTCCGCACCCGCCTGCCCTCCTGGCACCCGAAGGTTGAGAACAACGTCGTGTTCGGCGAGGTCAAGGGTATCCATATTGCCGAGAACATACTGAAGGATGGCCTGGTGGACATGGCGGCCTACCAGCCGCTCGCGCGCCTCGGCTACATGGATTATTCGGTCGTGCGAGAAGTCTTTGCCATGGACCGGCCGGATGGCGACCTCGCCTCCTACGAAAGCTCCAAGAAAGCCCGCCGCGCTGCGGAATAAAAAGTCCGCGGTCACCAAAGTTTCATATAGCGCAGCATAGACAACGCGCGAATCCGCTGGCCTTCTTGCAGCTACTGAATATCAGATCGCTGTGAGGGATGCTGCGTGCACGCACCACCGCTGATTGCAGAACCGACCCGGTCAGGGTCGCTGCGGCTGGCAAAGCCAGCGACAGCGGTATGCCCTCTGCCTGTTTCGACGCCGCCCGGCCCTGTGCCCGGCGGCGTTTTTCTTGGCCCCGGCCGGTTGCTACAGGAGACACCTAGATGGGTAGAAAAGCGGCGCGTCAGTCAGTGACGAACCTGGAGGAGGTGCGTCAGCACCACGAATTCCTGGAAACCCGCTTCCTGAAACGCGGCAACGGCAGCGCCGATTGGGATCCATTGGCGACCGGCGGCGAACAGCGGGACCGCCGCTATATCCGCCATGTCCGGCCGATGTCCGACAACCAGCGCGTTTTGATGGAGGCCGTCGCAAGCTACAGCCTGACCTTCGCCATCGGTCCCGCCGGCACCGGCAAGACCTACCTCGCTATCGCACAGGCGGTGGAGGCGCTGGAAAAAGGCTCGGTCAGCCGCATCATCCTCACCCGGCCGGCAGTGGAGGCCGGCGAAAATCTAGGTTTTCTGCCGGGCGCGCTGGAGGACAAGCTCGATCCCTATCTGCGGCCGCTGTTCGATGCCCTGGGCGAACGGCTGGGCGGCAAACGGCTTCGCGCGATGATGGCCGATGGCACGATCGAAATCGCGCCGGTCGCCTATATGCGCGGCCGTACCCTGAACAATGCGTTCGTCGTCATCGACGAGGCGCAGAACTGCACCTACCAGCAAATCAAGATGTTGCTGACCCGCCTCGGTTGGAACTCCACCATGGTCGTCACCGGTGACCCGGACCAGACCGACTTGTTGCCGGAACTTTCCGGTCTGGCAGAGATCGCCAGCCGGATGGACACGCTCGAACGCGTTGCAGTGGTGCGCATGTCGCGAGAGGATGTCGTGCGCCATCCTCTGGTTGCGGAGATGCTGGAGGTGTTGTGAGGCGGGAACGCAACTACCCGCCCCAAATCTTTCCCAACACGCGCATCCAGTTGCCACCGAGGATCTTGCGCATCTCGTCTTCCGAGAAGCCGCGCGCCGCCAGTGCCGGACCCAGGTTAAAAAGCGTTTGCGGCGTCTCGATCCCTTCCGGGAAGATGTAGGGTGGAGGCGGGTACTCGCCTGGCCGCCAGAGACCGGCAGCGACCAGGCCATTGTAGCGCCGTGTCGCCGTCTCCAGGTCTTCGACTGGGTGTTGGCCCAGGTAGTAGTCGATGCCAAGTCCCACATGGTCGATACCGAGCAAGTCGACCTTGTAGGCAATGTCGTCCACGAACCGGTCCATGCTTGGCTGCCCTTCCCAGGCCAGAAGCGGTGGAAAGCCGACGGTGCCGATGACGCCGCCGGTCTCGGCAATCGCTTTCAGCAGATGGTCGGGGGCGTTGCGGCGACTGTCATGGACGCCACGGGCGTTGGCGTGGCTGATGATCACCGGCGCTTCCGAGGCATCGACGGCGTCCAGGCTGGTCTGGACGCCGGTATGGGCGCAATCCACCGCCATGTTGAGCCGATTCAGGCGCTTCACCAGATTGACGCCGAAATCGCTCAGGCCCGCGTCCGTCCTCTCGCTGGCGCCGTCGCCGACCAGGTTTTTGCGGTTATAGCAAAGCTGCACCACGCGCAGCCCGGCGGCCTGGTAGGCGTCCGCAAGGTCGAGATTATCCTCCATGATCGCCGTGCCCTGGCAGTGCAGGATCAGGCCAATCTTGCCCTCCGCCTTGGCCCGCGCGATATCTGCGGCATGGCGCACAACGATGGTGTCATCGCGTTCCGCCTCGTACTTCAGCCAGCCGCCGACCATGCCGAATCCCGTGGAGGCGTTGCCGGTCATGCCGGAAATCGTCGGAGCCACCGCCGTCACCCGGCCCTCGCGGCACCAATCGACATAGCGTGCCTCGCGCAGCAGCGGGCAGGTCAGGTCAATGACAATGGCGTCGTCATAGATGCGTGCGCCTTCTTCTGCGGAGAGCGCCATCAACCGACATCCATCGGCAGGTCGCTCTTCGCCCATTCCTGTAAGCTGGCGTCGTAAATCTTCACATTGTCCTGCCCAAGCAAGTGCAGGATGAATGAGTCGCCGCTGGCCGCAATGCCACCGCCGCAATAGGTAATCACCTGCGGAGCGGAAAGCGCGCCGACGCTCTCGAACCGCTCGCGCAATTCGGACAGCGGGCGGAACCGCTTTGTCGTCGGATCGGTCAACCCGCGCGCCGCCACACAGACGCTGCCGGGAATGCGTCCCGGCCGGCCATAATTAGCGCCGCCGCCGGTGTGCTGTTCCTCGGTCAAGGCGTTGACTGTCAGAATGTCGTCAGCGCCCATCGCACTCTGCACCGCCGCCATGTCGCAGAACAGGCCGCGGTTCTGGGTCAGCGTCAGCGACTGCGCCGCCACCGGCTTTGCCGCACCGCTTTCCAGCGCCCGCCCTTCCGCCTTCCACGCATGCAGGCCGCCGTCGAGGATTGCGGCATTGTCGAAGCCGTAATGGCGCAGCATCCACCACAGCCGCGTCGCCCAATGCGCGACATCGGCATACAGCACCACATGGGTGTCCGGACCGATGCCCAGCCGGCCCAGGGCCGAGGCAAACGCCGCCGCGCTCGGCAGGGTAAAGCGGAGCGGACTCGAGGTATCGCTCAGGTCCTGGATCAGGTCGGCAAAGCCGGCGCCGGGGATGTGGGCCTGCTCGAACGCGGCAAGCCCGCTTTCGGCGCGCATATCGCCGCCTGGCAGCGGGTGCAGCGTGACGGTGCTGTCCAGAACCCGCACATCTGGCCGGCTGAGGTTGGCCGCCAGCCATTCGGTGGAAACCAGCGGGCCGAAGCCATTTAGCGTTTCGCTCATCGTGATACCTCTCCTATGCTTAGGGCAGAGCCATTCCATACGGCAGCGACGCAGTCTGCCTCAACCGACAGGGACCGTCGATGCCGAAACGCAGTAGTTATTGCGGAACCGAAACGGCGCCCGCACCATGACTCCGGTCGCCCGCGGCATTCTCTACATGATTATCGGCACCATGTTACTGGCGACGCAGGACGCCATCACCAAGCTGCTGACCGTCACTTATTCTCCCGGCGAGGTCATGTGCCTGCGCGGCGCTGCGTCGTTCGGCTTGCTGGCGGTCCTGGTGCATCGCGAGGGCGGCTGGCGGCGCGTCAAGGCCAAGAAGCCAGGGCTGGTATGGGTGCGCGCCGTGCTGGGATTTTTCACCAGCCTGGTCATCGTCTCCTCATTCCAGCGCCTGCCGCTCGCCGACGCAATGGCGGTGCTGTTCGCGGCGCCACTGTTCGTCGCTCTGCTGCAAGGCCCATTCCTGGGGGAGAAGGTTGGCGGCAAGCGCTGGGCGATCATCTGGCTGGGTTTCGCGGGCGTGCTGGTGATGGTACGGCCGAGCCCGGAGGGCATCGACTGGGTGATGCTCTGGCCGTTGGCCGCGGCAATGTTCTCGGCCATCCGCGATACAGTCACGCGCAAGCTGGCTGGGCACGACAGCTCGACAACACTGCTGCTCTATACCCAGATTGCCGGGACCGTCGGCGGCGCCTTTTTCCTGTCCAGCAATACGCCGATCCCGGAGTGGTGGCAGGTCGCAGCGTTCATCGCCGCCGGCAGCATGGCCGGCATGGCGCACTATCTGACCATCAGCGCCTTCCACCTGGCCGAGGGCGCGACGGTCGCGCCATTCCGCTACTTTTCGCTGTTATGGGGCGTTGTGCTAGGGTTCGCGATCTGGGGCGATATTCCCGATGTCTTTATCATCGCCGGCACGGTGCTGGTGGTTGGCTCGGGGCTCGCCATGATGCAGTTGGAACGGCGGAAGCACCGGAAGAATGTCTGAAAAACCCTTAAAGCCCTTTCACCTCGCGCAATTCCTGGTGCATGGCCCTACCTATCACTCGCTGGCGATGTGGCGGCATCCCAAGACAGATCACACCAAATTCGACTGGCGCAAGCCCGAGCTCTATCAGCACATCGCGCAGGTGTGCGAGCGGGGCGGCTTTGACATGGTGTTCTTTGCCGACCTCAATTACATTTCCGACACCTACACCGGCGACATGGGGCCGTCGCTGCGCAACGCCGTGCAGGCGCCGGAACACGATCCGGTGCCGCTACTTTCCTACATGGCGGCAGCCACCCAGAAAATCGGCGTGGCGGCGACCTTCAGCGTCAGCCACTCCCACCCCTACTATGTCGCGAGGCTGTTCGGCACTCTGGACCATCTGACCGGGGGGCGGGCGGGATGGAATGTGGTGACCAGCATCAACTCCAACCTCGACAACAATTACGGCGCAGACCGCCTGCCCGGCGACCAGCGCTATGACCGCGCGCACGAGTTCATTCAGGCCTGTAATGCCCTCTGGAATTCGTGGGAGGAGGGCGCGGTGGTCATGGACGCGAAGAACGCCGTCTTCGCCGACCCGTCCAAAGTCCACCGTGTGAATTTCGCCGGCGAATTCTTCAAGAGCCGCGGCCCGCTGAACGTCGTGCGCTCACCCCAGAACGGGCCGGCGATCATCCAGGCCGGCACGTCACCGAAGGGCCGGGATTTCGCCGCCAAGTATTCCGACGCCATCTTTGCGATCCAGCCTCGGGCAGAGGATGCCGGCGAGTATCTGCGCTCGATCAAAGAGCGGATGCGTGAAATCGGCCGCGATCCGAACGCCTGCAAGATCCTGTTCGGCATTCAGCCAATCATCGGCCGGACCGAGGCGGAGGCGAAGGCCAAACAGCAGGAGCACAACGATCTGGTCACGGTGGAGGGTGGCAAGGCCATTCTCTCCGCTCATATGGATTTCGACCTCAGCCAATTCCCCGACGACACCATCCTGCTGGAGCGCAACGAGCCAGAATTGCAGCGCATGCGCACCCGATATCGCGACAAGGACGGCCGCCCGATGACGCTGGCCGAGGTCGCTCGCCGGCACGGACAAAGCGTCAGCCTGGCTCAGATTGTCGGCACACCGAAAAGCGTCGCCGACCAGATGGAGGAATTCATGCGCGTTGCCGGCGGCGACGGCTTTATGCTGACGTCGATCTATACCCCCGGCGCTATCGAAGAATTCGTCGATGAGGTCGTGCCGATTTTGCGGGCGCGCGGGCTGGTGCGGCGCGACTATACCGGCTCGACGTTGCGGGATCATCTGACCCAGTTCGATTGAGGAGTTAGTCGCATGCATGACCTGGTTATCCGCAACGCCACCCTGATCGACGGCACCGGCGCGCCGCAGCGCACCGCGGACGTTGCGGTCGATGGCGCACTGATCGCGGAAATCGGCGGGAAGCTTGGCCCGGCCCGGCAAGAGATCGATGCTGACGGGCTGCTGCTGACGCCCGGCTGGGTCGATATCCATACCCACTATGACGGTCAGGCAACCTGGGACCCCTATATGACGCCATCGTCGTGGCACGGCGTCACCACGGCTGTGTTCGGCAATTGCGGCGTCGGGTTCGCCCCGGTGCGGCAGGGGACGGAAAAGTATCTGATCAACCTGATGGAGGGGGTCGAAGATATTCCCGAAACGGCACTGGCCGAGGGGATCGATTTCCGGTGGCAAAGCTTCCCTGAATATATGGATGCGTTGGCCGGCATGCCGCGCATCATGGACATCGGAGCCCAGGTCCCGCACGCCGCACTGCGGTTTTTCGTGATGGGCGAAAGAGGCGCCGACCACGCCGAGACACCGACCGAGGCCGAAATCGACGGCATGGGCCGCCTGCTGGAGGAAGCGCTTGCGGCGGGCGCACTGGGTTTCACCACGTCGCGGACGATCAAACACAAGGCCGCCGACGGCCGTTTTACGCCCACATTGTCGGCAGCCGAGCCAGAGCTTGCCGGCCTGGCCCGCGCCATGAAGCGCGCCGGCAAGGGTGTTTTGCAGGTCAACAGCGATTTCGGCGCTGGCGATTTCGCTAATCTCCAGGCTGCGGCGACACTCTCCGGACGGCCTTTGTCGGTGCTATTGCTGCAGGTGGATAACGCCCCGGATCTCTGGCGAGAGACGCTGGACCATATCGAACGCGCCAACGCCCTAGGCCTTTCGGTTACCGGACAGGTGGGCTCACGTCCTATCGGCGTCCTCATGGGGTTGGAAACGACGGTGCATCCGTTCGCCAGCCACCCGGCCTGGACCGCGATGGCCGGCCTGACGCCCGCAGACCGCTATCGCCGCCTGGTCCAGGACGAGCATTTGCGCCGCAGCCTCTGGGCTGACCGTGGCCACGACGGCCATACAAAATGGATGACGCGGGCGCTGGAGCGGGCGTTCCCTTTGGGTGACGGCAACGGCGGCGCATTGAACTACGAGCCTGCGCCAGGTGAAGCGATCGCGGCCCAGGCGCGGGCGGCTGGGCGCGACCCGTTCGACCTGGCGCTTGAAGTGCTGATGCGGCGCGACGGCAAGCAATTGCTGCTGCATCCGTTCGAGAACTATTGCGATGGCAACCTCGATATCGTCCGCACTATGCTGGCCCATCCGAATTGCGTCTGCGGCCTCGCCGATGCCGGCGCACATGTCGGCCTGATCTGCGATAGCTCCAGCCCGACAACCCTACTGACCCATTGGGGCCGCGACCGGACCCGCGGTGAAGGCTTGCCGCTGGAACTCCTGGTCAAAAAGCAAACATTCGACACGGCACGAACCTATGGCCTGAACGACCGCGGCGTCATCGCTTCAGGAAAACGCGCCGACCTGAACCTGATCGATTTCGATGCGCTACAAGTCCAAATGCCGGAAGTGGTCTACGACCTGCCCGCCGGCGGCAAGCGATTGATCCAACGCGCCAATGGCTACCGCCACACCTTCTGCGCCGGGGTTGAGACGATGCGGGACGGCCAGTCTACCGGCGCATTGCCGGGGACGCTGGTCCGTGGCAATCGACCAAGTTAGGGCACGACAGGCAGCCTCGCGCGCGGCAAGCGGGCCGCTTGCCGCAGCCGGTGGAAACGCTAAAGTCCGGCGCAACTTTACCGGCACACAGCAACGAGGTTCCCACCATGGCTCAGCCGCTCAAAGGCGCCAACCCGTACGAAACCAACCTGGACAAGACGTCGGCGAACTATGAGCCGCTGACGCCGATGTCCTTTCTGCAACGATCCGCCTGGGTGTACCCGAACCACACCGCGGTGATCCATGGCAAATTGCGTCGGTCTTACAAAGAGTTCTCAGAACGCGCCCATCGGCTTGCCGGTGCGCTTTCGCGCCGGGGCTATGGCATGGGCACGACAGTATCGGTGATGCTGTCGAACACGCCCGAAATGCTGGAATGCCACTATGGCGTGCCGATGACGGGCGCTGTGCTTAACACGCTGAACACGCGCCTGGATGCAGCGGTCATCGCCTTCTCGCTGAACCATGCCGAAGCCGACGTGCTGATCACCGACCGGGAATTCTCGCCGACGATCAAAGCAGCGTTGGAGCAGATCGGGCGCGACCTCGTCGTGATCGACGTGGATGACCCGGAATACACCGGGCCCGGCGAACTTCTCGGCGAAAAAACGTATGAGGAATTGCTGGCCGAGGGCGACCCGAACTTCCCCTATGCGCCGCCCATCGACGAATGGCAGGCAATCAGCCTGAACTACACCAGCGGCACCACCGGCAACCCCAAGGGCGTGGTCTACCACCACCGCGGCGCCTATCTGAATGCGGTCTCGAACGTCCTGGCCTGGTCCATGCCAATGCATCCGGTCTATCTGTGGACATTGCCGATGTTCCATTGCAACGGCTGGTGCTTCCCCTGGACCGTCACCATGCAGGCCGGGACCCATGTCTGTCTGCGCCAGGTGCGGGCCGATGCGATCTACAACGCAATTGCCGACCACAAGGTCGACCATCTCTGCGGCGCGCCGATTGTTCTGAACCTGATCGTGAACGCCGATACGGCGACCAAGCGGGAAATCAATCATAGTATCAACGTCATGACCGCCGGTGCACCTCCTCCGCCTTCAACGCTGGAAAAGATGGAGGCCGCCGGTTTCAACGTCACGCATGCTTACGGCCTGACGGAAACCTATGGCCCGTCGGTCGTCAGCGCCTGGAACCATGACTGGGACAGCCTGCCAACCGCCGACCGTTCCGCCATGAAGGCCCGCCAAGGCGTGCGCTACACCATGCTGGAGGGCCTGCAGGTATTCGATCCGGAAACCATGAGCGAGGTCGTCCCCGATGGCGACGCCATGGGCGAGGTTATGATGCGTGGCAACGTCGTCATGAAGGGCTACCTCAAAAATCCAACCGCCACCGAGGAAGCGTTTGCCGGCGGCTGGTTCCATTCCGGCGACCTGGGCGTCATGCACGAGGACGGCTATATCGCGCTGAAGGACCGCTCCAAGGACATCATCATATCGGGCGGCGAAAACATTTCGTCCGTAGAGGTCGAGCAAACCCTCTACCGCCACGACAGCGTCGCCGAAGCGGCGGTCGTCGCCAAGCCGGATGAAAAATGGGGCGAGACCCCCTGTGCATTCCTGGAACTGAAGCCTGGCGTTGCCGAGCCGAGCGCAGACGAAATCATCGACTTCTGCCGCAAGAACATGGCCCGCTTCAAAGTTCCGAAGCATGTGGTGTTCGGCCCGCTGCCGAAAACCTCGACCGGTAAGATCCAGAAATTCGTGCTGCGCGAGCGGGCGAAGGAAATCTGACCCGGCAGGCCTTAATTTGGACTCAGTGTGACGTACGTCACAAGCGGCGGCGGCTATCCATGGCATGATCGCAGAGCGCTGCTAGCAACGGTGCGCCTCGATTGAGCCGTGTCCGTTATAGCCCGTTTACCTCCCAGACTGGACTTGGGCGGAGCCAACCCTTGGCTCCGCCCTTTTTTTTTGCCGCCGATGGGCGCGGCGGCATGCCCGAGCCGACAATCTTGCCGTATGCGGCGAGACGGCTAGTGTTGGGCGGCTGATCGGAACGGATCGCGGTTGGCTTCAGAAAATCTAGGATATAGCGCAATGCATGCAATGATCATTGGCGGAGGAATTGGCGGCTTGACGGCGGCGCTGAGCCTGCATGCAGCCGGCATCCCTTGCCGCGTCTATGAGGCCGCGCCGAATATCCAACCCCTGGGAGTCGGCATCAACGTTCTGCCGCACGCGGTGCGCGAACTCACCGAACTCGGCCTTGCCGACCGTCTCGCGGCAACAGCGATTCCGACGGCGGAATTGGTCTATGCCAACCGACATGGCCAGCAAATTTGGCAGGAACCGCGCGGTAAGGCCGCCGGCTATCACTGGCCGCAATTCTCGATCCACCGCGGCGAATTGCAAATGGCCCTGCTGGAAGCGGCGGTAGAGCGGCTTGGCCGCGACAATATCCTGGCCGGGCATCGTCTCACCTCCCTGCGCCAGTCAGATTCCGGGGTGACGGCGCTGTTGGCTCGCACCGATGGGTCCGCCATCGAAGCGGCAGGCGATCTTCTGATCGCGTGCGACGGCATCCATTCCAGCGTTCGTCGGCACTTCTATCCGAACGAAGGCGACCCGATCTGGAACGGCAACGTTCTGTGGCGGGCAACAACCCTTTCCACCCCTTACCTGACCGGTCGCAGCATGGTGATGGCGGGGCATCAGGCGCAGAAATTCGTCTGTTACCCGATTTCCAAACAGGCGGAGGACGAAGGTCGCGCCCTGATCAATTGGATCGCGGAAATTAAATACACCGACCTGCAATCATGGCGGCGCGAGGACTGGAACCGCCGCGCCAATCTCGATGACTTTCTGCCAGCGTTTGAAGACTGGGATTTCGGTTGGCTCAAAGTGCCGGATATTATCAGAGGCGCCAAGGAAGTGTTCGAATACCCAATGGTCGACCGGGATCCGGTGGACGCCTGGAGTTTCGGTCGAGTAACATTGTTGGGCGATGCAGCGCACCCGATGTATCCCATCGGCTCGAACGGCGCCAGCCAAGCGATCTTGGATGCGCGGCGGCTAGCCTGGCATCTCTGCACCGCCCCCAGCATCGAAGCCGGCCTGATGGCCTACGATCAAGAGCGCCGACCAGCAACGGCGCAGATCGTTTTGGCCAATCGCCGCAACGGACCCGAACAAGCGATGGAAATGGTGCATGAGCGAGCACCCGACGGTTTCGACGACCTGCATGCCATCGTATCCGCCGAGGAGCTTGCCGCAACCGCCGACCACTACAAGTCATTGGCGGGGTTTGACAAAGACACCCTCAACAACCGCCCAAGCTGGTCGGTCTCCGCCTGAAAGACCGACAATCCGGCGGACTATCTGGCAAAGGCAGCCATGTCCGCCCGCAACGGGTCGGCAATCGGGTTCTGCGCCTCTCCATCCAGCACGATTTTGCGCGGATTGACGATTCCGCCATATACGGCGCCGTTGTAATCTTCGCGCCGGGCGATCACCGCTCCTTCAAACGAAGCGCCGATGAACAGGCCGGATGTATTAGAGTACGTATAAATGTCCGTCCCGACGTCGGTGCTTGACGATGCGCCGACGCCAGTGCCCGTCGGTCCGGCGGCGGCGCTGACATCCGCGCCAAGTTTGGCCTGATCGGCCATGACCGCCCGCAAAGCCCCTGGCGTCATGATCAACATCAAGGCCTCCGATGACTGCCCACCCAATTGGAGCCCGAAGCTGACCGACGCAAGGCTGTAAAACGCCGGATAGGACCAAGTGCCGTCCGGTCGCCGCGCCAGCAATACGCCCGTACCGCCTTCGCCGCCGACAAAAAACGCGCCCTTCAAAAGAGAGGGAAAAATCATAATGCCCTGGGCGCTGCGCGCCAAAGCCCTGGCATCCGCCATTTTTGGAGAATTTGCGAAGCGTTCGAGTGTGAATTGGGCCTTCGCCAGCAATTCCCGTTCCGTCGTCAACTCCGCCGCTCGCGCGGGCAGAACGGCGACAACCGCCAACAGGATCGCCGTACCGATCCTTGCTATCCATGCGGTCATTCTCAATCTCCTTGAATTGCCGATCAAAGCGTTTTTCTCAAACCTGTACCTATCGGAGGCTGGCCGCGACGGCAGACCTCCTGGCTATGTAGGTAGGCAAGCTGCAGCCTGCCCACAATGAAAACAGGAGATTCGGCTTTTGCACGCGCGGAAAATAGCCGGCGTGCCAAGTCGGCGCATCGGACTGACAAGCCAGTTCGGTCCCACCCCCGGGTGTTCGCGCATGTTTCTGGCTAAATGTCCGGAAGATTGCTTGCGAAACCGGTCGAATGCCAGATAGATAGAGGACACTGAGCCATTGTCAGGCGCATAACAGCGCCGCCGTTTCGTTTTCGTCAGGAACCATCGTTTGCCCCGTCGTTTGCCCCATATCCGTGTTCGCTCCCAAACATTGGTAGCGATCCGCTGGGTTGGCGTTACAGGCCAGGGCGTAACCCTCCTGATCGTCTACTACGGCCTGGGTTTTACATTCCCCATCGTGCCGGCAATTGCCGCAGTGATGGCCTCGGCGGCGCTGAACATGTTCGTGCTGATCCGCCACTGGGCGCGCCCTCATATCGGCGATCGGGACGCGGCGCTATATTTAGGCTTTGATATCATACAATTAGGCGCGCTACTGTATTTAACTGGCGGATTACTCAATCCGTTTTTGATCCTGATCCTGGCGCCGATTGTGGTGTCAGCGACGGTTCTCTCTTCGACCAGCACCATCATTCTGTCGCTGCTTGCGATGGCGACGGTGACGCTGCTGGCGTTCCGGCACCTGCCAATGCCGGCACCAAGACCGATCGCCCCGCCGGACGCCGTCTATGTGTTCGCGCTCTGGACCGCAATGATCTTGGCGATCGGGTTTACGGCTGGATATGTCTATCGCGTCGCCCGCGAGCAACGCCGCATGCAGGATGCCCTGGCGGAGGCGCAAGCAGCGCTGGCGCGCGAACACCAGGTATCGGCGGTTGGCGCAATCGCAGCCGCTGCGGCGCACGAGCTCGGCACTCCCCTGGCCACCATCTCGGTCATCACCAAAGAGTTGGTTCGGGACCTGCCGCCCGACAGCGAACTGGGAGAGGACGCAGCGCTGCTGCTGTCTCAGGCCGAGCGATGCCGCGATATTCTGGCCGAGCTGTCGGCGCGCCCAAAAGGCGATACCGGCGAAAGCTTTTATAAGGGACCGCTCAGTACCTTGGTCGAGGCGGTTGCAGAAAGCCGTGGCCGGAATGACATACCTGTCCGAATCGCCCGCGAACCCGACACCGATAATGGCAGCTTGGAGCCACGTGTATTCCGCAGGCCCGAAATTGTTCATGGGGTCGGCAACTTCATATCGAACGCCCGGCAATTCGCGCGGACCGAAGTCGTGGTGACGATTGCCTGGGATCCAAAGACCTGCCGCCTGACCGTTCACGATGACGGCCCAGGCTTTCCCCCTAGTATTCTGAGCCGATTGGGTGAACCTTATGTATCTTCCCGTCGCGAATCGGGCGAGCATATGGGATTAGGTGTTTTTATTGCGCAAACGCTGCTGGAACGGACTGGCGCGCGCGTAGAGTTTGACAATCGCGCCGAAGGTGGCGCTGAAGTGGTGGTGACCTGGCCGCGCCACCGACTGGAACAGGAGGACCAGCTATGAACGACATTTCACCGGCCGTAGCCGAACTGACTGAGCGCACGCTGTTGATCGTCGACGATGATCCACCATTTTTGCGCCGGCTTGCGCGTGCAATGGAGCGGCGCGGCTTTGAAGTCCAGGTGGCGGAAAGCGCGGCCGGTGGTGTTGCGGCTGCGCGCAGCAAACCGGCATTCGCAGTAGTAGACCTGCGCCTTGGCGATGGCAGCGGACTGGATGTGGTTGCAACCCTGCGCGAGCATCGCCCCGACATTCGCGCGATCATTCTGACGGGTTACGGCAACATCGCAACGGCTGTTGCCGCGGTAAAGGCCGGTGCTCTGGACTACATGCCAAAGCCCGCTGATGCGGACGCTATCGAAGCCGCCCTGTTGCAAACGGGCGAAGGCCCACCGCCGCCGCCGGAAAACCCGATGTCGGCCGACCGGGTCCGCTGGGAGCATATCCAGCGCGTCTATGAGCAGTGCGAACGCAATGTGTCGGAAACCGCGCGCCGCCTGCGCATGCACCGCCGCACCTTGCAGCGCATTCTGGCCAAACATGCGCCGCGCGAATAGCCGGGCGGCGACCGCAAGCTGGCGCTGATGGTCTTAGGTCTGTTCAGACGGGGCGACAATCCGGACGCACCGCGTACGCCGGACGATACGGTCGTTTATGCCGTTGGCGATATTCATGGCCAACTGGATCTTTTGCACCGCCTGGAAGCTGAAATTCAGGCGGATGTGGCCAAACGTGCGGCCCGCCGTCGGGTGATCGTCTATGTTGGCGATTACATTGACCGGGGGCCGGCGTCGAAGGGTGTGGTCGAACACTTGCTGACCCGTCCGTTGGAGGGGTTCGAACCGGTTCACCTGATCGGCAATCATGACCGCTGGCTGCTGGATTTCCTGGTGAAACCCGCTGGCGGCCACGGTTGGCTGACCAATGGCGGGCGGGCGACGCTGGCCAGCTATGGCGTTAACAATGTCACCAGCGGCAGTCAAAGCGAACAGATGCAGACGCTTGCGTCAGCGTTGGCTGACGCTCTGCCGCGACGCCACCTAGAGTTTTTCCAAAACCTGAAATACAGCCACATTGAGGGCGACTATTTCTTCGCCCATGCCGGCGTTCGCCCCGGCGTCCCCCTCAATGACCAGGACCCTTACGACCTGATCTGGATCCGAGAAGAGTTCCTGTTTTCCGAGGAGGATTTCGGCAAGGTGGTCGTCCACGGACACACACCCGGACACACACCCGAAGAACACAAGAACCGTATCGCCATCGACACTGGCGCCTTTATGACCGGCCGCCTGACTGCGGTAGCATTGGAAGGCAGCCGCCGGCGGTTTCTTTATGGGCAAAAGAGTCTCGGCTGAAGTTAGACAGAGCTTGCCTGGCGGCAATGCCCGCCCCGCCGCACGACACGCATTGCGCGCAAAGCCAATGGTCGTACAATACCGGTCAATACGCGATCTTCGTAATAAGGAGCCTTTCCCATGAAGCTCATGTGGTTCCATCTGATGCCCTATACGGAACTGCCGGACGATTTCCGCGACAATCATCCGTCCGTCTGGGTCGATATCCATTCCTCGCTGTTCGACCCCCAGCGCGCGCATCACATGTACAACGATTTCATGGATGAGCTGGAGTTCGCCGCCGACTGCGGCTTCGACGCCATCTGCGTGAACGAGCATCACTCCAACGGCTATGGCCTGATGCCATCGCCCAACCTGATCGCCAGCAGCCTCGCGCGCCGTACCAAAGATACGAAGCTCTGCGTCATGGGCAACTCCATCGCGCTCTACAACCCGCCGACGCGGGTGGCGGAGGAGTTTGCGATGCTGGACTGCATCTCCGGTGGGCGGCTGATCGCCGGCTTCCCGGTGGGCTCGCCGATGGATACCTGCTTCGCCCTCGGCCAGAACCCCTCCATGCTGCGCCAGCGCTATATGGAGGCGCACGACCTGATCATTAAGGCGTGGACGGAGAAGGATACATTTGCCTTCAACGGTCGCTTTAACCAGCAGCGCTATGTCAACATCTGGCCGCGGCCGGTGCAGCGCCCGCATCCGCCGGTGTGGGTGCCGGGCGGTGGCTCGGTCGAGACGTGGCAGTGGTGTGCGGAGATGGAGTATGTCTACTGCTACCTCTCCTATTACGGCTACAAGGCCGGCATGCAGACCATGATGGGCTTCTGGCATGAGATGAAGCGCATCGGCAAAGATATGAACCCTTACCGCGCCGGCTTCCTGCAATTCGTCGGCGTCGCGGAAACCGAGAAAGAGGCCTACGACCTATACCGCGAACCTGCAGAATATTTCTACGGGCGATGCCTTCACGTTGACCCGCGCTTTGCCATGCCGCCGGGCTATACGACCGAGGCGACGCAACGCGCCGGCATCGAAAGCCAGGTCGGGCGGGCCGCGAAGGAGCAGCGCACCAATATCGCCGTTTCCAAGAGCGCACGCGAGTACGACGCCATCCTAGACAACGGCTATGTCATCACCGGCACGCCGGACCAGGTGGCGGAACGCCTGCGCGCCATCGCCAAGGAGATGAATGTCGGCCACCTGATGCTGCTGCTGCAGTTCGGCAACATGTCGAAGCAGTTGACCCAGTACAACACGAAGCTGTTCGCCGAGAAGGTCATGCCGCAACTGCGCGACCTGTTCGATGACGAGTGGGAGGACCATTGGTGGCCGACGCCGATGGCAGACGCCGACCGGGCCAAGGTCTCAGCTCCGCGGATGATGGCAGCTGAATAATGGATCATTCTGAGACTACAATCAGCGCCCACGGCATCGAATCCCGAGTTTGGCGCAAAGGCTCCGGCCCAAAACTGGCCTATCTGGCCGGCTTCGCCGGTCTGCCGAAGTGGATCCCCATGCTGGATGCACTGGCTGCGCATTGCGAGGTGAACGCAATTTCCCTGCCGGGCTTCCCGGGGGGAGGCCGCGGTCACCTGCAGTTGGATTCGCTGTTCGAATTCGCACTGGCCACGCACGATCTGGTCGCCGCTGCCGGCTGCCGCGGCGCCACGCTTATGGGCGCATCGGTCGGCGGTGCGCTGGCCATGGAGGTTGCCGCGATCTGGCCCGACAGCGTCGGCAAGCTGGTGCTGCAATCGCCGTTCGGCCTCTATGACGACGCCAACCCGCCAACGGACCCTTGGGCGCAACGCGGCGACAAAGTCGATGCACTGATGTGCGAGACGGAAGGCGCCTACAACGCGCTGATTGCAGCGCACGGCAATGCTGATGCCGTCGAATGGCCGATTGAAACGGTGCGGGCGCGCGAGGCCTCAGCGCGTTATCTTTGGCCGAACAGCGCCACCCATGTGGAAAAGCGCCTCGGACGGATCGTCTGCCCGACGTTGGTGCTGTGGGGCGAGAAGGACAAGGTGCAGCCGCCCGCTTATGCCGGCGCCCTGAGAGACGGCATTTCCGGCTCCGTCACGGTCGAGACCATCGCCGGCGCTGGCCACATGGCGGAACTGGACCGGCCTGACGCAGTCGCCAACGCAGTCGCCCGGTTTTTGAAGGGGTGAGCGATGGCCGTCATCTCTCGCTCGTCATTGTGAGGCGCCCGCAGGGCAACGAAGCAACCCAGGGGCCTCAAGCTGTTGCCCCTGGGTTGCCGCGTCGCTGCGCTCCTCGCAATGACGGCAAGAATAAGGTGAACGCCAACCATTGTATGATCGAATAAACCCTATGCAAATCCTCCCCATTGCCGACAGTTTTGCCCATGAAGTCACCGGCATCGACTGCTCGCAGCCCCTCTCCCCCGAAACCGCGCGCACCCTGCAACAGGCATGGTCGCAGCACGGCGTTCTCGTCTTTCGCGGCCAGTTGTTAGAGGAAGACGCCCTCGTCCGGTTTTCCGAAGCCTTTGGCGAGCCCGACCGGATCGTACGCGAGGATTGGGCATCGAAGCAGCGGCCGGAGGTGATCTATATCTCCAACCTGCTGGATCGGAACGGCACCGCCATCGGCGGCCTGGGCGCGGGCGAGATAACCTGGCATTCGGACCAGTCCTACCAAAAGAACCCGGCCACGGGCTCGTTCCTCTACGGCGTTGAAATCCCCAAAGACCACGGCGCGACGGAGTTCGCCAACCTGCGCCTTGCCTACGCCACCCTGCCGCCGATGCTGAAATCGCTGGCGGACCGCGCCTGGGGCGTGTTCAGCTATGCGCACCGCTCCGCGGCCTATGACGAAAGTCCCGAGGCATCGGCCAAGGCCCGTGCCAAATCGCCAGACGTCCTGCACCCGCTGGTGCACCAGCATCCGAAGGAAGGCTGGGGGGCGCTGTACCTCGATCCCGGCACCATGCCCGGCATCGAGGGCCTGCCACAGGCCGAAGGCCGCGCCCTAATCCAGGAGTTGCAGGAACACGCCACCCAGCCGCCATTCGTCTATCGGCATGAATGGCGCATGGGCGACCTGGTGATGTGGGACAACGGCTTTACCTTGCACCGCCGCGGACACCTGGACCCGACCCGGCCGCGGCTCTTGAAACGGACGACCGTCAGGCTATCTCCAGACCTGCACATCGTGCCGCAAACCCGTATGCCGGAGGAGGCATTGCCCGCATGAGCGATAAAGTCATTAAGTCCGACGCCGAGTGGCGCAAAATCCTGGACCCGGACGTCTATGCCGTCACCCGCCAGCATGGCACCGAGCGCGCCTGGACCGGCGTATACAACGACGAAAAGCGACCTGGCATCTATGCCTGCATCTGTTGCGGACAGGAGTTGTTCGACTCCAAGACCAAGTATGAAAGCGGCTCCGGCTGGCCGTCCTATTGGCAACCGATCAGCCCGGACCGCGTGACCGAATACACCGACACCAGCTATGGCATGGTGCGGACCGAGGTGCGTTGTTCCAAATGCGACGCCCATCTTGGCCACAAATTCCCGGACGGGCCGCAACCGACCGGCGACCGGTATTGCATGAACTCGCTGTCGCTGAACCTGAAGCCCAAGAGTTAGAGACAGCACAGAGTTTCGCATTGCGATTAAGGCATCTGTCCCGATCAATTGAGTCCATTTGATCGGGCGTGCTCTAATCCAGGATCTCTATCACCTGCTGGTGCATCGCCCTGATCGCCGGCCCGCCCTGCTGAAACACCAGGCCCCTGACCCGGATGTGGCGGCCTTGCAGCGCCCGAATCGTCCGCAAGCCGCCCGCAAAGCCTTCGCGGTCGCTGCGTTGCACGACAATAGTAAAATCTTTGCGGTAATCTGGGCCGAAGTTCACGAACAAGCTGTGCCTGCTTTCGCCAACGCCCTGCACGACGCCCTCGACAAGGCGAAAGCCGGGATGGATCGTCGCCGGCGTGCGGGCGTCTTGCACCCGGTTCGCAGCGTCCGCCCACAGCCCGCGCGCTTCGCGCCTGGCTTCGCTTTCGAGCGCCAGCATCGCCTGCGCCGGTGCATCGGCCATGGGATGGGCAGGGTAAAAGAACGCCTGCCCCGCCCGCAACAATTCCCCCTGAAGCCAAAGCGACGGCTGTCCAGCCGGTCCGACCACGACGATCTGAGCCGAAAGCCGCCCCTGCCGGTCCCGCGTTGTCGCTGGATTGTATAGCCGAACCGACCGGCCGCCCGCTGACGAGGCAATGGCGGAAACGGCGGCTTCCGCCGGACCATAGAGCCCGGAGACCCTGACCAGTCGCCCGTCGCCCAATCGCAGGGTTTCCGCATCGACAACGGCCTCCAGCCCGACGGCCTGCGGCTCAGGGTCTGACAGGACTGCCCGCCAGGGGTCGTCGACGGCGCCTGCGCTTTCCAAAAACCATAGGATAGGCAATGCCAGCGCGATGAGGACAGTTGGCCATTTCATGGAACCAGTATACGTTTATGACAGTGCCGCTACAAAGCACGTCTGCCTTTAACATTCCTGGAAATTTGCTTTGAGCCCCGACCTAGCACTTGTTGGCACGTCCCGGCGTGAACTCTACCCTCCGGTCGACCCCTATACAGACGGATGGCTCGATGTCGGTGATGGCCACACCTTGTATTGGAGCGAATGTGGCAACCCGGATGGGATACCGGTGGTGTTTTTACATGGCGGCCCCGGCGCCGGGTGTGTCGCCGCCTACCGCCGCTTTTTTAACCCGCGGGTCTGGCGGGTCGTCCTGGTCGACCAACGCGGCTCAGGCCGATCGCGGCCATCGGCCTGTATCGAGGCGAACACGACCCAGCATCTGATCGCCGATCTGGAAATATTGCGGCGGGCACGGGGTATCGAGCGCTGGGTAATGTTCGGCGGCTCGTGGGGCAGCACATTGGCGCTTGCCTATGGCGAGGCGCATCCGGATCGATGCCTGGGCTTCATCTTGCGCGGCATATTTACCGGCACAAGGCCGGAAATCGACTGGTTCATGACTGGCATGGAGCAATTCTTCCCCGAAGCAGGAGCCGCATTTCGCGCGCTGATTCCGGAAGAGGAGCAAAGCGACATCCTTTCCGCCTATTGGCGCCGGCTCAACAATCCCGATCCGAGGGTGCATCAACCCGCCGGACACGCCTGGGCTTCCTATGAGAGCAGTTGCGCGTCGTTGCGCGCGCGCGGCACCGATTCCCGGTTGGCCTCGAACCGCTTTGCCGTGGCGGTCGCCCGACTAGAGGCGCACTATTTCCGGCATGATTGCTTTTTGCAGTCCGATCAACTGATTGCAAACGTCGGACGCATTGCGCATTTGCCTTGCTATGTTGTACAGGGGCGTTACGACATCATTTGCCCGCCCGCGACTGCACAACGGTTGGTTAATGCTTGGCCAGGTGCTACGTTGGAAATGATTGAAGATGCTGGGCATTCGGCATTGGAGCCGGGTGTGCGCGCTGCCCTGGTGCGGGCGGCGGATTATTTTGGACAATTCGTTCTGCCAGAGAGGCTGCTATGGTCCTGAAATCCCTCCCCATCGCTGCAGCAGCAGTCGCCCTGACGCACGCGGCTTTGACAGCCACTCCTGCGGTTGCGGCGGATGACTATGTCGCGATCAATGCCGGCGTTGCCGGCGTCGTCACGGGCAAGCGCAGCGCGGAATTCGGCGTGGAATACCGCGGCGCGCCATTGGTTTGGAAGGTCTATCCGCATGTCGGCGGCTATGTCACCCATCGCGGCGCCGTATATGGTTATGCCGGATTTGGGGTGGAGTTCCGCTTGCTCTCACAAGTGCTCTTTCGCGCCAATACCGCAGTGGGCGCCTATGGCCAGGGCGATGATATCGACCTGGGCCACGTCATCGAATTCCGCTCCGGTTTGGAGCTGGCATACGAATTTCCGAACAAGTCGCAAGTCGGCCTGACATTCCACCATCTCTCGAACGCCGGTCTCGACGACCGGAACCCAGGCACAGAGATCGCCACGATCACTTATTCGGTGCCGCTCGATAAGTTGTTCTAGCGCCCGGCGACCGCATCGAAAAACGCGCGATACCGGGATACCACGACCGGCTCGCTATAGTGCGCAAGGAACGTGTCCCGGCCCGCATCGGCCATAGCTGCCGCCCGCTGCGGGTCCGCGATCAGTGTCTTGATGGCGTCTGCTAGCGCGCCAGGATTGTCTTTCGGCACCAGCAAGCCATCGGCTCCATGGTGGATGGTACCCGCAGGTCCGACTACGTCGGTCGATACAATCGGCTTGTGATGCGCCCACGCTTCGGCGATGACATGGCCGAAGGATTCAAAGCGGGATGAGCTGACACACAAGTCCGCCGCGCGGAACAGAGAACCAACATCCTGCCGCCACCCCAGCCAGCGCACCCTGGCTGAGACATTAAGGTCCTCGGCCAGGCGGCCAAGCCTCGTTGCCTCCGCACCCTCGCCGGCAATCCAAAGGTAAGCATCTGGCACATCGGCCAACGCCCGCAACAACACGTCATAGCCCTTGACCGGATGCAACCGCCCCAGCGCCAACAGCAACGGCGCGCCCTCGGGCGTATCCAGATCCCCACGCGGTTGCGGAGTCGCCTGCAGATCGCCCGCGACAAAGTTCGGGATCAGATGCACCCGCTCACGCGGCCAGCCGGCGTTGATCGCGTAGTCGCAAATCCCAGGCGTTATGCCGATCAGGTGCTGGCAGCGCCGGAAATTCTTCAGTTTGTAATAGCCGTCGAGCCGCCCGGCCAGCACGCCCGGTTGATCTGGCGCCATGCGGGAGCCTCGGTTCATCCAAGAAATCGTTACGTCCGGCCGGAACTTCGCTGCCACCTTACGCAATTGCCAGGGCGTCAGCATGTCCAAGGCGCCGCCAAAGGCGTGCTCCGAAATCGCCATACCCGCCTGCCGCAACCGGGCGGCCCGGCCGGGATCGCGCCGGAACGCCAGCAACTGTTCGATATCTGGCCCGCGCAATGCCAGGGCAAGCCGTTCATAGAAACCCTCGGCGCCCCCCTGGGGTCCGCCTGCCATCACCTGCATCAAGCGCATCGGCAGACGACCCGACGCTGGCGAAACCCTGAAACATCCCTATATTGCGGACAATGCTCCTGAAGGAGGACGGTATGGCTGAGTGGACCTGGGCGGAAGGCCGCGGAATTGTGCGCGTCGCCGGCGCGGATGCGGAAGACTTCCTGCAAGGCTTGATTTCCAATGACGTCACGAAGGCAAAGCCGGAGGCGGCGATCTATGCTGCACTCCTAACGCCTCAAGGCAAGTTTCTCCACGATTTCTTTGTGCTGAGGCTGGCCGACGGCTTCCTTCTCGACTGCGATGGCAATAGCCGGGCCGACCTGTTGCTGCGCCTGAAACGTTACAAGCTGCGCGCCAAGGTCAACCTGGCTGACGAAACCGACCTTTGGCGCACTGCCCTGATTTGGGGCGAAGGCGCAGCGGAGGTCATGCTGCCTGCGACGGCGCTCGCATATCCGGACCCGCGGCTGGCCACACTGGGGATTAGGGCGCTGGTGCCGGCCGGCGAACCGTTAGTGCCGGCCGCCGCTGTCACACCCCATGCCACATATGAGCGGTTGCGCCGGTCGCTGGGCGTCGGCGCCAGCCCAGATGACCTGCTGTCCGACAGATCTTTTTTGCTGGAAAGCGGCTTTGACGAACTCTCCGGCATCGATTGGCGCAAGGGCTGCTATGTCGGCCAGGAGGTCACCGCCCGCACGAAATACCGGGGGTTGGTGCGCCGGCGGCTGACGCCAGTGTCGCTGAGTGGCGAGCCAGGCTCCGGTGAACGAAAGATCCTGCAGGATGGCCGGGACGTCGGCGACCTGCGGTCTGCCGGCGATGGCGTCGGCCTTGCCATGCTCAAGCTCGACGCATTGGATGGCGCCGCTCCGCTGGTGTGCGGCGATGCCGTGCTGACGCCGACCCGGCCCGGCTGGTGGAACAGCGCCCTGTCCACCGGCCCGGCAGATGCGGCAGCGGAATAGCCGGGACGATGGCGTTAACCGATCTTTGGTACATGGCCATGCCGGCCCGCGATCTGGCGCGGGGCAGGATGATCCACAAGCGCCTGGCCGGGCAACCGCTGGTTTTTGGCAGGGATGCCGCCACTGGAGCTGTATTCGCGCTCCGCGATCTTTGCCCGCACCGCGGCGTGCCGCTGTCGAAAGGCCGGATGGTCGAGGGCGCCATCGAATGTCCCTACCATGGCTGGCGTTTTGCAGCGGATGGCCGCTGCACCGCCATTCCCAGCCTGGTGCCCGAGCAAGGCTTCGAGACCGAGCGCATTCGCGTCCGCGCCTATCCGGTGCGTGAGCAACATGGCCTGATCTGGGTCTATATGGCAGAGCCTGCGGTCGCCCAGACCGCTCCCAATGCCGACGCACCAGAGCCGCCGGCACTGCCCGCCCTGCCCGCCAGCGCCCGTCCCCGGCATGTGGAGAGCATGCTGTTTCCCTGCGGCATCGACCATGCCGTCATTGGCCTGATGGACCCGGCGCATGGACCATTCGTTCACCGCGCCTGGTGGTGGCGCGCCCCGAAGTCGATCCATGCCAAGCAAAAAGCGTTCGCGCCGTCGCCCCTGGGTTTCACCATGGTGCGGCACAAGCCGTCTTCGAACTCTGCCGCCTATAAAATCCTGCGCGGTGAAGTTACGACGGAAATCGCCTTCAGCCTGCCGGGTGTGCGGATCGAGCACGTCCAGATGGACCGCGCAGGCAAGGCCGCGCAGCACTATGTCGGCATTACCGCCGTTACCCCGGTGGATGAGCACCAGACCATGGTGCACCACGCCATCTATTGGACCTGGCCCTGGCTCAATCTGATGCGGCCGGTGCTGCCGTATTTCGCCCGGACCTTCCTGGGCCAGGATCGCGATGTGGTTGCGATGCAGGCGGAGGGGCTGGCCGATATGCCCGACCTGATGCTGATCAACGATGCCGATGTGCAGGCGAAATGGTATTACCGGCTGAAGCGCGAATGGCAGCAGGCCAGGGCCGAAGGCCGCGCCTTCAAAAACCCGGTCGACGCCCGCGTCTTGCGGTGGCAAAGCTAGGGCCACGAATTACTGCTGACGCCTGAAGAGGGAAGTCGTCGATGAGCATCAATCTCGATCTGATGATGGAGGTCGCCGGACGCGAGCGGCTGGAACTGCCGGTCGACCTGTTCTATTTCGTCCGCCATGGCGAAACCGCGGGCAATGCCGGCGGCATCATCCAGTTCCCGACGGCGCCGCTGAACACCGCCGGCATGGCGCAGGCGTGGCGCGCTGGCCAGTTGATGCAGAATGAGCCGGTGGATCGCACCGTCGCCAGCGTTTTTATGCGCGCTTTCCAAACCGGTCAGGCGGTCGCGCGCGCCACGCATACGCATTTGTCCGTCAATCTGAATATCGTGGAGCGCCGGTTCGGCGAATGGATGGGCAATTCCAACCATGACCTCGATTGGGCCAAGCATCCCGCAGGCGGCGAGAGCATGCAGACTTTCATCGACCGCACGCGCACAGGCTTACAGGAAATCTGTGCCGCCGGCGGCGTTCCGGCAGTGGTCGCCCACGGCGGCAACCTGCGGGTGATCGCCGCCGGCCTCGACACCGACCTGCCGGAAGGCGCTGTCGGCAACGCAACGCCGCTGAAGTTCGAGCGGGCCGGTGGCCGCTGGACCCTGACCTTCGTCGGCGGATAGAGCGGTAGCTGTATAGCTGTAGGCACCTTCCAGCTTCCCTTCACCCTGAGGTGGCGCTCGCAGAGCGCCCTCGAAGGGGTTAAATCCGGCGCATGATGCGCCGCCTTCGAGGCTCGGCTTCGCCTCGGCACCTCAGGTTGAAGGGAGAGTGCCGTGCGGTGGCCCTCAGGTCGGAACGAACGTGTTCTGACCGTCCTTAGTATTCACCCGGCCCTTGGCACCCAGATAATCCTTAACCTCCATCTCGGTCAGCAGGTCCGGATCGGCAGGGGTGTTCGCGATGAAGCGGCTGCCGTCGTCCAGGCGGCCATAGAGGATGCTGTAGCTCGGGCCCTTGCGGTCGTGGATCACCGTATAGGTCTCGATCTCGGCAGACCCCTCCGCATGCTCCACCACTTTCGGGCCTTTGGCGGCGTCGATTTCGGCCTGGTAGGTCTTCGGGTCCTTCGGCGCGAACGGCTTTGCCGGCTCCTCGGTCGAATAGATGCCGACCGCCTGCTTGGTCACATAGTTGCCGTTCGCCGTCACCATGCCCTTCGCACCCGGCTGCGAGCGGACCTTGTTCATCATCTCGGCAATCGAGTGGGTGACGTAGTTGTTGCCGGGCCCGCCAAAGTACGGCAGGCCGCCGGTAACGGTCAGGCCACGCGGGTCGTCCTCGGCGATGCCTTGCTCCGCACAGCAGATCTCCACCGCGCTCGGGAAACAGGAATAGAGGTCGAGGAAGGCCATGTCATCGGCGGTGCACTCCGCCATCTCAAACGCCTCCCGCGCCGCGATGCGCATGGCGGGGCTGGTGTAGAAGTTGATGCGGTCGGACAGGAACCAGTGGTCGTAGGTATCGGCACAGCCGTGCAGATAGACCCACTTCTCCCGCGGGATACCCAGCTCCTTCGCCTTCGCGACGCTGGTCAGGATCACTGCCGCGGCCTGGTCGATAAAGGCGTTGGAGTTCATCAGCTTCGGATAGGGAAAGCCGATATAGGGGTTCTTGTCGGTCACGGTCGCCAGTTGCTCCGCCGTGAAGCCGTCGCGGCGGTCGGCCAGCGGATTGGCGGCGGCCACCTTGGCAAAGCCGGAGAACAGCCGGCCCATGGCGAGCGCGTGCTCTTCGATGCTGCGCCCGCGTGAGCCGCGGATGGCGTTCTCGATCATCGGATAGGCGAAGATGGCGCCGGCCATGCGGTGGCGGTCTTCCATATCGTTCCAGCCGCGGGTGGAGACGCCCCAGGTCTCCGGCTCTCCGCCCGGGTCCTCGTTCCAGTCGAGCTTCAGGCCGGCCCGCTCCGCCGCTTTCTGGGTGCCCAGCGCCTCGCCGCCGGTGACAATGGCGGCCTGGACCTCGCCGCGGGTGATCATCTCGGAGAAGCGGGAGATCAGCCATTGCGGCATGTTTCCGCCCGGATGGGTGTAGAGCTTGCGCGCGATCTGGTCTGCCCCCAGCCGCGCCGCCAGTGACTTCGGCGGATGCTTGGAGCCGCCAAAGGGCGAGGTAAAGCGCCAGCTTGTGTCCGAGAACGAGCGGAGCAGCGCCATGGTGTCGAGGCTCTCCAGCAGCTTCTGGCCGGGGCCGGCGTCGTTGGCGGCGATGCGGCAGGCCTCCGCCGTCAGGCTCAGCGGGTCGAGCGCCTTGGCCGGGTCCGGCTCACGCTGGGTGATCTGGCCAGAGCCGACGAGAACGGGGATGCGGGATTCGTCCAGGGTCTGGGGCATAAACGGGGCCTCGTATGCATAGAGCGTGCGTTGCCGACCACTCTAGCCGGGTCGAACAGGCAGGGCTAGAGATGCCTCAGGCCAGCGGGTGCCGGGCCAGGAAGGCCAGCACGATCCGGTTGAAGGTTTCCGGCTGCTCGATATTGACCAAATGGCCGGCGTCCGGCAGCACGTGGTACTCGCTGCCGGCGATGGCGGCGTGCATGCGCTCGCCGACGTCGGTGGTCGTCAGCTTGTCGGCGGAGCCGAACACCAGGCAGGTCGGCACGCGGATCGCGGGCAGGTCCACCTGCTGGTCATAGAGCACGGTCGCCTCAACCGTCTTAATGTAGCTTTCCACATGCAGGATCGCCATGCTGGCAACCAGCCGGTCGTAGGCGGAGCGCGGCGCTTTCGGGCCGATCAGGGTATTGGCGACGGCTGGGGCCATCTCCACCGGCGGCTTGCCGGCCTTGAGCGGATCGGTGCGCAGGCGCACGAACTCGGCCCGCTTTTCCGGCGACAGCGACTTGTCGAAACCGGGAACGGTCGCCACCAGGGTCAGGCTGGCGACGCGGTCCTCATAGCGTGGGTAGAAATCCTGCAGGATGCGCCCGCCCATGGAGAGCCCGACCAGATGCGCCTTCTCCGCGCCCAGATGGTCGAGCGCGCGGGCCAGGTCGTGGCTGAAATCCTCGAAATTCAGCGGGCCTTCATAGTCGTCGGAGAGACCGTAGCCACGGGCATCCCAACTGACGGCTCGGTAACCGGCTGCGGCGAAGGCCGGAAGCTGGTCGTGCCAGTTGCTGCGGTTGCCGCCGATGCCGTGCAGGAAAAACACCAGCGGCCCCTCACCAACGCTGTCGTAAGCAAGGCGGGGGGAGCCGGGGATGTGGGCGGTTTGCGAGGTGGTCATGATGGCGATTTCCAGTGGCCAAAGCAACTTTCGTACAGGCCAACGTCAATCTTCCAGACCGTCATTGCGAGGAGGCGTAGCCGACGAAGCAACCCAGTGGTCTGGACTCTATAGTCCCTGGGTTGCTTCGTCGCTTTGCTCCTCGCAATGACGGAAGAGAAGCAGATGGAGCTAAGAGGCCGCTTACGCCGCCTTCTCAATCGCCATGGCAGTGGCTTCACCGCCGCCGATGCAGATGGCGGCGACGCCCTTCTGCACGTCGTATTTGTGCATGGCGTTCACCAGAGTCGCGATGATGCGGGCGCCGGAGGCTCCGACCGGGTGGCCCAATGCACAAGCGCCGCCGTGGACGTTCACCTTGTCGGCTGGCAGGTCGAACTCGCGCATGGCGGCCATCGGCACCACGGCGAAGGCCTCATTGATCTCGTAGAGGCCGACTTCGTCCTTGCTCCAGCCGGTCTTGGCGAACAGCTTCTGCATCGCGCCGACGGGCGCGGTGGTGAACCACTCCGGCTCCTGCGCGTGGCTGGTGTGAGCGACGATGGTGGCCAGGATGTTCAGGCCACGGCGCTCCGCCTCGCTCCGACGCATCAGCACCAGCGCGGCCGCACCGTCGCTGATCGAGGAGGAGTTGGCCGGCGTCACGGTGCCGTCCTTGGCGAAGGCCGGACGTAGGCCGGGGATTTTTTCGATATTGGCGGTGAACGGTTGCTCGTCCGCCTTGACCTCGACATCGCCTTTGCGGGTTTTCACCGTGTGCGAGACCATTTCGCCAGCGAATGTGCCGTCCTCATTCGCCTTCTTTGCGCGGGCGAGCGAGCGGATGGCGAACTCGTCCTGCTGCTCGCGGGTGAACTGGAAGTGCTGCGCCGTGTTCTCGGCAAAGTGGCCCATCAGCTTGCCCGGCTGGTAGGCGTCTTCCAGGCCATCCCAGAACATGGCGTCGAGGAACTGGCCATGGCCCATGCGCATGCCTTCGCGCGCCTTCGGCACCATGTAGGGAATATTGGTCATGCTCTCGAAGCCGCCGGAAACCATGATATTCTGACTGCCGCCGGCAATCAGGTCGTGCGCCAGCATCGTCGCCTTCATGCCGGAGCCGCAGAGCTTGTTGATGGTGGTCGCGCCCGCGTCGCGCGGAATGCCGGCGAGGTGCGCAGCGATGCGGGCCGGGCCCTGGCGCTGGCCGTGTGGCAGCACGCATCCCATGATGACTTCCTGCACGTCCTCCGGCTTGACGCCAGCCTTTAGGAGGGCGGCAGTCATCGCCGTTGCGCCAAGCTCTGGGCCAGTGGCGTCCTTCAATTCGCCCTGGAATGAGCCCATAGGGGTACGGGCCATGCCGACGATGACGATGGGATCAGAAAGCATTGGGGAGGTCTCCCGAAAATAGGGTGTATTGAGAAGCGACTTCAGACCGGCACTATAGGCCTGCCGGCCCGACGCCGCAAATGAGTCTGCGCCACGCAACAAACCGCATGACACAAGAATACTGGTATCGCCACTAAGCTGCCCCGGAGCGCGGCTTCAACCTCGTCCGGGGAGCCTCGCAGTCTCTACATCAGGCCCAGCCGGTAGAACCGGTTGGCCGTCCCGGCAAACAGGTCGCGCTTTTCGTCCGCGCTGGCGCCTTTGCTCAACAGCTTGCAGGCGTTCCAATAGGCGCTGTAGGAATAGCTGCCCTTGTCGACCGGGAAGTTGCTCTCGAACATGCAGCGGCTGGCGCCGAACGCCTCGACGCAGGTATCGACATAGGGCTTCCAGGCATCGGCCAGCGCCTGGGCAGAGGGCGGGCGCGGCTTCTCGTGGAAGTCAAAGCCGTTCAGCCGCATCGCCATGCCGCCGACCTTGACGGTCACATTCGGGCAGGTCGCCAGTTCGCGGATCGCCTTGTTCCAGTCTGCAAACACCTCATCGCGCTTGCCGGCATAGGCGTTGATGCCCAGCGGTCCGCCGATGTGGTTGAGCACGATGTTCAGTTCCGGAATAGCCCGCGCCATCTTTGCCACGTCCGGAATCTGCGGGTGATAGAGCCAGGCCTCGAACGTCAGGTTCAGCGGGCTGAGTTGGCGCAGACCCGCCTGAAAGGTCTCGTTCAGCAGCGCGTGCTGGCCCGGCTGGTACGCAGGATTGCGTGCCTCCGGGTCCGGGTCCCAGGCGACGATGTGGCGGATGCCGCGGAACCGGCCATTGCCGGCGGCGATGTGCGCCTCCAGCACTGGTTTCACCTTCTCGCCCAGGAACATATCGGCGTAGGAGACAATGCCGGCACAGGCGACGGTCTTGCCATAGCCGCCGCTGGCACTCATGGCGGCGACGCCGTTGGCGAACTCCGTCTCGCCAATCGCCTTCATTTCTTCGGGACCGGAGGCGCGGTGCATGGAGCGGCACTGCACGAACACCGTGCCGATGATGTTGTGCCCGGAATTGCAGTCCTCCAGCAGCTCCGGCAGCATGTAGGTCCAGTCCTCACGCTCCCACAAATGGTGGTGCGGGTCGATGATCGGCAGGTCCGGCTCCAGCGCCGGCTCGTCATAGAGCGCCAGCCAGTCCTCGCGGACCGGAATGTAGTGCGAACCGCCGGAGGGGGTCGGCGGGGCAGCGGGGGCTTTGGCCATGGAGGTTTCCTTCGGTTTTGAGACAGCCATCTTTCAGGCCGGTTAGGCCTCGATCTTAAGCGCCTAGTCCATAGCTTGACCAGCGTTCCGGCTTCAGCGTGATGCGCCAGCGGGTGCCGGCGTCGAACGCGGCGCGCATGCTCTCGGCATAGGCGGTGCCGTCGGCTTCGCCCTCATAGCGGATCGCCATTTGCAGGAACTCGGCGTAGGTCACGGTCTCCAGCAACGCCGGCCCCTCGACGCTGACATAGGCATAAGGCGAGCGGTCGCGCTGGACGGTAAGGGTGATGCGGCCCGCGGTTGCGATCAGTCTGGCCTTGGGGGAATTCTTGGCGGTAACGAACCAAGGGTGGCCCTGGTCATCCAATGCATGCCAGACCGGAATGCAGAGCGGCGCCCGTCCCGGCGCCGCCACTGCCAGCATCGGAACCCAGGGTTGGGCGAGAAACTCGGCTTCGGCGGCGGTTGGCATGTCGGGCTCCTATTCGGCTGCGGAGGCATCGGCCTGGGTACTGAGGATGGACCTGTATTCTTCCCGCAACTGCGCCTTCATCACCTTGCCCACACCGTTCCTCGGCAAGCCGTCGACGAACACTACGGCGTCCGGCATCCACCATTTGGCGATTTTGCCGTCCAGGTAGGCACGGACCGCCGCTTCATCCACGTCCGAGCCCGCCTCCCGCACGATCAGCAGCAGAGGCCTTTCCTGCCAGCGGGGGTGTTCGACGCCGATGCAGCAGGCCTCCGCAACGCCAGGGCAGCCGGCGGCGGTGTTTTCCAGTTCGACCGAGCTGATCCACTCACCGCCGGACTTGATCGCGTCCTTGGCGCGGTCGCTGATCCGCATATGCCCCTCCGGCCCGACAGAGCCGATGTCGCCGGTGTCGAGCCAGCCGTCCGCCGTCACCGGCGTCAGGTCCGGGCGGTTGAAATAGGCAGCGGCCACCGAAGGCCCACGCACCTGCAACAGGCCGACGCTCTCACCATCCGCCGGCAGCACGAGCCCATCCTCGCTGACAGCGCGCACGTCGGAGAGGAAAACCGGCTGACCCTGGGTCTGTTGCTCAGCCCGGCGCTCGGCCTCACTCGCATGCGGGTCGGGCACGGCGACGGTCAGGGCTTGGGTGGTCTCGGTCATGCCAAAGGCATGCACAACCTTCGGCCCCAGCGCCTCCAGCCGGCGCAGCAGCGACTCGGGCGGGGCGGTCGCGCCGGTCCAGAGTTGCTGCAGCGGGCCGAAATCGCCGCCGTCTTTCTGAAGCTCGCCCAGCAGGTCCATCAGCACGGTCGGCACGCCGCCGGAATGGGTGACGCCTTCGCTGCGGAACAGGTCGAGCATGGCACGCGGGCTCACCACCCGGCTCGGCAGCACCATCTTCGCGCCAGTCAGCGGCGCCATGTAGGGCATGCCCCAGCCGTTGCAGTGGAAGAACGCGGCGGCGCACAGCACGCAGTCGCCCTTGCCCAGGTTCCAGCCATTCTTGCCGGCTATCGTCATCACATTCAGCACCGTGCCGCGGTGGCTGTAGAGCACGCCCTTCGGCTCGCCCGTCGTCGCGGAGGTGAAACAGATAGTCGAGGCGCGGCGCTCGTCGAATTCGGGCCAGGCGAAGTCGGGATCGCCTTCGTTCAGCAGGTCCTCATAGCAGAGCACGCCCGGCAGCGAAGTCTCCGGCATTTCATCGGCGGCGGCCAGGATGATCCAGTGCTTAACACCGGGGCACTCCAGCGCGATGGCCTCAGCGAGCGGCAAGGTGTCGAGATCGACGAACACGGCGCGGTCGCCGCAATGATTGACGGTGTAGGCCAGATGCCCCTCGTGCAGGCGCGGGTTGGCGGTGTGCAGCACACCGCCCGCGCCGGGAACCGCGTGCATCACCTCGAACAGCCGCCAGGTGTTCCACGCAAGCGCGCCGAGGAAAACGCCTTCGCTGGCCAGCCCCCGCTGTGTCAACGCCGAGGCGAGCCGGCGCGCGCGGCCATCAGCCTCGCGGTAGCTTGTGCGGTGGATGACCCGGCCATTGTCAGCCGTCGCAATCTCGGTGTGCGGAAAAACGCGGGCGGCATAGGCCAGCGTCTGACTGGTGAGCAAAGGGGCTTCCTGCATCAGCCCAAGCATGGCGGTGTCCTCCAAAGCCTGTGCAAAGTCTCGTGCATGGCCGGAGGGGAGCCTAGCCTGGCAATGGGATTGGAGGAAAGAGACTTGCGCTGTCCGGCTCTCGCCAAACGACGCCGGAGCCTTGCTGCGGGCGATGCGGCGGGAAGACCGGACTTGCTATCAAATTTCGGTATCCGGTAGCATCACCCAATGCGAAATTCCGCGATGCGGCGCAGTCTGCACCAGCACGATTGCGCCACGATCCAGGAGGTCGGGATGCCCCACCAGAATCATGCGATCAACGAAGTACCGGATGCTCCGGACGCCCTCCGGCTACGCGATAAATACCGTGAGGAGCGGGACCGTCGCGTCCGCGCCGACGGCACCGACCAGTATGTCGCGACGGTGGGCGACTTTGCCCACTATCTCGACGACCCCTATGCCGACCCGAACTTCACCCGCAAATCGCTAGACGAGACCATCGAGGTGGCAATCCTGGGCGGCGGCTTCGGCGGATTGCTGGCGGCTGCGCGCCTGTCCGCGGCTGGGATCGACGACCTGCGGATCATAGAGAAGGCCGGCGATTTCGGCGGCACCTGGTATTGGAACCGCTATCCGGGCGCGGCCTGCGATACCGAGGCCTATATCTACATGCCCCTGTTGGAGGAAGTCGGCTATATCCCGACCCGCAAATACGCGCGCGCCACCGAGTTGTACGAGCATTGCCAGCGCATAGGCCGCCATTTCGACCTGTACCGCAGAGCCTTGTTCCAGACTGTTGTCACCGAAGCACGCTGGGATGATGCCGCGCTGCGGTGGACGGTGACCACGAACCGCGGCGATACGATCCGCGCCCGCTTTCTGATCATGGCCGGCGGTACGACGCTCGGCCGGCCGAAATTGCCGGGTGTGCCGGGCATCGAATCCTACAAGGGCCATACCTTCCATACCAGCCGCTGGGATTACAGCTATACCGGCGGCGATTCCCTGGGCAATCTCGACAAGCTGCGGGACAAGCGCGTTGGCATCATCGGCACCGGCGCAACGGCGGTTCAATGCGTGCCGCATCTGGGACGTTCGGCGAAAGAGTTGTTCGTCTTCCAGCGCACCCCGTCTTCTGTCGACGTGCGCGCCGACCGCCCGACCGATCCGGAGTGGGCAGCCAGACTGAAGCCGGGATGGCAGCAAGAGCGTATCGCGAACTTTACCGCCGTCATCTCCGGCGCGGATTTCGAGGAGGACCTGGTCAACGATGGCTGGACCGACCTGATCGGTAATATCCTGCTGGCCGCCCGCCGCCGCCAGCAGGCCGGCGAGGAGGTCGAGGACGCCCAGGCGCTGATCCAGCAGGCCGACGACCAGAAGATGGAGCAGGTTCGCGCCCGCATCGACGCCATCGTCAAAGACAAGGCGACGGCGGAGGCGCTGAAACCCTGGTACAATCAGTTCTGTAAGCGGCCCTGCTTCCACGACGACTACCTGCCGACGTTCAACCGCCCGAACGTCCCTCTGGTCGATACCAAAGGCCAGGGGGTCGAACGGATCACGGAAAAGGGCGTGGTGGTGGACGGCCAGGAATACGAGCTCGATTGCCTGATCTACGCCACCGGCTTCGAGGTCGGCACTGGCTACAACCGCACCATCGGCTTCGATCTCTATGGGCGCAATGGCCAAAGCCTGGGCGAGAAGTGGAAGAACGGGGCGGAGACGCTGCACAGCCTCTTCACCCGCGGCTTTCCAAACCTGATCATATTTTCGACCATGCAATCCGGCCAGAGCGCCAATTTTCAGCACATGCTGGACGTCAAGTCTCAACACATCGCCTATGTGCTGAGCCAGGCGAAAGCGGCGGGCGTGAAGGCGCTGGAGCCCTCTGCCGAGGCAGAGCAGGACTGGGTCGATACCATCGTCAAACTGGCGATCGGCCGCCGGGCCTTCCTGTCGGAATGCACGCCCGGCTACTACAACAACGAAGGCGGCGCGCTGGACATGCGGGTGGCTAAGAACAACCAGTATTGGCGCGGACCCATGGTGTATATCCGCCAGCTAGACCGCTGGCGCGCCGACGGAACTCTGCCGGGGCTGGAACTGACGCGTTAGCGCCAGCCGCCCGCATCCTTGGGAAACCGAGGCACGACGCCCGCTTAACTGGGCGTCGCTTCTCCGGCTGGTGCGCCCAACCTACATTCCCAGCTTGTCTTTGACGCCGTACTCGACCGCCAGTTCGGTCAGCTTGGCCCAGGTGGAGTCCTCGATCTCGATGCCGTCGCGGCGGCGGGCCTGTTCCTTCAGGTGCTCGATCTCGCCAGGATAGAGCACGCCGTTCGAGCCAGCAGCCGGCGGAGTCGCCTTCAGATATTTGGCGAAGTCGGCCACGTCCTTCTTGAAGGTGGCGACATCGCGGAAAGAGGCCACATTGAACACAGCCATGAAGCAGCCGTCATTGTGCTTGCCCGACGGATCGACGCCGAAACCTAGGCCGGTCAGCAGGCCGCAGAGAATCTCGACCATCACTGCCAAGCCGGTGCCCTTGTAGCCGCCGTCCGGGCCACCCAACGGCAGCAGAGCGCCGCCCTGGCGCAATTGTTTAGGGTCGTTCGTGGGCTTGCCGTCCGAACCGATGACCCAACCATCCGGCACTTCCTCGCCACGCGCCACGGCAACAGCCACCTTGCCGGCAGCGGCAGCACTGGTCGCCATGTCGAGGAATAACGGCGCGCCCAAGTCGCTGGGGACGGCAATGGAAATCGGGTTGGTCCCAAGCCGGGCCTCGCGGCCGCCGAACGGCGCGACGGCCTTGGGCGAGCGCCCAGAGTCAGCCGTGATCAGGCCGATCATGTCCTCATGCGCCGCCATCAGCGGATAGTTGGCGAGGCGACCGATATGGCTTTGGTGATAGACCGTCGCAGCCGCGACGTTCGACGTCCGCGCCTTTTCGATCAGGGTGCGCATGGTGCGCTCAGTCACGGCAAAACCGAAGCCCCAATGGCCATCGACCACCATATGGTTGGCCGATTCCTTCACCACTTCATACTTGGCATTCGGCACGATATGGCCGCGCTTCACCCGGTCGATATAGGTCGGGATTGCAATAATCCCATGGCTGTCGTGGCCGGCGAGATTGGCACCAACGCAGCCTTTGGCGACAACGGCAGCTTCATGATCGGTGCAACCGGCGCCCTTCAGCAGAGCTTCGGCGATCGCTTGGGCGCGGTCATGGGCAATGGTGGGCATGAGGGGGCGTGTCCTTCCCGGGATCGAATTTCATTCACTGCCGCGGATGGTGCGGCGCACTGGCGATAGCGTCAAGCGCTTGCACACAGATTTTTTGAGCGCGGGAAAAAAACCCGACCTACGACCAGGCTCGTTGAACCTTAAAAGGAAAACGCCTGCTCCGAAGAGCAGGCGCTAAACAAAATCTTACATGTTGTCCGATTGACGCGACGTCTAATTCAGGCGACGCGGCAACTCGTCAATCGCCATATCGATCGCGGCTTGTCCTGAGGGACCGCCCATTTCTGCGATCAGCACCCGGCGGGTGGCTTCAACGGCAATATCCACCGCCTTGGCCCGCACCTCACGGATAGCCTCCGCCTCTGCCTGGCTGATCTTTTCCAGCGCCTGTTCGCGGCGACGGGCAATCGTCGACTGCAGCGCGGCCTGCGAATCGCGCTCGATCCGATGGGCCTGAGCCTTGGCTTCCTCGATCATTGCCGCAGCGGTCTTGGCTGCTTCCTGCTGCTTCTTGGCGATGTCGGCATACATGGCCTCCGCTTCTTCTCGCAGGCGGCGGGCCTCGTCGAGTTGGTTGCGAATGCCATCAGACCGCTTATCCAGCATACCAACAATGGCGCCACGGCCCTTCCACCACACCAGTGCAAGGAAGATGACTAACGATAAAGCGACTACACCTGTAGGGCCCATCAGCGTGCCTCCATGCTTTCATCGACAGCGGCTTCGATCCGCGCGCTATCGACCGCGCCAGGCGCCAGACGGGAGCTGGCTGCTGTAGCCACTTCGACAGCAACCGCGCGAAGGTCGGACAGAGCCGCAGACTTTTCAGCGGCAATCCGCTGTTCGGCTTTTTCGGCCTGGACAGCCAATTCTTTGGAGACTTCGTCCAAAGCGGCGGCCTGCTGCTGCGCCATGCGGGCCTGGGCCGCGCCCAGTTCCGCCTGCGCTTCAGCGCGGGCTTTCGCGAGGTCCGCCTCGTAGGCGGTTCGCATGGCTTCCAACTCGTCCCGGCGTTGCTGCGCCAGTTCAAGATCGCCTTGAATACGAGCATCCCGGTCGGCCAGCACACCGGCGACGCCAGGAATAACCATCGACTTCATCAGCCGATAGAATACGACGAACACGATGATCAGCCAGAAAATCTGGCTTGCAAACCATGTCGGTTCAAATTGGGGCATTGTGCGGCTCCGATGGAGCTAGGCGTTCCGCCAACCGAGTAACACGCATTGCGCCCGGCGCCGAAATATATCGGCCACGCCAGGCGCGGGTGTCGCTCGAACATGAACGATTCGTCTGGAGCCGCCGTACCAGACGGGCGGCACCAGACGAATGCGTATCGCTTAGGCGAACAGCGCGATCAGCGCGACGATCAGCGCGAACAGCGCGATAGCTTCGGTAACGGCAAAGCCGATCCAAATGTTCGCACCAATTTCCTCTTTCGAGGCCGGGTTGCGTGCAATGGCCGAAATGTAGGACGACCAAACATTGCCCACACCGATACCGGCACCAATCATGCCGATCGCAGCCAGGCCAGCGCCAATCAGTTTCGCGGCATCCGCTTCCATGGTGAAACTCCTTTAAGCGTACTCGTTCGAGCGGTTACTAGAGAAGGGAACAAGGGGGCACCGATCGACAACAACCGATCAGTGCGGGTGAATTGTTTCCCACACGTCAGTGCAGGTGAATGGCGTCGTGCAAGTAGATGCAGGTCAAGATGGTGAACACGTAAGCCTGCAATGCAGCGACCAGGAACTCCAGCGCGGTAATACCGACCAGCAGCGTCAACGGCAAGATGCCTGCCGCGCCCATCAGGACGGCAAATCCGCCCAGCACCTTTAGCAGGGTGTGGCCGACCATCATGTTGGCAAACAGACGCACAGACAAGCTGACCGGGCGGGAGAGGTACGAGACCAGTTCAATCGGCACCAGAATGACCGCGGTCCACGCCGGCGCGCCTTCAGGGAAGAACAGGCGCAGGAAGTGCGTGCCGTGCCGGACGACGCCCAGAATGGTCACGCCGATAAAAATCACCGCCGCCATGAAGAAGGTCACGACCAGATGGCTGGTGAAGGTGAAGGAATACGGAATCATGCCCAGCACGTTGCCGAACAGGATGAACAGGAACAGCGAGAAGACGAGAGGGAAATATTTCTTGCCCTCATCGCCGACGTTGTCTCGGATCATGTTGGCGACGATGCCATAGAGCATCTCCGCCACGTTCTGCATACGGCCCGGCACCAGTTCCGCTTCGCGCATGCCAAGGCGCATGATGCCAAAGCCAACCACCGCGGCGATCACCATCCACAATGCGGAGTTGGTGAACGATACGTTGAAGCCGGCGACGTGAATATCCAGGATGGACCAGATCTGAAACTGGTGCAGCGGATCAATCACTTTGTCGCTGTGATGCGCGGCGTCAGCGGCGTGATGAGCCACTGCGGCGTGTGCTGTTTCTGCGTGTCCGGTCGATGCCACGGTCGTCTACCCGCTCGTATCGGTTACAGGTCGAAATCAATATCTATTCTTTTTGCGCGGCAAGATGTTTTGCTTCCAGACGCTTGCGTTCCAACTCGCGCGCCGTCCGCATCACATTCACCAACGCTGCACCAAAGCCCAGAATACAGAACAAGATCAACATCCAGGGCTTGGTACCCAGCCAATTATCCAACGCAAACCCGATCCCGACCCCGACGGCGACTGCCGCCATAATCTCAATCGCTATGCGCAAGCCAACGGCCGCACCCGACATCGAAGCGGCGCTTCCCCGCGGCCGAAATTGCGAATCCCGCCGTTCCCGCGCGCGGGCAAGGCGTTTATCGAAGTCGGTCGTGGGCGTCGGGTCGGTCATTGCGAGTGTCTAGCCTGTTTCGCCACCAAAGCGCCAGAGGCAGATTGCCCGCAAATTCCTACCCCGAAACGACGGTCCGGTGTAAGGCGGGCGGACCATAGGCGGGGCAAGGGACAGGGGTCAATGCGCCCAACGCCACGTTGCGCCCACTTGCCACAGCTTCGCCAGGCGACCCCTGCCAGTCTGGCCCGCGCAACAACGTCCAACGCCCAGCCATGGAGGCAAATCCGTCCGCGCACCTGGCCGGTTATCGCCCTGCTGCCGGCGGCTGGCCGGCTATGGTCGACCAATGCCGGTTAGCTCGCGCCAAATTCCCAGGGACATCCTGCAGCCAACGCGCCTGCACATCCGAATTCAAGTTTAAATACAACCGCCCATCAACAACCCGGAACGCTCGTGGATCCACGTCGATTTTTTGACCGAATGCCATGCCCATGGCGCAGTATCCGCCAAAGGCCGGGACGTACAGCGCTGGATTTTCTCTGAAGGCATCCCGATTCGATGCGCTGGCAAACCGGTAGGTCGCGCCGTCGAATTCAGCGGAGAACTCAGCGGAGCCAGGGATAGCCGCATTTTGCGTCTGGTACGATACGGGGTCATAACCCTTGAGCGCCACATGGCCAGGGCCGAGGTTCTGCTTACCTTCGCCCGCCGCAGCGCCCCCAATCCAGAACAGCAGAACGAATCCGACAAATAATTGGCCGACAAAGCGCATGATCTAGAGGCCTCCCGATAGATTGTTGCCAGCGACCGTGTCGCAGCAATAGATCGTCTCCGGCCTTATGTAACCGTAGGAACCCGAACGGGGCGAACCGAAAGCGGCCGAATCGCGGTCACTTCACCGTGACCGTGGACGATCTATTCGGCCGCGCGCATTGGCTGACGGGGCTGGCGAAACGAATCCGCCTGTCGCAGGTCAACCGAAACCAGGCGGGAAACGCCGCGTTCCTCCATCGTGACGCCGTAAAGGCGGTCCATACGTGCCATGGTCAGGCGATGGTGCGTAATGCAGAGGAAGCGCGTGCCTGCCTCATCGGCAATTTCCTCGATCAAGCGGCACAGCCGGTCCACATTGGCGTCATCCAACGGCGCATCCACTTCGTCCAGCACACAGATCGGCGCTGGATTGGTCAGGAAGGCCGCAAACAACAATGCAACCGCCGTTAGCGCTCGCTCACCGCCTGACAAGGCCGTGAGCGCTTGCGGCTTCTTGCCCGGCGGGCAGGCAAACACCTCCAACCCGGCTTCCAGCGGGTCATCGTGGCCGACCAGCCGCAACTGCGCTTCGCCGCCGCCAAAAAGCCGTGTGAACAGGCGGCCGAAATGCCGATTGACGCTTTCGAACGCCGCCAACAGTTTTTCCCTGGCGCTCCTGTTCAGATCGCCAATGCCGCGGCGCAGCTTGGCGATTGCCGCGGTCAGGTCGTCACGTTCGGCGACCAGCGTCGCAAGGCGCGCTTCTAGCGCCGTGATTTCCTCATCGGCCAGCAGATTAACCGTTCCCAGTACTTCCCGCTCACGTTGCAGCCGAAGGACACGCTGTTCCAGGTTCTCGGCATCGGCCGATCCATCGACCTCTGGCAATTGCGCCGGCGTCAGCGCCAATCGCTCACCAATCCGTTCGGCAAGGTTCTGTGAGGCCTGCCGCGTCTGGGCCAGCGTCGAATCCGCCAGGATGCGCGCCTCGCGAGCTGCCGCAGCCCCGGCTTCGGCAGTTTTCTGTCCTTTTTCACAGTCGGCCAGCACAGCTTCCGCCCGCACCAGCCGGTCAGAGGCGACACGTCGGCCAGCCTCTGCATCGACCAGACCATCGGCAAGGCGCGCAAGCTCTGCCTCCAATTCAGTCGGACGCGCCGCCAAAAGCGCGGCTCGGGCCTGTTCCGCAGAAAGCCGCTCGCGCAGCGCCGCGCTATGCTGATCGTTGGCGCGACGTTGCCAGCTTTCCGTTTCATGTTGAATTGCTTCCTGACGCTTTAGCCGGGCAGCAGCAATCTGGGTGTGGCGGTCGAATGCGCTGCGCGCCGCCAACCAGTCTTCGCGGGCGCGGGCAACGGCAGTTCGCGCTTCGGCGGCAGTAGCCTCCGCCGCAGCCGGACTTGCCAACGCAGCCAATGTCCGGTCGGCGAGTTCCAGGGCCCTGCCCCATTCCTCGCACTCCGCAGTCAGACGCTGCACGCTGTCCGCCAGGGTCTGAACGCGAGACAGCCCCACGGCGCGCGCTTGCGACAGTTGGGAAGCGTACTGGTCCGCCTTCGCCAATGCGCCTTCCGCGGCGCGCAACCGATCCCGCGCGACGTTGCGCGCCTGTACCGCCACAGAGCGGGCCCTGGCGGCCGCCTGCGCCTTAACCGTGGCCGCTTCAAGCGCGGTGTCGGCAGCTTTTTGCTCTTTGTCTAACGCTGCCAGCCGGTTGCGTTGCTCCAGACGTTGCGCTGCTGCGGTCGGCGCGCCCGGCAGGGCCGTATAGCCGTCCCAGCGCCACAGCCCGCCATAGCGGGTCACCAACCTCTGGCCAGGTTTCAGTCCTTTCGCGAGGGAAGCCGCTGTCAGCGGATCCGGCGCGACTCCGATCTGGCTCAGACGCGGCATTAACGCTCCGGGCGCCTGCACGAAATCGCTGAGGCAAACGCAATCATCCGGCAGCCGTTGATCGGGCTGATCGAGGCCGCCACGCCAGTGCAGCGGCTTGGCGGTGTCCAGATCCGCCGCAATATCGTCGCCGAGCGCAGCAGCCAACGCCTGCTCATAACCGGGCCGTACCGTCAACAGGTCCAGCAACGGCGCCTTTACGCCGGATAGGACCTTGCGCAGCGTATCTGCCTCGGTTTTGCACTGCAGGCGCGTTCGCTCCGCCGCCTGCCGTAACTCCGAGGCTTGCGTGGCCACCGTCTCGGATGAGGCTTCCGCATCCCGGGCCTTGGCCAATTCGTCCTGAACCGCGTTGCGTGCGCGTCGCGCCAGGGTCGCCGCCTGGTTAGCCGCCTCTATCGCCTCGTCAGCCGGCAGCGACCCGGCGGCGGCGGCATGATCGCGCGCCGCCTGCTCGCGCTGCCGGGTGAGACCGGCCAATCGGGTTTCGGCGTCGCGTTTTTGCCGCCCTGCGGCGTTGCGGTCCGCATTCGCCGCCGCCAGCGCTTTGCCGGCGGCCTCCGCCAAGGCTTCAGCCTGGCTCAGTGCGTCTTGACAGCGCTCGACCGCCACCTGAAGCGTACGGCCGCTGACCACGCCGGTCGCTGCATCCGCCTCCAACTGATGCGCTTCTTTCGCCAGCGCCTCCAACGCTGCAGCGGCTTCCGCCGCCAACGATGCCTCACGGTCTAGGTCGCCCTGCAACGAGACGATGCGCGCGGCAACCTGTTCCTGTTCCGCAGCGACACGCTTGGCCTCCTGCTGATGCGCGTCCCGCTCCACCGCGAGCCTCTGCCATCTGGCGACCGCTTCGGCCTCTGCCTTCCGCAGCGCCGGCAAAGCGGTTGCAGCATCGGCATGCAGTTTTGCCGCATGGGCCGCAGCCCTGGCGGATTCCCCCTCGCCAAGGCGTGCCGATTGGACCGCGCGCTCAGCCTCTGTTTCAGCTAACGCAGCGGACTGCCAGCGCAAGGCAAAGAGCGCCAGTTCGGCTTCGCGCGCCTGTTGCTGCAGCTTGCGGTATCGCCGCGCATGTCGCGCCTGCTTCTCCAGCGCCTGGCGTTGGGCGCCCATGGTGCTGAGGACGTCTTCCAGCCTCTCAAGATTGGTTTCCGCCGCGCGCAGGCGGGTTTCCGCCTCCTGACGCCGCGAATAGAGACCGGCGACGCCGGCGGCCTCTTCCAGCACGCCGCGGCGCTCCGTCGGCTTAGCAGCAACGAACGCGCCAATTTGGCCTTGCGCGACAATAGCCGTCGACCGGGCACCGGTAGCGGCATCCGCAAGCAGTTGTTTCACATCCCGCGCCCGCGCGCTGCGGCCGTTGATGCGATAGCCGCTGGCGCCGCCTCGCGGCAGGCGCCGCACAACTTCGATTAGCGGTTGATCGCGGTAGGGCGGCGGCGCCAGCCCATCCTGATTATCGATTGCCAGCGCAACTTCAGCATAGTTGCGAGCGGCGCGGGCCGCCGTTCCCGCAAAGATCACATCGTCCAATTCGCTGGCGCGCATCTGCCGCGCCGCACTTTCGCCCATCACCCAGCGCAGCGCTTCAACCAGATTGGATTTACCGCAGCCGTTCGGGCCGACGATCCCGGTCAGGCCGGATTCGATTCGCAAGTCCGTAGGCTCGACAAACGACTTGAAGCCAGCAAGGCGCAAGCGGGTAAGTTGCACGAACGCTCCTTGCGGCTAGCCCATTGGGCCGCCGTTACCGGGATTGTTTGGCGACCAACTCTGCGATTTCCCCGGCGGTGATGCCGCCCGCGTACAGTTTGCCACCGATGATAAAGCTGGGAGTGGAAGCAACTTTGTACTTCTGCTCCGCCTCAAGCCTTTGCGCGATGACGGCATCCAGAATTGCCTGGTCTTTGAAACACGCCTGCGACGCCGCTTCCGACATACCGACCGCTCGCGCGATCTGCTCAAGCGCCGCCATGGGGTCCTGACTACGCGCCCAGGTTTGTTGGGTGCGGAACAGTAATGTCAGCATGGCCGGCCGTTGCAGCGGCTGGGCGCACCGAACCAGGCCGGCAGCCCGCAAAGCAAGTTGGTCCAGCGGAAAATCCCGGAATACGAGCCGGGCTTTCCCCGTATCCAACAATTGCTTTTTTACGTCCGGCAACGTCTCCGCGTGGAATGCGGCGCAGTGCGGACATGTCAGCGATGCATATTCAACAATGGTGACCGGCGCTGCGGGATCTCCGTAGATGGTCTCGTTGGCGCCGATCTCAATTTTCAAAGCATCGGTGTCGGCTGCCAATGCCCTGGAGATGGCTGGCTCGCTGCCGTTGAAATTCAAATATAGCCCTACAGCGACAACCGCGGCTGCGGCGACACCGAGAACGACCACCCAGAGTTTCGACATGGTGACCAGCCTCCTTACTGCGTACGGAATTGATACAGCCGATTCGCTCCCCTGAATATTCTGAAGCGGACTGGCAATTCACGACTAAGGTAAGGAAGCGCGTCGCCATTCGCCAGCCTGCATCATGCCGCTGGACCAAATCTCAGCGGATTATCGCGCGGACCGGACTGCAAGGCGCCACGGAACCGCAGCGCCATAAGCGTTCAGTTGCATAAGCGTTCAGTTGAAGGTCATCCGGACAATTTTGCGTAAGTCGCGACGCAACCGCTTTTCATCGCCGGCACTCAACACCCCATCGGGATTTTCGGCCACAATCTCCAGAGCAGTGCGCATGGCCATAATATGCGCGTGGCAGATATCCACCTCACGCGCGCCCACGTCGCGCGCCCCACTGACGATGGCGTTAATGGAAGAGGCGAAATCACTGAGCAGATCAAAGCCAAACGTATTTGCATGCCCGGTCATTTCGCGGCTCAGACGCAACAGGGCCTCTTTCCGGGTTTCGCCGTTCGCAGCTTCGTCAGAAAAGTGCCGAAGGGAAAAAACCGCCGCTTCCATTTCATCCAGCGTGTCGGGCGCCCATTCGCAAACATAAACCTGACGGAATTGGTCAACGACCGACTTTGCCCGCTCCAGCGCATCCTTATCGAACATTCTCACTCCAAATTCTTTCTGCATTTCACTTACTCTCACCGTATTCGCCATAGTGGACGATATGTCAACATACATTTGTATGCCGTCATTGGTATCGCTGCACCATAACAGCAGCGCTACTTACCCGGTGAAAAGAACGATACACGAAAAATTGGGTTAATTCGCCCCGAAAAAGCACGAACTGTATACGTATTTAGGCGTATTTCAATAGAGAAATATACATTTATATGCATAACAATGCGCTACGGTGATCGCTGGCACGATTAAAAACTCGTGCAGATGACGTGCCAAAAGACCGTACTGATGCCGGGCCGGGCCGCGCCGCCGGCCAGGTCAGCCAAACCGGTCCCGGAACCGGTAATATGCAGCTACGCCGGTGAGGAACCAGGGATTGCCGCTGTAGAAGGGCATTGTCGGAAAGCTGCGGTTGTCGAGCGCGGTCTCACCTGCCGGCTCGCCCATGGCCTGCAATGCCATCTTGTGGCCCAGGTAGTTGCTCATCGCCACGCCCGAGCCCAGATAGCCGCCAGCGTAGTGAATCCCGTCGTGCTCGCCGATATGGGGCAGCTTGTCGAAGGTAAAGCCCAACCGTCCGCCCCAGGCATGCGTAATGCCGACGCCCGACAGCTCGGGCCAGACTTTCCCCATGAAGTCATAGAGCATGCGCGCTGAAACACTCCAGTGCGCCTCCCGCATAGCCGGACGCCCGCCCATCAGGATGCGCTTGCCATCGGGCGAGGCACGGTAGTAGTGCACCGTGCGCTTGGTATCGATAATCATGTTATCTTTCGGCACCAGGCGGCGCACCAACGCCGGGTCCAGTTCCTGGGTCGCGATGATATTGCTGGTCACAGGAATGAACCGGCGCTCCAGCCAAGGAATAGCGCCACCGGTATAGCCGTTGGTGCCTACCACCAGCTTGTTGGCCTTCACACTGCCCCGCGGCGTCTGCAATGTCAGGGCAGCGCCCTCGCGCTGCACGTTCAGCACCGGCGTATGCCCCAGCACCGCCACTCCAGCCGCCTCGACCCGCTCCAAAAGGCCCTGGTGCAACAGGCCGGGGTGAACAACGCCATCATGCGCGCTGAACCGGCCGCCCAGGTAAAAATCGCTGCCGATATGCGCTTGCTGGTCAGCGCGCGCGATCATACGCACGTCCAGGCCCAAGCGATCCTGCAAAAGCTCCACCTCCTTGCGCAGGCCTGGCTCGGCGTCAGCGCGATGGATGCCGGTGAAACGGCCGGAGCGTTTGTAGTGGCAGCGGATTTGTTCCGATTCGATCAGATGCTCAAGGTGGGTGACGCTTGCGATACCCTCTTTGTAGAGGCGGACCGCAGCGTCGCGGCCCAGCTTCGCTTCCGCTTCGGAGTATTTGATCTTAAACGGGGTCGCGCCAACGCCGCCGCCATTGCGGGACGACGCGCCGTGGCCCGGCTCCTGCGCTTCGAACACCGTAACCTGCCGACCGGCGCGGGCTGCCGTCAGCGCAGCGGACAGGCCGGTAAAGCCCGAGCCGATTACCGCGATATCGGTTTCTTTCGGCACCGAGGCGGGCTCTCGAACCGGTCTGGGAGCTTCATCCCACCAGAAAGGTGCATTCTTGACGTCTTTCGGATTGAACATGGCGAACGTTCCTGGTCTTTTGACGGCGCTTATTGCCGGTCGGGCGTCCGTCAGATTGCCACGCATCGGCGCAGGACGCAAAACGCGTTGGACGAGGTACACAAAACAATGATGAACCGCAGGGTACTGGTGGCCGGAGCAACCGGCCTTGTCGGCAAGGCGGTGATCGAGCATTTGCTGGACGAAGGGGACGCCGATGTCGTTGCTGTATCCAGACGCGATCCCCGCCTGCCCGGCGCGTTGCATGTGCCGGTCGACCTCACCGACGCCCAATCCTGCCGCGACCGGCTGGGCGGGCTGGACGGCATTACCGATATTGTCTTTGCCGCGCTTTACGAAAAGCCGGACCTGGTCGCTGGCTGGCGCGATCCCGAGCAAATGGCCGTCAATCGGGCCATGCTACAGAATTTGTTGGACGCGGTTGAGCCCAGCACCCCCGATCTACGCCATATCGCCTTGCTGCAAGGCACCAAAGCGTACGGCGTTCATGTCGAGCCGATTCGGGTTCCGGCAAAAGAGCACTGGCCGCGGCACGAGCATGAAAACTTCTATTGGCTTCAGGAAGATTTGGTCCGCGAACGCCAATGGGCCGGCCGCGGCTGGGGATTTTCGATTTGGCGGCCGCAGGCACTCTTCGGCAATGCGCTGGGCAGCCCTATGAACATTGTTGGCGCCCTTGGCGCCTGGGCCGCAATCCGCCGCGAGCAAGGCCTGCCCCTGTCCTTTCCCGGCGGCGGCCCGCTGCTCACCGCCGCGACGGATACCCGGCTATTGGCGCAGGCGATCTGTTGGGGCGGCACATCACCCACGGCACACAACGAGACTTTTAATATCGTCAACGGCGATGTGCTGCTCTGGCCGCATATCTTCGACGCAATCGCCGAAGTTTTTAACATGGAGGTCGCAGACCCGAAGCCGGAATTTCTGCAACAGACCATGCCCGGCGAGGAAGCGATTTGGGCCAATATGGTCGAGAAGTACAATTTGCGGCGGCACACGCTGGCCGAATGGATCGGCTCCAGCTGGGAATTCACCGACCGGTCGCTGGCGACCGGGATCGACCAACCGGCGCCGTCGGTCCTCAGCCCGATCAAACTGCACGCGGCAGGCTTCCACGGCTGTATCGATACCGAGGCAAGTCTGGTCTGGTGGCTCAAGCGTTTGCAAAACGAGCGCTGGCTGCCGACCTGAAACCGGCTCTGAATGGCGACCCCAGCGTCAACCGGCAGGCAAAATCTGGCGAAGATAGGCGCGAACTCCGGCGCCGCGGTCCCAATGCTTGGGATATCCGAGCGAGACCTCCTCGTACCGCACGCCGTCCCAATCGTCGGTGCGACGGATGTGCAGGTGGCCGTAAATTACCGCCAAAGCTCGGAATCGGGCTGGCCAATCCGCTGTGAGGGCTGTGCCGCACCAAGGCGAAAACCGGGGAATACGGCGCATGCGGACCAAATCCCGACGAAGCGGATAGTGGTTCACCAGTACTGTCGGCAAGAGAGGATCAAGCGCCTCCAAACGAGCCTCTGCCTCAGCGCACAACGAGTGGCACCAAGCCTCACGAGACGAATACGGCGCAGGGTTTAGGTACATCTCGTCGGCACAGGCCGCCCGCCCTTCCTTGGCCCACGCCACCACAGCCCGCCGGTCGATGTCTTCAGGGCGGAAGCTATAGTCGTACAGCGTAAACAGGGGCGCGATCGTACACGGCCCCCCCTTTCCCACCCACACCGGCCATTCGTCATCCGGCGTCAGAACGTTATACGTGCGGGCAAGGTCTACCAGCGCCCGATACTTGGCAGGGCCGGCCAGGCCGCCGAATTCGGGGTCGTCATTTACGGTCCACAGATCGTGGTTGCCAGGCGTCCAGATAACTTGGGCAAACCGCTCCGTCAGCAATTGAAAGGCCAGGCGCACATGGTCACTGCGCTCGGCAACGTCACCAGCGACAATCAACCAATCCTCACCATAGTGAGGCAAGGCAGCCAGCGCGGCGCGGTTGATGCCGGACGCAAGATGCAGGTCGCTGATGGCCCAAAGTTTCATGACGTCGACGATACCGACAGTTCAGCGCTGCGGCTAGTGCGACGGGCTCCGACGTCGCCGGCAACCACGACCAGCGCCGAGACGGCCAGAAGAATGGCCAGCGGCCACAGCGTGCCGTCGTGCAGCGCCATAACCCCGGCGGACCCGGCGATTGCGCCGCACATTTCCAGACAGCCGCGCCACGATGCGGCCATGCCCGTCGCCGCCGTAGTCGAACGCAACGCCTTCAGCGGTGCCACCGCGTAAATCAACGCCAGGCTGGAAACGAAAAGGCCCAGCGCCATCACCAACGACCATGGCGAAGCGGTAGCGCTGGCGACCAGCACCACCGCCAAGCCGCCACCGGCGAGGGCCAGCACGCTGCCGCATCGCAGCAACGTGTTGCCGCTAACCCTTTCCGACAGGCGGTTCACCAACAGGTTGGTCGCAAAGAAAATGCCGACAATAGTACCGTGGTAATAACCAAACTCCTCCGCAGGGATGCCCATCTGGCGAATGAAGACGAATGGTCCCTCTGTGACATAGGCGAACAACCCACCCAGCGAAGCTGCCGGACCCACGGTATAAAGCCAGAAGGCCGGCACCCGCAGTGTGGCGTGCGCTTCCGCCAGCAGGCGCGTCGGCCGCAGCGCCGTCCGGTCTGGACGTCCGGTTTCGATCAAAAACCGCCAGCAGGCGGCCAACGCCAGCAGCGCCAACCCGCCTAACAGCCAGAAATTCGACTCCCAGCCAAACTGCACCAGCATCTGGCCACCCAGCACCGGCCCCAGGGCCGGTGCCGCGGCTATCACCATCGAATAGATCGCAACGACTTTGACCCCCTCTGCCTCTCCATACAATTCTTTGATCACAGCAAAGCCGATCACCGCTTCGCAGGCAGCAGCAATGCCTTGAAAGACCCGAAACGCGATGAGGGATTCAATCGACCAGGCTTGCGCGCACAGCACTGAGAACAAACAGAACAGCGTCAATCCCAGCAGCATCGACGGACGGCGCCCGAACCGGTCGGACAGCGGCCCGAACAGCAGTTGCCCGAAGGCAAAGCCAGCCAGGTTGCACGTCATGGTCAATTGCACGGTCTCGGCCGACCGTCCGAAGACCTCGGTCAGGCGCGGCAGCGACGGCGTATACAGATCGGTTGCAAGAATGCTGACCGTACTGGCCAGCATCAAAACGGCAGGAATCAGCCATGACCGTGCAGGTGGACGGTCAGCAACGGCAATCGTCTGGTCGGGGACAGAACCCATATCCTGCGCTTTATCTTGCGGAAATAACGCTCCTAATGCGCATGCCCGCCCCCAACAACACCGCCATATGCCGCTGGCCAAAGCAAGGGTGCGTTCTGCTTTGCCTTGGCAAGCGGGCGTGACGCCCCTCATGGTATGTGTTATCAGCTAAACGGATAAGTCAGACTTCAGTAGTAGGCGGCGGCGATGAAAGCTTTGTTCGACTATAACCGATATGTCACCCGCTCCAGCAAGCCAGGCGCGCGGCGGCAGTTTCATTTGGTTATGATCAAGCCATCCCACTACGACGACAACGGCTATGTTATCCAGTGGATCCGCTCGGCCATCCCTTCGAACACCCTGGCGGCGCTGAACGGCCTGGCGGAAGACTGCGCCCGGCGGGAGGTGCTTGGCGATGACGTTGATCTGATGCTGACCACCATCGACGAGACCAATACACGTGTGCGGCCGGACCGGATCATCAAATTGATCCGCGATAGCGGCGGCCTCGGCATGGTGGCGCTGGTCGGCGTGCAGACCAACCAGTTCCCACACGCCATCGACCTGGCTCGTCCCATGCGGGCCGCCGGAATACAAGTGGCCATCGGCGGCTTCCATGTGTCCGGCTGCATCTCAATGCTGCCCAAACTGGCGCCAGATATCCAGGAGGCGCAAGACCTGGGCATCAGCCTTTTCGCCGGCGAGGCGGAAGGCGGACGGTTGGACGAGGTGCTGCAGGACGCGGCCGCGGGCGCGCTGAAGCCGCTCTATAACTACATGAACGACCTGCCGGGCCTGGAAGGCGCCGAACTGCCGCTGCTGCCGCCGGAACATGTCCAGCACACCGCCGGCTCGCACACCAGCTTCGATGCCGGTCGCGGCTGCCCGTTCCAATGCTCGTTCTGCACCATTATCAATGTGCAGGGCCGCAAGTCGCGGTATCGGTCCGCCGATGACATCGAAGGCATTATCCGCGAGAATTTTCAGCGCGGCATCAACCGGTTCTTCATCACCGACGACAACTTCGCCCGCAACAAGGATTGGGAGGCGGTGTTCGACCGCATCATCTATCTGCGGGAGAAAGACGGCCTGGATGTTCGCTTCCTGATCCAGGTGGATACGCTCTGCCACCGCATTCCGCGGTTTATCGAGAAAGCGGGCCGCGCCGGCGTCACCCGTGTCTTTATCGGGCTGGAAAACATCAACCCGGAAAGCCTGGTCGGCACAAAGAAGCGCCAGAACAAGATCACCGAATACCGGACCATGCTGCAGATGTGGAAGGACGTGGGTGCGATGACCTACGCCGGCTACATCCTGGGCTTCCCCACCGACACGCCGGAAACCATCGTCCGCGATATCGAGATCATTAAGAAAGAATTGCCGCTCGACCTGCTGGAGTTCTTCTACCTGACACCCCTGCCCGGCTCGGAGGATCACAAGAACCTGGACGCCAAAGGGATCTGGATGGATCCCGACATGAACAAGTACGACCTGAACCACGTCACCACCGGCCATGCACTGATGAGCAAAGAGGAATGGCAACGCGCCTACCGCCTCGCCTGGTCTACCTATTACACGCCGGATCACATGGAAACCGTCATGCGCCGCGCCGTGGCCAAGTGTATCTCTCCCGGTCGGATGATGCT
>JAPOJR010000059.1 GCA_029978325.1 Alphaproteobacteria bacterium | reverse complement strand
CACGCCGGGAAAGTGCGTGACAAACAGTTTTTCCGGCGCATTGCGCACGCTGGATGGATCGTTCACCACTAGGGTCTTGGGGTGAATGTGGTCCAGAATATGTGTAGCGGTAATGTAGGACATATCGAATGGCGGGTCCTGGCGCATCAGCACCACTGCGGCCTCCGTCAGGTCAATGAGTTGCTCATCGCCCATGGTGTAGTGATTGCCCTTTTCGTATCGCACCGTCAGCGGATGACCGCGCGCAATGACCTTGCCATCCTTCAGCGAAAGGCCGCTTGGCAGATAGTGAAACAACTCGTGGCCGCGCCGTTGCGTCTCTAACGCTAGCATCAACGAACTGTCGCCTTTGATGTCGATTGAATGAATCGGGTCCATTTGGATCGCGACGAGAGCCATGGGGTGCAGGTCCTTACGTATTCGGCGGATTTGCGCATCACAATAGGCGAGCCGTGCTATCGGCGGAATAGGCGATTGCGCGCCGTATGCTTTGCGCTGACAGATGCAAATTTTGCGGCTAGGTTGCTTCAGATCGAACCCGACCGGAAAGCTTGCGCATCCATGGCCCTCCTCGATGTCCAGAACTTAACCGTTGTCTATCCGACCCGCGCCGGCAAGTTCACCGCCGTGCGTGACGTTACCTTTTCGGTAGAGCCGGGGGAGATCCTCGGGATTGTTGGTGAGTCCGGTGCGGGCAAGTCCACCATCTCCACGGCGATCACCCGCCTGATCGACTATCCGGGTTATATCGAGAGCGGCTCTGTCGATCTTGCCGGTACCGACATCATGGCCCTGCCGGAAGACGAGATGATGAAGGTGCGCGGCAAGCGCATCGGCGTGATCTTCCAGGACCCGCTGACCGCGCTCAACCCGGTCCTCACCGTTGGCTTTCAGATCATGGAGACCGTTCGCCTGCATCTGGGCTTGCAGGGGGAGGCATTGAAGGCGCGCGCGGTCGATCTGCTGCGCCAGGTCGGCATTCCCGATCCGGAACATCGCATCACCCAATACCCGCACCAATTCTCCGGCGGCATGCGCCAGCGTGTTGTCATCGCCATTGCGCTCGCCGGCGAGCCGGAATTGCTGCTGGCCGATGAGCCAACAACCGCGCTCGACGTTTCGATCCAATCGGAAATCCTGGCGCTGATCAAAGACCTGTGCGTGCAGCGGCAGTTGGGCGTGATCCTCATTACCCATGACATGGCCGTCATCAACGAGGTGACGGATCGCGTCGCCGTCATGCTGCACGGCCGCATGATCGAGGTTGATACCACCCACAACATCATCAACCGGCCTCAGCACCAGTACACCCAGAGCCTGATTGCCGCCGTGCCGCGCACCGATATCAAGCTGGAGCGCTTTGAACTGGTGCACGCCAGCGCCGAGGCCGAAACCCTCAGCACCACGGCCAGCATGAGCCAGCGCCTGACCTGGTTCGATGGGTTGGAGCGCGCTGCGGACCGCGATACGCCGCTGGTCGAGGTCAAGGACCTTTCCATTGAGTTCGTGAAGACCAAAGGCATTCTGCAGCGCTGGAACACCTATTTCCGCGCTGTCGACAAGGTGTCGTTCCAGATCAAGCAGGGCGAAACCTTCGGTCTGGTGGGCGAGAGCGGCTCCGGCAAGTCGACCGTCGCCAAGATGATCGTTGGCCTGGAACGTCCGCTGGAGGGAACGATTTCCTATAACGGCCGCGATATCACCGGGTTGGCGGGCGATACGCGGCTGCGCAAAGACTGCATCGACATGCAGATTATCTTTCAGGACCCGTTCAGTTCCCTCAACCCGCGCATGCGTGTCCGCGAGATCATCGCAGAGCCAGTCATCCATCACGGCATGGCCAATCAAAGCGACGCGCGAGACCTGGCCGCGGCGGTGTTGCAGAGGGTCGGCCTGGACGCGGACGCCGGCGCGAAATATCCGCACCAGTTCTCCGGCGGCCAGCGCCAGCGCATCTGCATCGCCCGCGCCCTGGTCATGCGGCCCCGTTTCCTGATCTGTGACGAGCCGACGTCCGCGCTCGACGTGTCAATTCAGGCCTCGCTGCTCAACCTGCTGAAAGACCTGCAGGACGATCTGGGCCTGACCATGCTGTTCATCAGCCACGACTTGGCCGTCATCCGCCAGATGTGCGACCGCATCGCGGTTATGCGCTATGGCGAGTTGTGCGAGGTCGCCGATTCGGAGACTTTGTTCGAGCACCCCCGCCATGAATACACGCAGGAGCTGTTGCGCCTGATGCCAAAATTCAGCCGCGAGGTGGCGGCTTAGGCCGAGGCTGCCTCCACCAGTAGGCGAGAAACCTCCGCCGCCTGTTCCTGCTGCACCCAATGGCCGGCGCCGGGCAGCAGGTGGGCTGCGCGGAAGTCGGTGCAGGCTTTGGTCTGCATGGCCTCGAATGCGCCGGGGGATTGGTGGACGCCCCAGTCGCTTTGTCCCGAGATGAACCAGGTCGGCACGTCAATCGTGCGCCCGGCAAAGACCTGCTCCGCCGACCGGAACCGCGGCTCGATGCGGCAGCGATACCAGTTCAGCCCGCCCTGAAAGCCGAGGCGCTGGTACTCGGCGGCGTAGACGGCCATCTCGTCCTCCGACATCCAGGAACACGCGGCGATTTCGGCAGCGGACGGCATTTCGTGGGCGACGGTCTCCGGCATGGTCTCGTTCAGGTCCATGACGTAGTAGGTGGGCAGCTTGGCCAGTTCGGCAGCGCTCCACTCCGTCAGCGGATGCGGCTGGTTGGCCTGCCAGTCGGCGCTTTTGTGGTGGAAGTAGGCGCGCAGGAAGGCCTGCATCCCCTGCGGCGCACCCTGCATGTCGCCATTGGCGAGGCGGGTGCAGTAGTACCACTGATAATGTTTGCGGGGCCGTTCCAGCGTGGCGAGGTCGGCGTGGACGTCGCGGGCCGGCTTGGGCAGGGATAGGGCAGGAGGGCCGGAGAAGGGCGCGCTCATCAGCGTCAGGCGGCGGAACACGTCCGGGCGCACCAGCGCCGCCCAGGCCGCGACCATGGCGCCGAAATCGTGGCCGACGACCATTTGCACCTCGCGCCGGCCGAGTGTCTCCAGCAGGCCCAGCACATCGCGCACCAGGTTCAGGGCGTGATAGCTGGCGAGGTCGCCGTCATAGCCTGGGTCCCATCCGAGCGTCCGGCCATAGCCGCGCTGGTCCGGTGCCACGACGTAGAAGCCGGCGTCTGCCAGCGCCGGCATGACCTTGCGCCAGCTATACGCGAGCTCTGGGAAGCCGTGGAGCAGCAGGATCAACGGTGCCTTCGGATCGCCGGCCTCCAAATAGTGCATGGTCAGGCCGTTGCCGTTGTCGGCAAAGCGGGACCGGACGCCGGGAAGGGCAGGGGCGTTGGGGTAGGCGAGGGCGCTGGACATGGCGGGCGGGTCTCCGGGTTAGGCTTTGCGATGCAGGTCCTGAATGACTTCGCGCAAGGCGCCGGCGTCGGCCTCGTTCTCGACCGGCATGGCGAACTCGATGCTGGTGACGCAGTCGTCATAGCGGGCGTGCAGTTTCTCCGCGATGGCGTCGTAGGTGCCGACGGTGACGAAGTCATGATAGAGGTCGTCCGGCACCTTGCCGGGCATTTCCTCCCAGCGCTGGGCCTTGGAGAGCTGCGCCATCTCCGCCGCAAGCTCGCCATAGCCGTGCAATTCGAACGGGCGGCTATAGCTGGGGGTGGAGGCGTAGAAGGCGATGCGGGCCTTGGTATCGCGGATTTTGTCCTGCAGCGCGTCTTCATCGCGGGCGGCGGCAATCAGCGGCTTCATCGCGATTTTGAAATGATCTAACTTCCGGCCGGTTTTGGCCGCGCCGCGCTCAGCAGCGGGGCGCATGACCTCCTTGATATAGCGGGGCGTGCAGACCGGGTGCGGGCGCATGCCATCGGCGCACTCGCCGCTGATCCGGCACATGACCTCGTTCACGACGGCAATCTGGATCGGCGGCGGCTCGTAGTCGATGGGGCCCGGATCGAACAGCGGCACCATCAGCGAGAGGTTGTACCGTTCGCTCTCATAGTGGAGCTTCTCACCCGTCTGCCATGTGTGCCAGACCGCCCGGACCGCGCCGATATAATCCCGCATCCAGGGCCCCGCCGGGTGATACTCCATGCCGAAACGGCGCATGATATGGCCGCGCACCTGGCTGCCGAGGCCGAGGGTAAAGCGGCCTTTCGAAAGCCTCTGGATCGACCACGCGCTCATCGCCGTCACCGCCGGCGCGCGGGGAAACGCCATGGCGACGGAGGTGGCGAGGTTTAGTGTCGTGGTGCCGGCTGCGGCCAGCGCCATGAACTGGTAGGGGTCGTCCTTGGTCTCCTCGACGACGATGGTGTCATAGCCGAGGTCCTCCACCTGCTTGGCGTCGGCCATCAGGGTGGAGAGATCGATGGCTTTCTCCGGCGCGCGCAGGCCAGGATCGGTCTTGCCGAGGGGGAGGTAGGTTTCGACTTGCATGTTATGATTGGTCCTTATCGGCTGAAGGCTGCGCGAACACTTGGACGGGCTGGTCTATGCCACGGAGATGGAAATCGCCCATTGCTTCCAGGTCTTGGCCCAGCATCCTGGCCACCGGGCCGCTGACCAGCAGCGGGCGCTTCAGGTCTTTGGTGAGAGATTCGAGCCGTGCCGCGATATTGACGGCGGGGCCGATGACGGTGAAATCCAGCCGCTCCGGCGCGCCGACATTGCCGAAGAACACCTCACCCGCATGCAGGGCGATGCCGGCACGGAGCGGCCGCCAGCCTTCGATTCCGGCTAAAGGCTCTGGCGGCTCTGCGTTCATTTGGTTGAGGGCGTCCAAAGCCTGCTTCGCGGCGGAATAAGCCGCGGCGGCGGCAGTTTCGCGGGCATGGGCCGCGTCGATGGGGAATACCGCCAGCAGGCCGTCCCCAATAAATTTCAGCACCTCGCCGCCGGCCTCGGCGATGGCTTCGGCCAGAGCCTCGAAATAGGCGTTCAGGACTTTGAGCATATCCTCCGGCGACAGGCGACCGGAGAGTTCGGTGAACCTGCGCAGGTCCGCAACCATAATCACCGCTTCGATGGGCGCGCCGGCGCCGCGTTTGATCGAGCCGTCCAGAACCTGGCGGCCAGCTGCCTCGCCCAGATATGCGGAGGCGATGTTTTGGGAAACCAGCACTGCCATCAGCCGCGCCGCGTGCAGGGTCAGAAACCGCAAGAGGCGGTTCAGAATTTCCGCGTTCTCGCCCGAAAGACCGCATGGCTGCATCGAAGCCATGCTGACGGACATCCGGTGCTGTTGCTGACCGCCGGTCGGCGCAAGCGGCGCAACGATGTAGTCCGCAAATCCCCGCGCCGCCAAGTCGGTCATGATCGGGTAACGCGCGGCGAGTTCGGGATCGCGGGGATCGCCCCGCACGGTCTCGCCGAACTCGATGGCCCGATAGAGAGGGCTCTGGATGTAAGACGGGTGTTGCAGCGATCCGGTTTCGACCCGGATTTCATCGCAAAAACCGTCGTCGGCCTCCCAGATCCAGGAAAACCCGGCCAATTGCGGATGCAGTGTGCCAACATTCAGGACGAAGCGCGACACAGGCAACTCGGCTGCGGTCATGCGTCCGCAAAACTCCTCGGTCAGGACTAGCATATCCTGGATGTTGGAGGCGCCGTGCAGCAGCCAATGCTCAATAGTGCCGCCGTTTTCCCGTTGCCCGCGGAATGCGGCGGCATTGGCGCTACGGCGGTTTAGCGTGATGTTCGCTGCGTACTCACGCGGGGCCGGATCTATCCGTTGCCGGATCATGGTGCGCGGGCGGCCTTACAAAAACACCGTCCCGCCATCCACCATGATCGTCTGACCGGTGACGAACTTGCTGGCGTCGCTCGCCAGATAGACGATGGTGCCGGTCAGGTCCTCGGTCTCAAGATTGCGTTGCAGGGCCTGACCGCCGGCGATCACGCCCGCGGCGCGGTCCAGCCGCTCGCCAAAGAACTCTTTCGTGCCCTCGGTCATCACGGCGCTTGGTGCGACGGCATTGATCCGGATCCAGTCGCGACCGACCTCGCGGGCCATGGCTCGGGTCATGCCGATGACGGCGCCCTTGCTCATGGCGTAGTGCACGCCGAACGGGAAGCCGTAGACCGCGGCCAGCGAGGAAATGTTGATGATGGAGCCGCTCTGCTGTTGGCGCATCTGGCCGATGACGGCCTTGCAGCAATGCCACATGCCGGTGACGTTGATATCCAGCATCTTCTGCCATTCAGCGGGTTCGAGTTGGTCGAACTTGCCACCCTTCATGTCGGCATAGAGCGCGGCGTTGTTCACCAGAATGTCGATCCTGCCATAGCGCTCCATGGCGAGGTCAGCCATCGCCTGACACTGCTCCATGCTGGTGACGTCGCAGGTGGCGGCGACGGCCTTGCCGCCGGCGCGGACGATGCCGGCGACCGTATCGTCGCAATAGCGGATGTCGGCGCAGACAACGCTCGCGCCTTCTTTCGCCAGGGCTTCCGCGTAAGCCCGGCCGAGGCCGCGGAATGCGCCGGTGACAATGGCGACTTTGCCTTCAAGGGATTGGGTCATGGGATGATGTCTCCGCGTCGGAATGGATACTGCGTGCCGCATGGTATAGGCGAGTGGTGGCTTTCGGAATAGGATCGCTGTAAACGTCACTCAAGGAACGCCCCTATGCAGCCATCCAACAACGCCGCCTGGCTCGACCTGACGCAGGAAGAGACGCTGGAGCCCGACCTGCCGATCATCGATCCGCACCACCACCTCTGGGATGCGCGCGGCTCGCACTATGTCCAGCAGCGCTATCTGATTGATGAGATGGCGGTGGACATGAACAGCGGGCACAACATCGTCGCCACCGTGTTCATCGAATGCGGCGCCATGTTCCGCGCCGACGGGCCAGAGCACATGCGCTGCGTCGGCGAGACCGAGTTCGTAGGCGGCATCGCGGCGATGAGTGCCTCCGGCCTGTATGGCAAGACGCAGATCGCCAAGGGCATTGTCGGCACCGCGCCGCTCCGCCAGGGCGACAAGCCGTCAGCCGAGGCTCTGGATGCCCAGATCGTGGCGGGCAACGGGCGCTTCCGCGGCATCCGCGTCGGCGCGACCTGGGATGCCTCGCCGGATGTGGAGAACCACCGGACGCAGCCGCCGCAGGGCATGTATGGCGACGCCACCTTCCGCGCCGGCTTCAAACACCTGGCGCCGCGTGGGCTGACGTTCGAGGCCTGGTGTTATCACACCCAAATCCCGGAACTGACAGCATTGGCCAAGGCCTTCCCGGACACCACCATCATCCTCGACCATTTCGGCGGCCCCATCGGCGTTGGCCCGTACGCGGGAAAGGAAGACGAGGTGTTCGCCGCCTGGCGCGCCGCCATCGACAAGCTGGCGGAATGCCCGAACGTGATGGCCAAGCTCGGCGGCCTGGTCATGCCGGTCAATGGCTTCGGCTGGCAGCACCAGCCCGCGCCGCCCTCCAGCCAGGTGCTAATGGAGCGCACACGCCGCTATTACGAGCACACCATCGACATTTTCGGCGCAGACCGCTGCATGTTCGAGAGCAACTTCCCGGTCGACAAGGTGGCGTGCAGCTACAACGTGCTCTGGAATTCGTTCAAGCGGCTGACGGCGGATTATTCAGCGGCGGAGAAGGCGGCGCTGTATTACGATACGGCGGCGCGGGTGTATCGGCTGGGCTAAGCCGAGCGGGCGGCGCGGTCCCAGATGGCCCGCGCTGCCGGTTGGTCAGGCATCTTCCAGGTTCAGGCCCCAGGCGCGGCTGGCGTAGCCGGTGTCCACGATGTCGAACACAACGCCGTTGGGATCGCGGAATTTTACTTCCGTCGCGCCTTCCGGGGTGTTCGGCAAACGCATGTGGTATTTGCCGCCGTTTTGCTCAATGGTTTTGGAGATGCCGTCCAGGTCGTCCTCGACAAAACCGATATGATGCAGGCCGTGATAGTCCTTGCCGCGTTCGTCGCCGGCCTGCTTGTCGTTCTGGAACTTCAGAATGGCCAGGTTGACGACGCCATCGGTCAGCAACACGCCGATCGGTGAGATCATGGACCGGGTCATACCAAAGGTCTCTTCGTAGAATTTCGCCGAGGCCTCGATGTCCGGAACTGTGATGGCAATGTGACGTAGTTTGGCCATAGGTGTGGCTCCTGGCTGTGGGCGTGTGATCTCGACATTAGATTGGGAGCGAACCAGGCCGTGGTCAACGGGGGTGAATCATTGCCGCCTCATCCGCTCCATTGACGGCGGGCGAGGGTGGTGCACACTATTCTCTCCCCCCTTCCAGCAACCCGGATTCTCCCATGGATTTCGACTATATCATCGTTGGCGCCGGTTCTGCCGGTTGCGTATTGGCAAACCGCCTGTCCGCAGATCCAAAGAACAAGGTGCTGTTGCTGGAGGCCGGGCCGGAAGACAAGAACTTCTGGATTCACATTCCGCTTGGGTATGGCAAGAACCTGACCAACAAAGCGGTGAACTGGTGCTTCGACAGCGTCCCAGAGAAAAACGCCAACAACAAGACCGACTATCTGGCCCGCGGCAAGGTGCTGGGAGGGTCCAGTTCGTTGAATGGCATGGTCTATATGCGTGGCCAGCATGCAGACTATGACATGTGGGCCCAAATGGGTTGCCGTGGTTGGTCCTATCAGGACGTATTGCCGTATTTCCGCAAGGCCGAGAACAACAGCGCGGCGCGAACGAGTATCACGGGTCAGGCGGGCCGCTGCAGGTCAGCGACCTGCGCGACAAGCCGCCGATCCTGGACGCGTTCTTGAAGGCGGGACAGGAGGCCGGCATGCCCTTGAACCCGGATTTTAACGGCGCGGTTCAGGAAGGGATCGGCCTGACGCAGACCACGACATCGAAGGGTTGGCGCAACAGCACAGCGCAAGCCTATCTGAAGCCGGCGCGGTCGCGCCCGAACCTGCGTGTCGAGACCAATGCCCGCGGCAAGCGGGTGTTGTTCGAAGGCAAGCGCGCCGTCGGCTATGAGTACATCCAAAACGGTCAGGCCAAGCAGGCCCGCGCCGCGCGCGAGGTCATCATCAGCGGCGGCGCTTATGGCTCGCCGCAACTGCTGGAGTTGTCGGGCGTCGGCGATGCAGAGCACATCAAGAGTCTGGGAATAGAGCCCGTGCACCACCTGCCGGGCGTCGGCAACGGCTTGCAGGACCATCAGGTATTCCGCATGAAATGGCGGCTGAAGGGCAAGCCCGGAACCTATAACGAGCGTATTCGCGGGCTGACCGCGCTTGGTGAGGGCCTGAAGTACATCATCGCGCGCAAGGGCGTGCTGTCGAGCCCGACGAACCCGATCAACGCCTTTTTCCGCACCCGGCCGGAGTTGGAAACGCCGGACGTTCAGATTCAATTCTTTCCCGGCACTTATGACAATATGCGGGACCGCAAACTGCACCATCATCCGGGCGTGACGCTTGGGCCGACTTTGCTGCGCTTGGAAAGCCGCGGTTCGGTGCATGCCCGGTCGTCCGATCCATTCGCCGATCCCGCCATTCATACCAATGTGTTGGGGACTGAAAACGACCTGAAGACGGCGGTCGACGCCATGCGGTATTGCCGCAAGGTGATGGAAATGCCGGCGATGCAGGGTTTTTACGACCATGAAATGGCCCCCGGCAAAAACGTCCAGTCACAAAGCGAGTGGGAGGCCTATGCCCGCGAGGTCGGCTCCAGCAACTGGCACCCGGCGTCTTCGTGCCGGATGGGGCCTGATGGAGACGCCAAGGCGGTGCTCGATACGTCTTTGCGCGTGCGTGGGCTGCAGGGCCTGCGGGTCGTCGATGCCTCGGCTATGCCCATGGTGGTCTGTGGTAACACCAACGCGCCGACGATCATGATCGCCGAGAAAGCGGCAGACCTGATGTTGGCCGACGCGCGGGCGTAATTCTGTTCCCTCCTCCGCCGGTCGAGACTCAGTCGTTCGGCGGGGCGTCCAACCCTGCTTTGCATTCCTCGATAATGCTGAGAACGATAGCCTGGTCCTTGATCTCATCGCTTAGGGCTAAGGCGATTTTCGCAAGCAGAAAGTCGGACTGTTTCGGGCCGGCAAAATCGATGGCGCTGGCGAGAGCCTCATATATCTTTTCGAGTTCCTGCTCGGTCATTCCGTCAGCCCCTCTGCCACAACAGAGTTTTCATGTATTGCTCGACGCTTTCCGGCGACACACTGTGCCATCTGGCTGCAACGTGCAGGTCCGGCCGGATGAGGTATGCGCTGCCATCCGCTGCGCCATAAATTTCTGCAACCGGCCCGTCAGGCGGCAAACGGACGACCGTTACACCCGGTATACGCCATAGCATGTCGCCAAAGGCCAATAACGTGAACCATTTGCCAAGACGCCCGCTCAAGTGCCCATCTTCGAGGTCAGCATCCTGGAACATCGCGCCCGGGCGGGGGCCGGCTTTGAAGGTCGGATCGTCATCCGCCGTCGCCGGGCTGTCGGCATAGGTGTAGGGCGTCATCTGGCGCGGATTGGCCAACCCGCCGACATGCCGCCGTGTTAGTGCCAGAGACAAGGCCGCGTCGCGCATGATGCGCCATCCGCGCGTCTGCGGAGTCATAAAGCGCGTGCTTTTGGTCGCGTTCTCGAAAACATCCAGGGTCGCGCCGCGTCGCTCCGGCGTGTAGCTGTCGAGCAGCGCTACACCAGCCTCATTCTGTAGTACGGCGGCCAGTTTCCAGCCGATATTGTGCGCGTCGGCGATGCCGTTGTTGAGCCCCCTCACGCCAAAAATCGGCACGATATGGGCGCTGTCGCCGGCGAAAAACACGCGGCCATGGCGATAGTCATCGAGCAGCAGAGTGTTGGCGGAATAAACGCTCCACCACTCCAAAGCCCATTCCCCGCTATGCCCGATCTCGGACAGCACGCTGGCGACGCAGGCCCGCACGTTCTCTTCCCGAGTCGCGTCTTCATTGCTTTCGTCGTCATGCAACTGATAGTCAATCCGCCAGATATTGTCCGGCTGCCGGTGGATCAGAACGGTTCCGCCGGGCCGGGAGGCCGGGTCGAACAGCGCCCGCCGAATGGTCGGGTAGTCATGCCGCATCTGCACGTCCGCTATGACATAGCGGCCTTCATAGTTTTCACCCCGCAACCGAAGTCCGCACATGCTGCGCACCGGACTGCGTGCGCCGTCAGCCGCAATAACCCACTCGCACGGCAGTTCGTACGATCCGCCCGGGTCCTTGACGGTCAATCGCACTTGGGAGGGTTCCGATGTGAGCCCCGTAACCTCGCTCTGCCAGCGCGTCTCGATCAGCGCCGACCGCTCGACCGCCTGCCAGAGGAAGGCCTCGATATACTGCTGTTGCAGATTGTACATCGGCCGGAATTTTTCACGCGCATGGTCCGGCATCGAAAATTCGAGAACCTGCTCACCACGATAGAAGCTTCGCCCGGTGGTCCATGCCAGCGACTTCTCAAGGAACGGCGCGACAACGCCAAGATGGTCCAGGATATGAAAGCTGGAACGCGATATGCAGATCGCGCGGCTGCCGTCGTTGAAGGTTTCCTTCCTGTCGAGCAGAACGCTCCGAATGCCATGGCGCGCCAGGGTCAGGGCGGCAACCATGCCCACCGGACCGGCGCCAACAATAGCGACCGGCCGAACCGGCTCGATCGCACTACGGGCCGGCGCTTCAAAATGGGGATACTCGAAATAGAGCGATTCAAGCTCGCCACGATCCGCCGGGCGCATTTACTGGCTCCAAGAATATCTGATAGAGGCCGGTTTGCGGCTGTTCGCGGCCAGATGGGAAGATCCTGTCGCCGTCACGTCGGACCCGTTTGCCTGTCAAAACGGCAAGGCCCGGCACATGTCATATGCGCCGGGCCCAGGGTGCCTTGACACCAGAGTAGGCGCGCTACGCCGTCGCGATCTCGGTATAACCGTTGGCGGCTACACGGTCGCAATACTCGCGGAAGGCGGGCGCGGTGCCGCTGTAGCGCGCGATGATCCTGGTCTGCTTGCCTTCGACATTCTGGTTGACGCCGGTCATCCAGCTATCGACTTCGGACGAGAGCAGCCCCTCGTTCGATTTGACCACCACCTCGGTCCACGCCTCTTCTGCCTCCGGCGTCGGGTTGGCGTAGGTCGCGCCGCGCGCGGACAAGTGTCCAATCAGGTCGTCCACCCATTCCACCGCATATTCGATGGAGCGCGGGATATTGCCCAGCGCGGTGTGCGGCCCCACAAGCATGAACATGTTCGGGAAGCCCTCGACCAGAACGCCGACAAAGGTCTTGGGCCCGGCGCTCCACTTGTCCTTCAGGGTCTGGCCGCCCGCGCCGCGGATGTCGATCCGGTCGAAGGCGCCGGTGATCGCGTCGAAGCCGGTGGCGTAGACGATCATGTCGAACTCGTAGTCCTGCTCCGCTGTGCGCAGGCCCTTCTCCGTGATTTCCTCAATCGGGTTTTCGAGGATGGAGACCAGTTTGACGTTGTCCTGGTTGTAGACCTCGTAATAGCCGCTTTCCTGCGGCACGCGGCGGGTGCCGAAGCCGTGCTCCTTCGGCACCAGCAGTTCCGCGACTTTCGGGTCTTTCACCCGCTCGCGGATCTTGTTGGCGACGAACTCGGACACAGCGTCATTGGCCGCCTTGTTCGTCATCATGTCCCGGAAGCCGCCGACCCACATGGAGAAGCCCGGCTCGTTATACTGGTGCTCCCAGAACGCCTCGCGCTCCTCCGGCGAAACGTCGAAGGTTTTGCGCATGTCCGGTGTGTGCAGGAAGCAGGTGGCGCTTTCCTGGCACTTGCGGAAGATTTCGTCGTAGCGCTGGCGGATTCCGTCCATCTCCGCTTTGGAGATCTGCTTGTTGCGCAGCGGCTTGCACCAGTTCGGCCGGCGCTGGAACACGGTCAGCGTCTTGGCAGTCTTGGCGATTTCGGTAATCGCCTGCACGCCGGTCGCGCCGGTGCCGATCACGGCGACATTCTTGCCCTCGAACGTCACCTCATGCTTCGGCCAGAGGCCGGTGTGATAGGCCTCTCCCTTGTAGCTGTCGCGGCCCTTGATGCGAGGGAACACCGGCGCCGACAGGGGGCCGACCGCGGTCACCAACCACCGCGCAGTATGCTCGGACCCGTCGGTCAGCGTGACCTTCCAAGACCGGCTGTCGTCCTGATAGTGCGCGGCCTTCACTTTCGCCGAGAACTGAATGTCCTTCTTCAGGTCGAACTTGTCGGCGACGAAGTTGCAATAGCGCTCGGTCTCCGGCTGCGGTGCGAAATGCTCGGTCCAGTCCCACTCCTCCAGCACTTCCTTGCTCCAGGAAAAGCCATAGGAATAACTTTCGGAATCGAAACGGCAGCCGGGGTAACGGTTCCAGTACCAGGTGCCGCCGACGCCGGTGCCCATCTCGAACACCTTGACGTTCTGTCCTTGCTGGCGCAGGCGGTAGAGTTGGTAGAGGCCGGATAGGCCGGCGCCGATGATAATGGTGTCGTAGTCCAGGCCCGCGGAGGCGTGAGGCGCCGGTCGGGTGGCGGTTGCTGTGGCCGTGTCCATCCTGGTTCCTTCCAAAAAAATGCGATGGTCCTATCCTGTACGGACTCATCAAATGCCAAGCGTCAATTCTTACCTTTGATATAGGTCAACGGCAACGCACCACGTCACGACGGATCGGGACGTGGCGTCATGTTGCCGCGACTGGGCGGCATCCGCCTACAGCGGCAACGTCACCGCCTGCCGGCCACGCAGGCTGCGGGTCACTGCGTCGGTCCATTCCATGTATTTGCAGCCGGTGGTGAAGTCGGTGTGGGTGATGGGCTCCAGGCCGCGGATGGCGTTGATGAATTCCTCCTCCACGCGCCAGCCGCCTTTCTTGGCGGGGTCGATGGCGACGGGGGAGAGGTCCTTGTCGCCCTTCTTGCCAGCGCTCAGAGCCATCTCGCCACCAACCGGCTGATGCAGGCGGATGGTGCCTTCGGTGCCGAAGATGTGCACGTCCGCCAGTGAGGGCATATGGCCGACGACGCTGGAGACGTTGAAGCGCATCTGGCCGCCCTGCTCCAACTCGCCGATGACGTCAACATGGTCGGGAATGCGCATGGCAACGCGGTTGCCGTCGGCGTCGAGGCGGTGCTTCACGACGCTCTGGCCGACGGCCATGACGGTTTTCATCTGGCCGACCCAGCGCATCATCGCCTCGTACCAGATGCCCATGTTCATGACATTGTTGCCGGAGAGGTCGCGGTCATGACGCCAGTGCACCGGGCTGCCGGCGTCCGGAAAGGCGCGGGCAGCGGCGATGCGGGCATCCACCGCAATCACGTCGCCGATAGCACCGCCGGCCACCATCTCGCGGATCGTGCGGTCGAAGGCGAGGGTGTGCGGCGCGGGCACGATCTGGGCAATCAGCTTCGGCTGTTTCTGGGAGGCCGCCAGCATCGCCTGGCCGTCCGCCAGGTTCATCGCCATGCGCGCCTCGCATATCACGTGCTTGCCGGCTTCCAGCGCGGCGACGGTGAGCGTGCGGTGCATGTAGGGCCAGGTGCCGATGCAGACCGCATCCACGTTCGGATCGGCCAGAACCTCCTGCCAGCCATCGCAGACCTTGGCGATGCCGAACTCATCGGCGATGGCCTGGCCGGAGGCGCGGGTGCGGTTGGCGACCGATACGATCTCGACATTCGCCTGCTGGCGGAAGCCGGGAATGTGGCGGGAGCGGACATTGCCGCCGGCGCCGATCAGGCCGATGCGGATGGTGTCTTGGGTCATGAGGTTCCGTCCTTCTGTGCTTGTTCGCGTTTGTGGCCGACCAGAGCCGCCAGCCGGCGGTCGCGCCAATCCTGCCGCGCCTGATGCTCCGAAAGGGGCAGGGCCGCGCGGCGTTGTTCGTCGATCTTGGCGACCAGGTCGGGAGTCCATTCCCGCAGGTCCGCCTGTTCCTTTGCCAGGTCATAGTAGAGTTGCCCCAGCATGTCGCAATAGCCGGGAACACCTCTGGCGGAATTCAGGTCGATGGTCTCGAACGGCCCGATGAACGACCAGCGCAGGCCCAGGCCGTCGGCGATGGCGGCATCCACATCCGCGACCGAGCAAACGCCATCCTCCACCAGCCGGAAGGCCTCGGCCAGCAGCGCGCCTTGCAGGCGGTTGACGATGAAGCCGTTGATCTCGCGCGTCGTGCTGATCGGGCTCTGGCCGACGGCGGCCATCAGGTCGCGGGTCTGGGTGACGATGGCCGGGTCGGTCCAGGGCGCCGGCACGATTTCCACCAGCGGGATAATGTGCGGCGGGTTGATCGGATGCGCCACCAGCACGCGGCGCTGACCAGCGAGACCTTCCGAGAACTGCGAGGCCGGGATGCCGCTGGTGGAGCTTGCCAGCACGGTCTCCGGTGCGGCGATGCGGTCGAGCTCTTTGTAAAGCGCCGCCTTCACCTCCACCCGCTCCGGCGCGCTTTCCTGGCAGTGGACGGCGTTTGCGAGCGCTTCCTCAAGGATATCGGCGCGGGAGATGCGGGAGAGCACGGCGGCAGGCGTCTCGCCGCGCAGCAGGTTGGCCTCGGCGAGGGCCGGCAGGTTCTGCGCGATCAGCTCCAGCGCCTTAGCCGACGCGCCTTCCATCGGATCAAAGATGCTGACGTCATGGCCCGCCCGAGCGAAGACGATAGACCAGGCGCGGCCAACAAGGCCGGTGCCGACAATTGCGATTTTGGAGGGCATGCTATTTCGCTTTCACCGAATACCGGAAATCGCAATGGCTCGCGCCGCCCATGATAGTCTGGGAGCGTTCGAAGTTGATGCTGGGGTCATAGCCTTCGCAGAAGGTACCGTCGCGGTTGCAGGAGAGCAGGTGGCCGATATGGCCAAGGCCCATTTCCCGATACATCTCGGCATAGCGGCAGCGGGTGATGTTGAAATCCACCTGTTCCGGGGTTTCGGTGACCATTTCCATCTCCAGCGCACCGCCGGCCTGCCATTGCGGCAGCAGCGCCCTGAATCCGGCAAGCGATGGCTCGCGCCCTTCGGCGCGGGCGGCATCGGCATAGGCCTTACCTTGAGCAACCGCATGCTTCGTGATCGCGGCGCCCAGGATTTCTTGGGCCTTAGCGTCGCCAAGCGCGGCAGCCATTTCTTCATAAATCGGCTTGACCAGGGCGGCTTCGATGCGGCGTTGTTCGAGGATTGGCAGGTCTGATTTGGCCATGGGACAGGGGCTCCGGGCAGAGGGCTCTTGGGGTTTGACAACGGGTCGATGCATCCACTATAAGCACCGCTTCGCTTTCTGAGAATGCAGGTAGAGCCAAAGTTCGCTCGACCTCGCTTGCCCATTCGCCCTGGCGGTGCGGCCAAGACTATCAGAACAACAAACATCATCCTGCAAAAGGACCACATCCATGTCTAAACGCATTGAGGCGAAGCATAAGATTGACCGCCGCCTGGGCGTCAACCTTTGGGGCCGCCCGAAAAGCCCGCTGAACAACCGCGAGTCGGGCCCCGGCCAGCATGGCATGCGCCGCAAGAAGCCGACAGATTTCGGCACCCAGCTGCGCGCCAAGCAGCAGCTAAAAGGCTACTACGGCAATATCACTGAAAAGCAGTTCCGCCGGCTGTACGAAGAAGCCGTCCGTCGCCGTGGTGACACCTCGGAGAACCTCGTCGGCCTGCTGGAGCGCCGTTTGGACGCCGTTGTCTACCGCATGAAATTCGTGCCGACCGTGTTTGCCGCCCGTCAGTTCGTCAACCACGGCCATGTGACTGTGAACGGCAAGCGTGTCAACATTCCCTCCTATCAGGTGAAGGATGGTGACGTCGTGGCCGTGCGTGAAAAGAGCCGCAACATGGCGCTGATCCTGGAAGCCATCGAATCAGGCGAGCGGGATGTGCCGGATTATCTGGACGTCGATCACAATGACATGAAGGGCACCTATGTCCGGGCGCCGAAGCTGGCCGACGTGCCCTATCCGGTCCAGATGCAGCCGAACCTCGTGATCGAGTTCTACTCGCGCTAACGTTCTGAACTCCACCGGGGAGTGAATTCTATGGCTGTGAAGGTGGAACCGACGGCAGGCATGGAGGACGACACCCGCTCCCCGGATGAACTGGAGCTCGCAGACGATTTTGAACGGATCGCTGCTTATAGCGAGGACTGGGTGACATCTCCCCGGCGCGCAGATAGCGGCGAGCGGCTTGGGATCGCCACCCAGCAGCAGGTGATCGCTTTGCTGGCGCGCGGCGTCGATGAAGCAACTATTCGCGAGGCCGCGTTGACCGCGCTCGCCTCGGAAGAGAAGAGAATCTTACGGCGACACCGATGGATCGGATCGGCCGTGTTCGGTCTTTGCATCGCAACTGGCGCGCTTGCAGCACTAAACTGGGGTGGCCGCGGCGAAAGCCAGGGCGTGTTTCAGGTGCTATTGCTTGGCGCGTTCGGACTGATGCTGGCGCATGGCATCCAGGTTCACGGACAGCGCAAGCGCTCCAGACTGCTCCGTTCATCTGCTGCGCGCAAGCAGGTGTGGCGCGCAGCAATTGAGCGGCTGTCAATGGGTCACGAATAGGCAATCATCAAGGTTTCAGCGACCAGCGCCGGACGGCTCTGGCCTTCGATTTCCATTGTCTGTTCGCAGGTCAGCCGTACGCCGTGCCCTTTTACTTCGTCAGCCGCCAAAAGCTTTGTCCGCAGGCGCACGCGGCTGTTCACCGGAACCATAGAGGTAAAGCGCAGTCGATTGACGCCATAGTTGATCATATTCGACGTGTTATTGATCTTGAACACAGGCAGGCCGGCAATCAACGACATCGTCAAATATCCATGCGCAATGGTGGACTTGGTCGGCAATTCCCGGGCAGCGCGTTCACTATCGATATGAATCCACTGACGGTCATCCGTTGCCTCGGCAAATCGGTTGATGCGATCTTGATCGATCAACACCCAATCGCTTACCCCCAACTCTTGGCCTACATGGTTTTGCATGTCTTGGGGGGAATTTACTTCCAACATTCTGCGCTCGTTTCTATTCACGGAACCGGTATCTGATTTTCGCAT
>JAPOJR010000058.1 GCA_029978325.1 Alphaproteobacteria bacterium | reverse complement strand
AGGGTAGGGGGCTTCCCTATCCGGGTGACGGCTGTCAAGATTGTGCTGTTGATCTTGCGTAGGAATAATGCCGATGAGCGAACACCATCACAGTGGCCACGACCACGGTCACGATCACTCTGAGCTTTCGGATGTTGAGCTTCGGGTCCGAGCATTGGAATCGCTGATGGTGGAGAAAGGCTATGTCGATCCGGCGGCGCTGGATGCGTTGATCGACACCTACGAGACCAAGGTCGGCCCGCGCAACGGCGCTCAGGTCGTCGCCAAGGCGTGGACCGATCCGGCGTTCAAGCAATGGCTGCTGGAGGACGCGACCGCCGCTATCGCGTCGCTGGGCTTTACCGGCCGGCAGGGCGAGCACATGGTCGTGGTCGAGAATACCGACGCTACGCACAACATGGTCGTCTGCACGCTCTGCTCTTGCTATCCTTGGCCGGTGCTGGGCCTGCCGCCAACCTGGTATAAGGCTGCCCCCTACCGCGCGCGTGCAGTGATGCAACCGCGCGCGGTGCTGGCTGAGTTCGGCGTCTCAATGCCGGCGGGCAAGGAGATCCGGGTTTGGGATTCAACGGCGGAGATCCGTTACCTGGTGCTGCCGCAACAGCCGGAGGCCGCGAAAGGACTTGGCGAAGCGGAACTGGTTGATTGGGTCACGCGCGATTCCATGATTGGCGTCGGTCTGCCCCAGCGACCGGCAATGGAGGGATGAGGCGATGAACGGTGCGCACGACCTGGGCGGCATGCATGGCTTCGGCGCCATCGCTCCGGACCCGAACGAGCCGGTCTTTCATGCGGAATGGGAACGGCGCTGCTTTGCGCTGACCCTTGCTGGCGGCTTTACCGGCCAATGGAATATCGACGCCAGCCGGTTCGCCCGCGAGCAGATGCCGCCGGCGGAATACCTCGCGACAGGGTATTACGAGCATTGGTTGGCCGGATTGGAATACCTGTTGATCGACCGCGCAATGGCAACGCCCCGGGAAATGGCGACCGGCAAGGTCGAGCTGGAGCCGAAGCCCGAAGCGCGGGTTCTGCACGCCGCGGATGTCGGCAAGGTCCTGAAAAAAGGCGGGCCAAGTGAACGAACTGCGAGCGAGCCGCCGCGATTTGCCGTCGGCGCGCGGGTGCGCACGCACAATCTCAATCCGGCGACCCACACGCGTCTGCCGCGTTATGCCCGGGGCAAGGTCGGGACGGTGGCGTTGTTGCATGGCGCGCATGTGTTTCCCGACACGAATTCCCGCTATCTGGGGGAGAATGCGCAACACCTCTACACCGTGCGCTTTGACGGGCGCGAGCTGTGGGGGCCGGATGCCGAACCGGATAGCTGCACAATGATCGACCTTTGGGACAGCTACCTTGAGCCCGCCTGAGATTTTGCCTGGTCAGCCGCTGGGCGACGATGGCGAGCCCGTTTTCGCCGAACCCTGGCAGGCCCAGGCCTTCGCCATGGCGGTCCATCTGCACGCCCGGGGCCTGTTCGCCTGGACGGAGTGGGCGTCGGCCCTGGCGGACCAGATCAAACAGGCTCAGGCCGCTGGCGATCCTGACACCGGCGAGACTTACTACCAGCATTGGCTGGCCGCGTTGGAGCGGCTGGTGGCGGAAAAAGGCGCTTCATCTTCTGTGGAACTGGCGGAGCGCAAGGCTGCCTGGGATCGGGCGGCGAAAGCCACGCCGCATGGCCAGCCTATCGTGCTGGGCGCAGAGCGCGCATAGCCTCTGCCGCGGCGCGTTCGCCGCTCAGCCATGCGCCATGCGCAGCCGTGCAGAAGGTCGGATGGGTGGCTTCGCCAGCGAAGAACAGGCGATCTTCAACCGGCCGCGCCAGGTCGGCCCGTGCGTCGCCACCGCCGGGCGTCATGGCCGAATACGCGCCCCAAATCCATGGCGTGTTTCCCCAGCGCGATGCCCGCGCCGCCTGTACCCTGCTGCGCAAGTGGTTGCCGTACATGCTGCATAATTGATCGACAACAAAGGCGGCCTGTCCGCGTTCGCCTTCGGGCTCCAAGGCGCGTGCGATACTGGCCTCGACAAAGCTTTCCGCCAGCGGCCGTCCGAAGCGCCCAAAGCGTACGGAAAGAAGAGCACTGCGCCCAGGGCCCCATTCGGGATCGACCCGGTCGAAGCGCAGTGCCACCTTGTTTGCCCGGCCTAGCGGCAGTCGGTGGATTGCGGCCTGGGTCGTCGAGGGCAGGGCGGGCAGAAAGCGGATGCGCTTTAAGGCCTCCGTGCCGGCCGTCAGGATAACGGCCTTGGCTTCTAGGTTCCCGGCCGGCGTGACTAGGCGCACCGCTTTGCCGCGGCGGTCGATGGCGAGCACCGGCGTTTCGCGGCGGATCGGCAGGCCTCTTGCCCGCTGGATAATGTGGGTACCAAAACCACCGAGAACCGTCCAATTCCGCCGGGTGTCCACATACCGGCACCAATCCTGCGAACTCAACTCCTGAGGTGGAACCGAGGTATAGGCACCGCACCACCAATCGAAATGGCGGCGGAATCGCGGATTGGCAGGCACTATATCAGCAACCGACGGGTCTTTGCCCTGTGCGGCGGCGGCTTCGATTGCCGCCTCGCACGCAGCGATATAGTCCGCATGCAGGGCCTGTTCTGGATCGGTGGCCCAACGCGCATCGTCATCAAGGAACAGGCGGGGCGGCGCCCGGTCGCAGTCGTACTGCGCCGGGTCGCCATCGGCCAGCGGGTTGCGGTCCGCCGAGTGCAGCCAGGTGCATCCGAGGTCAACCGGATAGCCGAGCGAGTGGTCGGTCAGCGCCCGTCCGCCGATCCGGCCGGCGGCCTCCAGCACAATGTGGGAGATGCCGGCAGCCTGTAGCGAGCGGGCCGCGGCGATACCCGCAGCCCCCGCGCCCACCACCGCGACATCAACGGATGAGGACATACCGGTAGCCCTCAAACGCTCAGCGGCCAGCCATCATCCGGGTGGCTTCGTAAGTCGCCACGGTCTCGCCGTTCTGATTGACGATGCTGTTCAGGGTCTTGACGATGCCGCGGTTGCCTTTGGAGGTCGGCCGCACGCTCAGCACCTCGACTTCGACATGGATGGTATCGTTAACATTGGTCGGCCCCAGGATTTTCAGGGTCGTTTCCAACATCGCCAGGCCGGTATGCTGCATGGTCGACTGCACCAGCAGGCCCTCACTGAAGCAATAGCAGAGCGCCCCTGGCACCGGGCGGGAGCCCTGGATCGCGCCCTGGCCGGCATAGGTGGCGTCGGTGAAAATCATCTCCACCATGCCGGTGGCGTTGATGAAGTTCACCAGGTCCGCTTCCGTGATGGTGCGGTTGATGGTGCGAAATTTCTGTCCAACGGAAAGATCGTTCCAGTGCAGGCCGAGGCCGACATAGTCCATGGTTTCAGGGTCCTTGGGTTAGGGAATGTGAGGGAAATTATAGCCCGCTTAGCCGGGAGATATCCGTGTCGTTGATCCCGACCTTGCGGGCGGTCTCCTGGATGCTGGCCCAGGCATCGTCGGCCAGTGGCACGCCGTTGGCGAGACGCTCTGCCTTGGTCGCGCGCTCCGGATCGCCCGGCACCATCACTGGCTTGGCCGGGTCTGCCGGGTTGGCGGACATCACATAGGCCACATATTCAGCCACTTCTGCTGCGAAGCCGCCTTGGTCGTCCATTGTCGCGGCGTCGATGTAGATCGAGAGCATGCCGTTGGCAAACGGCTTGCCCGGTGGTCCCGCCGTGCCGTTGCCGGTGAGCGCGCCGCCCAACAATTCGCACATCAATGCCAGGCCAGAGCCCTTATGGTCGCCGAAAGCGCGGATTGCGCCCTTACCGTCGCGCATCGCCACCGGGGCATCCGGCCCGGCTGCGCCATAGAGCGTCGCCGGGTCGGTCGAAAGCTGTCCGTGTTCATCGATCAACGCGCCTTCCGGCAGGCCCTTGCCGCCCTTGGCCGCGACCATCACCTTGCCCTCCGCCACGATGGACGTGGCGAAGTCCAGAATGACCGGCGGCTCGTCCTTTCGCGGAACGCCAACGCAGAACGGTGCAGTGGAAAAGCGCTTTTCCGTGCCGCCATAGGGCGCCACCAGGATCGAGCCGCGGGCGTTGGCGAAGTGCACCGATACCAACCCGGCCTCTGCTGCCATGATCGCCCACGAGCCAACGCGGCCGATGTGTCCGGCGTTGCGCAGGGCAACGATATAGCAGCTGCTCCGCTTGGCCCGCTCGATGCCGAATTGCACCGCTTGCTCGGCGACGGTGTGGCCCATGCCATAGTCGCCGTCCAGAACCGCCATCGACGGGTTTTCGCTGATCACTTTGATGGTGCGCCCAGCCTTGAACAGGCCTTGCTCCAGCCAGGAGACATAGCGGCTGGTGCGCAACACGCCATGGCTGTCATGGCCGGTGAGGTTCGCATCCATCAGATAGTGCGCGATGCGCTCGGCCTCTGAGCGGTCACATGCGGTGTGCTCGAAAATGCGCGCGATCAGGGCTTCCAGCTTGTCGGCGGCGATGACTACGCCCATGGGCTTCCTCCGGTTTGTATTTGAGCGCATCATGGCCAGCACATTTCCGTTCGACAAGCCAGGAGCCGGCATCATGACAACCCAAGCCGAAAAAGCCGCGACTTTTCGCGATCTGCATGCGAGGCCCGGCACTTTCGTCATCCCGAATCCGTGGGACGTGGGCAGTGCCAGAATGTTGGCGGGATTGGGCTATGAAGCGCTGGCGACCACGTCGGCGGGCATGGCCTGGAGCATGGGATTGACCGACAGCGGCGTCAGCCGCGCGCAATTGCTCGATCATTGCAGGATGTTGGCTTCGGCCACCGATCTGCCCCTTGCCGCGGATTTGGAAGATTGCTTTGGCGATTCGCCCAGGGAAGTCGCCGAGACGATCCGAATGGGCGCTGAAGCCGGCCTTGTTGGCGGGTCTATCGAAGACTGGTCGCCTGGCCGGGATGGTAGCACGCCGCGCATCCGGCCGTTGGGTCAGGCAGCCGAGTTGGTCGCGGCGGCAGCGGAGACCGCGCGGTCTCTTCCGTTCAAGTTCATGCTCTGCGCCCGCGCCGAAAATCATATCCGCGGCGTGACCGATTTGGCCGATACGATTGCCCGTCTCCAGGCGTATCAGGCGGCAGGGGCAGACCTGCTCTATGCGCCCGGCTTGCGCACCTTAGATGACATCCGCAGCGTCTTGGCAGAGATCGACCGGCCGCTGAACGTGCTGATGGGGTCCGCGACCGGGATGCACACTATGGCCGATTTGCAGGCGTTGGGCGTCAAGCGGGTGAGCCTTGGTGGCGCGTTTGCCAGTGCGGCGTACAGCGCCTTTCTCCTGGCGGCGAAGGAGGTGTTGGAGCAGGGCACCTTTACCTTCCGCGAGAGCGGCGGTCCAAGGGCAGAAATTGCACGGTTGTTAGGGCAGTCATAGGCGCGTCCCGCCCTATCCCAATTGCCCGTCGATGCCGGCCGTGCTTTGTTAGTTTAAACAACCTTGCCATCTTCGATCCGTCCGGGAGGACGCCTGTCCATGTCAGCAGAAACCGTCGACGTCCTGATCATCGGCGCCGGAGCATCCGGCGCGGCGATGGCCTGGAGTCTTGCTGAGACCAAAATGCACATCGTCTGCCTGGAACAGGGCGCATTGATGAATCCGCTCGCCTATCCTTCCACCGGGCGGGACTGGGAAGCGCGTTCGACCAGCGATTTCAACTCCAACCCGAACGTGCGAGGGCTCAAGACCGACTACCCGATCAACGAGGAAAACTCGCCGATCAAGGTCGCCAACTTTAATGGCGTCGGAGGGGGCACGGTCCTCTATGCTGGCCACTTCCCGCGGTTCCACCCGAGCGACTTCCGGGTGAAAAGCTTGGATGGCGTCGCTGATGACTGGCCTATCGACTACAACCAACTCGCGCCCTACTACGCCGAGAACGAGAAGATGACCGGCGTCGCGGGCATGAACGGCGACCCGGCCTACCCGAGCGATAATGCCCAGCGCCTGCCGCCCCTCCCGCTCGGCGAGTCGGGCAAGGTGCTGGCGAAGGGCTTCAACGCGCTCGGCTGGCACTGGTGGCCGAGCGATACCGCCATCATCACAGAGGACTATGACGGCCGCGCTGGCTGCATCAACCTCGGCGCGTGCGGTGCCGGCTGCGCCCAGGGCGCCAAGGGCTCGGCCGATGTCACCTACTGGCCGCACGCCCAGCGCGCCGGCGTTGACCTCCGCACCCGCTGCCGTGTGCGAGAGATTACGGTGGGGCCGGACGGCATGGCCACGGGCGCCCGCTATGTCACCGGCGCGGGCGAGGAGAAGGAGATCAAGGCGCATGTGGTCGTGGTCGCCTGCAACGGCATCGGCACGCCGCGTCTGCTTTTGAACTCCAAGAGCCCGCAGCATCCGGACGGCCTTGCGAACTCCAGTGGCCTGGTCGGCAAGAACTTGATGTTCCACCCGTATGCCTGGATCCAGGGCATGTTCGAGGAGGCGACGGATGGCTTTGCTGGCCCGCACAAGCTGATGCGCAGCCAGGAATTCTATGAGACTGATGAGAGCCGCGGCTACGTGCGTGGCTACACGCTGGAAATCCAGCGCGGCATGCCGCCGGTGCGGACGGCGCACACAGGCCTCCGCCACGGCCGCATTCCCTGGGGCTCCGGCCATCACGACGCCTTCCGCCGGATGTTCAACCACTGCACCGGCATGGTCGCCGTATGCGAGGACCTGCCGGAGGAGCACAACACCGTCACCATCGACCCCGTGCTGAAGGACTCCGATGGCATCCCGGCGCCGAAGATCGACTACACGCTGTCCGAAAACTCCAAGCGCATGCTGCAGCACGGCGTCGACCGGGCGACGGAGATATTGAAGGCCGGAGGTGCGACGGATGTCTATTCCGAATGGCCGATCCCCTATGGCGGCTGGCACCTGATGGGCACCGCCCGCATGGGCAAGGACCCCAGCCGCTCCGTCGTGAACGAGTGGGGCAGGGCGCATGACTGCAAGAACCTGTTCATCATCGATGGCAGCATCTTCGTGACCTCCGCTGGCGTAAACCCGACCAACACGATTCAGGCGCTGGCACTCTATGTGGCGGACCAGATGAAGCAGCGCCTCGCCAACGCTACCCTGTTCGACTGAGGGCCTCGCGAAAATGACCAGAGAGACACCGCCCGCAGGCCACCTGCTGAACGAGACCGAGTGGCACACGCTCCGCGCCCTCGCCGACGTTATCGTGCCGCCCAGCGAGAAATACGGCATCCCCGGCGCGGGCGACGAGGCCATCGCCAAGACCATCGTCAAGGACGCGAACTATGGCGACAAGCTGCCGCGTTTGATTGCGGCGCTGGACACGCTCAATGCTATGGCAGAGGGGGCGCATCGTGGTGAGTTCGCCATGCTGAGCCATGACCAACGTCAAAGCGTCGCTTTTGCGTTCCGCGAGGAACAACCCGCAGCGGCCAGCCTGGCTGAGCAGTTGGTCACCCAATGCTATTACCGCGATGACCGTGTCGTGTCGTCATTGGGTATGGAGTTGCGGCCGCCGATGCCGGCGGGCTACAAAGTCGACAATGGCGACTGGTCGCTCTTGGAGCAGGTGCAGAAGCGTCAACCTTTCCACCGCCCTGTAGGCTAGCCAGCCGACCTGGTCTTCTGCTTTTCTGATTGGATGATTGTTTGCATGACGTTGATCTTGCGGCTGGCGCTGGCAATTGCGGTGGGGTTTTCGGCGCTGGGGCATGCGACGGCGGCGTCGCCGCCACGCGTGGTCGTTACGATCAAGCCCATTCACAGTCTGGCGGCGGCATTGTTGGATGGCATCGCCAAGCCGGACTTGCTGGTGGATGGCGCACAGTCGCCGCATAGCTTTGCGCTGCGGCCCTCCCAGGCCCGCGTCTTGCGTGAAGCCGATGTTGTGGTCTGGATCGGGCCGGAACTGGAAGGATTTCTAGCCAAGTCTGTTACCGTGTTGCCGGACCGCGTGCGCGTAGTCGGTTTGCTCCATGAGACTCCGGGCCTGGAGCGGCTGCATTGGGATGAGCATGACCATGACCATAAACATAAGCGGGCGGCCTCTCCCGGGCACGAGGGGATTGACCCGCACATATGGCTATCGCCTCGGAACGCCAGAGCGATTGCGGCACACCTCACTGAGGTACTGGGCAGCTATACAGACAGCCCGCGGCTCGGACAAAATGCAGCCGCGCTGGACCGCTCACTGGATGATTTGGATCGGGAACTCGCGCGGCAGCTGGCGCCAGTCCGATCGCGTCCGTTCGTGGTGATGCATCCCGCCTACAATTATCTGAATCGGTCGTATGGATTGAACCAGATCGGCATTTTTACGACAAACCCGGAGCACGGGGCCAGCGCAGGACGCCTTTCCGACTTGCGCAACACAATCGCAAAAGCGAACGCGGTTTGTGTATTTGCCGAGCCGCAATTCAGCATGAAGGCGATCGGGGCGCTAGCCACCGGAACGGGCATGCAATCCGGACTGCTCGACCCTCTGGGGGCAGATATTGCGGCTGGGCCTGGGGCCTATTCCGTGATCCTGCAAACCTTGGCGAATGCCATGGCGGGTTGCCTCGGAAGCCGCTGAACCTGGCGTGGGAAAGTCTCGGGCATTTGGCCCGGGTTTGCGTTATCCCATGACAGCATCGACGGCCTCTCCCAGCAGGCTGACCGCCAGTTCCAGTTCGCGGTCGCCGGCATTGTAGGGCGGGGCCAGGCTGACGTGATCGCCGCGCACGCCATCGATGGTGCCGCCCATCGGATAGCAGATCAGACCACGCGCCAATGCCTCTTGGCCAAGCTTGGCGGCTCGTTTGTCCTTGGGATCGAATACCGCTTTCGACGCCCGGTCGGCAACGAATTCCAGGCTCCAGAAATAGCCGCGGCCGCGGATATCGCCGACGTGGGCGTGATTGCCGAATCGGTCTTGCAACATGGCTTCCAGGCGGGGTCCGTTGTTGCGCACATGATCGACCAATCCTTCGTCGCGCAATACCTGCTGAACCGCCAGCGACGCCGCGCAGCCGACAGGGTGGCCCATATAGGTGTGGCCATGGGTAAACGCGCCGGAGCCGTTTCGAAACGCCTCGACAACGCCGTGTGAAGCCAAGACGCAGCCGATTGGCTGCATGCCGCCACCCAACCCCTTGGCCATGACGATCAGGTCAGCGGCGACTCCTTCAAAGTCCATGGCGTAAAGGGTGCCGCAGCGTCCCATGCCGCTCATCACTTCGTCCGCGATGAGCAGTACGCCATGCGCGTCGCAAATTTGCCGGATGCGCTGGAAATAGCCTGCGACGGCCGGTTGGCTGCCAAGCGTCGCGCCGACGACCGGCTCAGCGACGAAGGCCGCGACGCTTTCGGGGCCGAGGCGTTGGATTTCAGCCTCCAACTCATTCGCCACCCGCAGGCCATAGTCGGTCTCGCTTTCGCCGTCGAGGCGGTCGCGGTAGGGGTAGCATGGCGCGATATGGCTGGTGGCATCGCTGAGCAACGGCGCATAGGGGGCGCGCCGGGCGGCATTGCCGCCAACCGCCAACGCGCCAAGTGTGTTGCCATGGTAGCTTTGGCGCCGGGCAATAATGTGGCTGCGCTGAGGCTGGCCCTTTTCCAGCCAGTACTGGCGCGCCATTTTGATAGCGCTTTCAATCGCCTCGGACCCGCCGGATACGAAAAACGCCCGCGCCATGTTCGATGGCGCGTAAGTCATTAAATCGTCAGCCAGCGCTTCCTGCGCCGAATTTGTGAAAAAGCCGGTGTGGGCATAATCCAGACGGCCTATCTGCTCGCGGATTGCCTCAACCACCTTAGGGTGGCCGTGTCCGAGACAGGACACGGCGGCCCCGCCGGAGGCATCCAGGTAACGCTTTCCCTGGTCGTCTATGATGAAAGAGCCTTCGGCAGCGACCGCCACGAGCGGGGGGGCGACGAACGAGCGGGGAAAAACATGGTTGGGCATGATGGGCTTCCTTTTAGCAGCGCGTGCAAGCCTAGCCTGTCGAACGCGGCTTCGCTATGGTCGGGGTTCGCCAATATGCCTTTGCCGGAGCCTGAACCCACACGATGGACCTGAAAGACCACATTCGCGGCATCCCTGATTTTCCGAAACCAGGGATATTGTTCTACGATATTTCTACCTTGTTGGCAGAACCCAAGGCGTGGCGGGAGACCATCGACGCCTTGGCCTCTATCGTGCGCCCGTTGAAGCCGGATGTGCTGGCCGGTATAGAAAGCCGCGGCTTTCTGGTGGCCGCGCCGCTTGCCCTGGCGCTGGGGTGCGGCTTCACCATGGTGCGTAAAAAAGGCAAGCTACCGGGCGAAACTGTTACCTATTCCTATGATTTGGAATACGGCAGCGACACCATTGAGATTCAAAGCGATGCCGTTGCTGCCGGGCAACGGGTTGTCGTACTGGACGACTTGCTGGCGACCGGCGGCACAATGGCGGCGGCCATCGAGCTTTTCCGTAAGGTCGGGGCGGAGGTTGCAGGCGCCGCTTGTATCATCGAGCTGACCTTCCTAAATGGGCGCGACAAGGTGAACGTGCCGTTCAGCGCCTTGGTTGCTTACGACGACTAATCCATACGCCCCTCACTTCACAGCAGGCTTCAATGTCATCCTTCTACCCTAGCCAAGGGGTGCGGCGGAAGCTGGCAGACTTTGTCTGCTCGCAGCCGTTTCAGCGCTTTATTGTCGGCGTGATCCTGCTGAACGCGGTAACGCTTGGCCTGGAGACGTCGGCCACCGTGATGGCAAGCTATGGGCCGTTCCTGCTTGCCCTCGACCAGCTGATCATCGCGATTTTTGTGGTTGAACTTGTGGCTCGTCTGATCGCCTTCGGCCCCAGTTTCTTTCGCGGTGGGTGGAACTGGTTTGACTTTATCGTCGTCGGCATTTCGCTGATCCCGGCGGCAGGCAATCTGTCCGTTCTGCGCTCGCTCCGGATATTGCGTGTGTTGCGCCTGATTTCGGTCGTGCCGCAGATGCGGACAGTCGTCGGCGCGCTGCTGGCGGCAATACCCAGCATGGGCACTGTCGCGATCCTGTTGGCGCTGATTTTCTACGTCGCCGCTGTGATGGCGACCAAGCTTTTCGGCGCGTCATTCCCGGATTGGTTCGGCACGATTGGCGGCAGTATGTATTCGCTGTTCCAGATTATGACGTTAGAGAGCTGGTCGATGGGGATAGTCCGCCCGGTAATGGATGCCTACTCCTTTGCCTGGCTGTTCTTCATTCCCTTCATCCTGGTGACGACATTCGCCGTGCTAAACCTGTTCGTCGCCATTATCGTGGACGGCATGCAGGCCGTGCACCAGGCCGAGAACAAAGAAGCGGAGGAGCAGGCGCACGAACAGCGCCGGGCCATAGAAGCCGAAGCCCACGCTGAGCGCAGTGCTATCGGCGAAGAGGTCCGCGCATTGCGCGAAGAGATCAAGGCGTTGCGGGCCGACCTGGCTGCGCGGCGCTAGAGTATCGCCCGATCAAATTGAACCACCAAGGCGATCAACTTATCGGGTTAAGATGCTCCAATCATTATATTTAGAGCAGATTCACCCGATCCAATCGGATCGGGATCTGCTCTAGAATGTTTTCGGCTCAAGTAGCCCCAATCTCATAGCCCTTCTGCCTGAGGCGCGAGCGGAGCGAGCCTCGAAGGCTTAGCGTGCGGGAAGGGCGTTTCGAGGGCGCTTTGCAAGCGCCACCTCAGCGTGAAGGGGAAAGATCGCTCTGATTCAGCGCGAGCCGAAATCGCCCTAGTTGAACACGGCCAGCAGGATGGTCGTCCAGATGGCCAAGGACGCACTGGCCAATATGGCGAGCGATTGACCGACCGACCAGCAGCCGGGCGTCGAGCCCCAAGGCCATCCCAGTCGAGCCTGACCGTCGTCGAAATGAGGCAAGGACGTTGCTGGGTTCTGCCGCAAATATACCATAGTTCGACCCTCTTCTCTGAACCACCGGCAAAGAATAGTGGATCGCAACTGAAAATATGGTTAACGGCCGGAAGCGCCCCGCAAATCGCCGGGGTAAGATACTCTAGTCATTAGATCTAGAGCAAATTCACCCGATCCAATCGGATCGGGATCTGCTCTAACCGCGCAGCGCCCGGAGGCCGCGGTCCAGCCCATCCACCGACAGGGGATACATGCGGTTGACCATCAATTCTTTGACCACCTGGGTGCTGGGCGTGTGGTCCCAACGCGTTTCGGGGCGCGGATTGAGCCAAATGGCATCCGGCCAATGGTCCAGCATGCGTTGCAGCCAGACGGCGCCGGGTTCCTCGTTCCAGTGTTCGACGCTGCCACCCTTGTAGGTAATCTCGTACGGGCTCATGAAAGCGTCGCCGACGAAGATCACTTTATAGTCGGTCTGATAGGTGTTGATGACCTCGTAAGTGTCCTTGCGGACATCATGGCGGCGGCGATTGTCCTTCCACAGGTATTCGTAGATACAGTTATGGAAGTAATAGAAATCCAGATGCTTGAATTCGGTGCGCGCGGCCGAGAACAATTCTTCGCAGACACGGATATGGTCATCCATCGATCCGCCGACGTCGAAGAACATCAGCACTTTGACTTTGTTGGTCCGTTCCGGCCGCATGACAATGTCGAGCAAGCCGGCATTTTTCGCCGTATGGTCTATGGTTGCTTCCAAATCGAACTCGTCTTCGACGCCAGTGCGCGCGAACTCTCGCAGGCGCCGCAGCGCCAACTGCACGTTGCGGATGCCGAGTTGCAGCGAGTCGTCGTAGTTCTTGTATTCGCGCTTGTCCCAGACCTTCAGCGCTTTGCCCTGCTTGCGCTTTTTCTGGCCGATGGCCACGCCTTCTGGGTTGTAGCCGCCGGTGCCAAAGGGGGAGGTGCCGCCGGTGCCGATCCATTTGTTGCCGCCGTGGTGCTCGCCCTTTTGTTCCTCAAGGCGCTTGCGCAGCTCCTCCATGACCTTTTCCCAGCCGCCCATGGCCTCGATCTTGGCTTTGTCTTCGTCGGACAGCAGCAGCTCGGCCTGCTTGGCCAGCCATTCGTCCGGAATATCCGCGCCGAACAGGCCCTGGGTCAGGTCCTCGACACCCTTGAAATAGGTGCCGAACACCCGGTCATAGCGGTCGAAATACTTCTCGTCCTTCACCAGGCATGCGCGGGAGAGATAGTAGAAGTCGTCAATGTTATACATGACGAGGTTCTTCTTCATCGCCTCGACCAGCATCAGCCATTCGCGGATCGTCGCCGGGATTTTGGCCTGTTTAACCTGGAAGAAAAAGTCGATGAACATGGGTCTTGGCCTCCGTTCGGATCATTGCGTCGCCTGCGCCAGCAACCTTACCACATACACTTCACCCCGAGTAGGTGCGTCAACGCCATCTCGAGGGATTGTCGAGGACCGGCGCAGTCCCCGTTCCATCCGGCAATTAGCGCGGTTTACGCTATTCGCCATGACGGGGGCTGCACCGCGTTTGCTGCCTCTATCCCCGCTCGCGGCGGTTCAGGAAAATCAGCCGTTCGAACAGATGCACGTCCTGTTCGTTCTTCAACAGCGCGCCATAGAGCGGCGGGATCGATTGCGCGCCGTCCTTGCCCTTCAGGTCTTCCGGGTTGATGTCTTCGGCCATCAGCAGTTTGAGCCAGTCCAGCAATTCGCTGGTCGAGGGTTTCTTCTTGATGCCGGGCACTTCGCGCAGGTTGAAGAACACCTCCATGGCGGCCTTCACCAACTCCTGCTTCACGCCGGGGAAATGGACGTCGACGATCTCCTGCATCGTCTCCTTCTCAGGGAAGCGGATGTAGTGGAAGAAGCAGCGGCGCAGGAAGGCGTCCGGCAGCTCTTTCTCGTTGTTCGAGGTGATGATGACGATCGGCCGGATCTGGGCCTTAATGGTCTCGCCTGTCTCGTAGACGAAGAACTCCATCCGGTCGAGTTCCTGCAACAGGTCGTTCGGGAACTCGATATCGGCTTTGTCGATTTCGTCGATCAGCAGCACGACCTTGCTGTCGGCGCTGAACGCCTCCCACAGCTTGCCCTTGTCGATGTAATTGCGGATGTCCTTCACACGCTCGTCGCCCAGCTGCGAATCGCGCAAGCGGCTGACAGCGTCGTACTCATAGAGGCCGTGCTGCGCCTTTGTGGTCGACTTGATGTGCCAGGAGATCATCGGAATATTCAGGGCGCGGCTGACTTCCTCGGCCAGCATGGTCTTGCCGGTGCCCGGCTCGCCCTTGATCAGCAGCGGGCGCTCGAGCGTGATCGAGGCGTTGACCGCCAGCATCAGGTCTTCAGTGGCGACGTAGGAATCGGTACCTTCAAAACGCATGGTCAAGGGATATGCTCCTGGATATTTTGCTAGAACTTGGCGGCCAGCCTAGCCGCGGTGGATCAGGACGGCAAGCGTGGCGCCAGCACCATTTGGGTTTGGGTGACAAGGCCGGCCAAGCGGCCGCCATCGATGGTAACGCGGGTCTGCCAAACCATCGTAGTGCGGCCCTTGTGGATCGGCGTGCACTCGCCAACCAATCTTGAACCGGCAGGCGCGCCCGCCAGGAAGTTGGTCTTGCTTTCCAGTGTCGTGGTGCCGAAGCCGTCCTCAAGGTTCACCATGGCGGCGGCGCCGCCCATGGTATCGGCAAACGCCATCAAAGCGCCGCCATGGCAGATCGCCGGCCGGGTGCACAGGTCGTCGCGGACCACCATCTCGGCAACGAGCCGGTCTTTACTGACATCGGTGAACACGATCCCCAGTAGGCTGGCGAACGGCAGTGGGTTTTCGTTCAACCAGGCTTTCAGGTCGCGTTCGGCCGGCATCTAGGCGACCGCCTTCTCTGCGTTGCGGATGAACTCATACAAGTGCTGGTCGACCGCTTGGATGTCTTCCTCGAACTTCAGGAAGACGTTCAGGGTCTCGCGCACCATATCGGCGTCGAGTTCGGTCGCGTGCAGCAGCAACAGCACCCGGGCCCAGTCGATGGTCTCGGAGACGCTCGGCTGTTTCTTCAGGTCCATGGTGCGCACCGACTGGACGAAATCGACCAGCATGGTCCGCAGCTCTTTCGGAATCTCCGGCACGCGCGCCTGGATGATTTCCCGCTCCAGCTTGGCGTCGGGGAAGGGGACATAGAGATGCAGACAGCGCCGCTTCAGCGCATCCGACATGTCCCGCGTGTTGTTCGAGGTCAGGAACACGAACGGCCGCTTCTTCGCCTTGATCGTGCCCAGCTCCGGAATGGAGATCTGGAATTCCGACAGGATTTCCAGCATGAACGCCTCGAATTCGTGGTCGGATTTGTCGACCTCGTCGATCAGCAGCACGCAGCCGTCATCCTCTTTCAGCGCCTGCAACAGCGGCCGCGGCGCCAGAAAGCGCTCGGAGAAGAACACGTCGGAATGCTTGTGCAATTGGTCCATGGAGGCGGCCAAGCCCTTCGCGCCTTCGAGCACTTCCTCCATCTTGTCCTTCAGGATTTGGGTATAGAGCAACTGCTTGGCATAGCGCCATTCGTACAGCGCCTTGCCCTCGTCCAGGCCCTCATAGCATTGCAGGCGAATCAATGGCGCCTGCAAATAGGCGGATGTCGTGTTCGCCAATTCTGTTTTGCCGACGCCGGCCGGCCCTTCGATCAGGATCGGCTTTTCCAGGTGGCAGGCGACATAGATGGCGGTCGCGATGGTGCGCGAGCAGATATAGCCGAGTTCGGCGTAGCCTTGCTGGATACGCTCAATCGATTGCAGCTTCTCTGCGCGCATTGCGGCGAGGTCGGTCATGGGGCGGGGATGGCTCCAAACGGCGAGGTGGGAGGGCCGCTGACGATCGACGGCCTGAAAATTACGCGCATAATGCCCGTGCATGCCGTACGCTGCAAGCGGGGCGGTGCGTCACGCCACGAACGGAAACGATTTCCTGTCCGCGAATTCATACGGCAGCGTGGTCACGTCTGCTGGTCCCCAGTCCGGCGTGTCGACGATCAGGATTTCCTCGCATAGCGGCGTGTAGACGTGGCGGAAGTGGGTTTTCGAGCGCAGCAGGATGATATCGAAATCCTCTGGCTTCAGGCCGAACTGGTCGAACGGGTCGCGGTCAATGGCGCTCCATTGGATCGAGATCAGCGAGACCGTGACGCCGTTGCCTACGTCGAGAACCGCAGCGTTGCCCAGCTTGAAAGTGGCGCCGGTATAAAGCGGGCCGGTCACCTTGACGGTTTTCTCGCCGGCCCAGATCACCTTCGCCGTGACGTTGAGCGGCCTGCCCGCCTGCGGGGAGGTCTTGCCGCAGAGTTGCAGGTCGATGCTCGCGCCCGTTCCGGCGGCAACACAGGCGGCGGCGCTTTCGGGATCGAACATGAAGGGTGCGAACACCTTGGCGCCGCCCAGGTCGCGCGCCAGCAACTCCCGCAGGGTATAGGTCGAATCGTTCAGGCGGTCCGCATGCTCCAGCACGCAGACGGGCTTGCTCGCGTTCCCGGCAATCTCCAGCGCCTGCGAAACGCCGGTTGCCACGTCCAGCACCAGTTCCCGCCGGAACAGCACCGAGCGCCAGTCGCGCGCCAGGCCGGCGAGGCGGTCGGCGGTGCGCTGGGCGAGGCCCGCGTCGCCGTCCGTGACGACGACCATGCTCATGCCGCAGTCCGGCACATCCGCATAGGCGAAGCCGCAGAAGATCGAGATATCCAGCACGCCCGGCGTGTGCAGTTCCAGGTCGCGCGCGTGCTGCATCAGCGTCGCGAGTGGCTCCAGGCAGGTGGCGGAAAAGATCGACGGCAGGATAATCCCAGGCCGGGCATAGCCCATGGCGAGGCCCTGCTCTCCCCGCAGCCTGGCATTCAGCATCCGTGCGGCGCGCTTGCCGGTCACAGCCATGTCGGTGTGCGGGGAGTAGTGGTAGCCAGCCAGAACCGTCGCAGCGTCCACCACGTCCGGTCCGATATTGCCGTGCAGGTCGAAGGCGACGGCGATGGGGAAGTCCGGCCCGACCTCCGCCCGGATCGCCTGCAATACCTGCGCGTCGGCATTGCGGCGCGAGGGCGTTGCGAGCGCGCCATGCAGGTGCAGCAACAGGCCGTCGACCTCGCCCTTCACCCGCGCCAGCCCGGCGACGATCTCGCCGACGTATTTGTCGAACGCCGCCTCGCTGGCGCTGGCCGCAGCACCGGCGCCGGCCCAGACCAGGCCGACCGGCTCAATCTCCTCGGCCTTGCACACCTCCAGGAAGCCGCCGAGCGAGGTATTGGTTCCCGCCAGCCCCTCCACCAGCGCCGGCCCGCGCAGCGCGCCGCGCTCGAAATCGGGGATGTCGGTGGTCTCCGGCAGAAAGGTCACGCTTTCCAGCGCAAATCCGGCAATGGCGAGGCGCATCGGCTCTGGTCTCTTGCGGTATAGGGGCTATGCTGCGCGCTACCCTACAGCAAGAGGCCCATCATGATCGACCCGCATGGCATTCCCGAGACCGAAACCTTTGTCACGCACCTGGAATGCGGTTACGAGGGCGACCGCTATGAGGCGGACACGATCCAGAATCTCTCCAAGGCGGGAAAGCCGCTGCTGGTGCGCTATGACCTGGAAGGCGTGAAAAAGGCGTTGACCAAGGACGTCCTGGCCAGCCGCGCGGCGACCATGTGGCGCTACCGCGAACTGCTGCCGGTCCGCCGCAAGGAGAACATCACCACGCTTGGCGAGATCATGACGCCGCTGGTGCGCCTGCCGGCGGTCGAGAAATCCAACGGTGCGTCAGCCCCGATCATCGTCAAGGACGAGGGCCGGCTGCCGACCGGCTCGTTCAAGGCGCGGGGATTGGTCATGGCGGTTTCCATGGCCAAGGAACTGGGCATCAAGCGCGTCGCCATGCCGACCAACGGCAATGCCGGCGCCGCCATGGCCGCCTACTGCCGGCGCGGCGGCATGGAGGCCTATATCTTCTGCCCGGAGGACACGCCGGACATCAACGTGCGCGAGATCCAGTTGCAGGGCGCCAAGGTCTGGAAGGTCAACGGCTATATCGACGATTGCGGCAAGATCGTCGGCGAGGGCAAGGGACCCATGGGCTGGTTCGACACCTCCACCCTGAAGGAGCCCTACCGGATCGAGGGCAAAAAGACCATGGGCCTGGAACTGGCCGAACAGCTTGGCTGGCAGGTGCCGGACGTAATCCTCTACCCCACAGGCGGCGGCACCGGCCTGATCGGCATGTGGAAGGCGTTCAACGAGCTGGAGGCCATCGGCCTGATCGGATCGAAGCGCCCGCGCATGGTAGCGGTGCAGGCCGCGGGCTGCGCGCCGATGGTCCGCGCGTTCGAGGCCGGCGAGCGCCACGCCACCCGCTGGGAGAACGCCAAGACCATTGCCTACGGTGTGCGTGTACCCCAGGCCATCGGCGATTTCCTGATCCTGGATGCGGTGCGCGAGTCGAAGGGCTTCGCCATCGCTGTCGAGGACGAGGCCATCCAGTCGGCGCAGGAGGAGATCGCACGCGACGAGGGTCTGCTGCTCTGCCCAGAGGGCGCGGCCACCTACGCGGCCTACCGGAAAGCACGAGCTGACGGCCGCATCCGGGCGGACGAAAGCTGCGTCCTGTTCAACTGCGCCACCGGCCTGAAATACGAGATGCCGGCGGCGACCCGAATGCTCGACCGGCACAAGCCCATCGACTGGGCGGCGATTGCGGCGGCCTGAATGGCGAGCGCAACCGAGGCGCGGGGGGCAGGTCTAGTGAAATGAGTTGGACATTTGGCACCCACTCTGCCCGAAGCTCCGCACCAAATGTCAAATTCGAAAATTCCAC
>JAPOJR010000057.1 GCA_029978325.1 Alphaproteobacteria bacterium | reverse complement strand
ATAGTATGCGGAAATACGAACTATGCCAACCGATATGTTGCGTAACTGAGTAGTTATTCCATGAGGCCTCTTAGTCACGACTGAGATTTGTCCGGAGCAATACGAACCGGCAATTTCAGAAAGCCACGGAACCGCGCCCGCCCACCGCGAACCGGCGCACCAGCCGGACACAAGCGAGGAAACCGCTGCACCAGCTTGCCAATGGCAACCTGCCCCTCCATCCGCGCCAGCGCCGCGCCGGCGCAGACATGAATGCCAGTGGCGAAGGCCAGGTGCCGGTTCGGTGCACGCGCCAGGTCGAGCCGCTCCGGCTGGGCGAATTCCGCCGGGTCGCGGTTGGCCGCACCGATGCACAGATGGATGTAGGTGCCGGCTGCGATGCGCTCGCCGCCGATCTCGCAATCCGCTGCCGCCTGCCGGTTGCCCAGTTGGTTCGAGCTTTCGAAGCGCAGCATCTCCTCGACCGCGCTTTCGATCAGGCCGGAATCGTCGCACAGACGCCGGAACTCGGCCGGGTGGCGGAACAGCGCCTCCACCCCGTTGCCAATCAGGTTGGTGGTGGTCTCGTGGCCGGCGTTCAGCAGGAAGATGCAGTTATGCAGCAGTTCCAACTCGCTGAGCCGGTCACCCTCATGCGTTTCCGCCATCAGCTTGGAGAGGATTTCACCCTCGACCGCCGGCAACTCCCCGGCCTTACGACGGGCGATGAGGTCGCGCAGGAAATCCTTGAAGTCCGCCACCGCCTTGTTGCCCACCGCCAGCACCTCCGCGGAAGGCCGCGGCTCCAGCGCGCCCAGGATGGCCAAAGACCAGGCGCGCAGCGGCCCGCGCTCATCCTCCGGTACGCCCAGCATGTCGCCGATCAATTGCACCGGCAGGGCGCTGGCGAGGTCGCCGATCAGGTCGAACTCGCCTTTGGCCTCGGCCTCGTCCAGCAATTGGTCGACGAAGGCCTCGACGCGAGGCCGCAGCGTCTGCAAAGCCCGCGGCGTGAAGGCCGGGGCCAGCAGCCGCCGCACGCGGGTGTGTAGCGGCGGGTCGTTGAAGACCAGGCTGGTGGTGTGGTGCTCATACAGCGGCGAGCCATCGCCGAACACCGGCCGGAACGCCTGCCGCTTGTCTGACAGAAACCGCGCCGGGTCCTTATAGACCGCCAGGCAATCGGCATAGCGGGTCAGAAACACAGAGCCATCGGCCAGCCGCTTCACCGGCGCATGCTCGCGCAAGGCCCGGTAGGTGGGGTAGGGATCGGCCAGGAACGATGGCGGCGCGCCGGCGAGTTCAAACCCCTGGGCAAGAGCCGGATTGGCAGCGGGCGATTGGGTCATGGCAGCGGTCCTTGCGGGCGGCGGATTTTCTGCTGCTTCCGGTATAGCGTTTCCGACGCCCTTGTGCCTATCCTTGCCGCAAACACGATCCCGCTTCAGGAGTCCCGCCATGCCCGGCCGCTATGACACCCACCCCGAAATGCAGCCACTGATCGACGCCCGTGCCGTGCAGGCGCCGGCTACCACGCTGGCGGAAATGCGCGCGGTCTTCGATGCCGCTGCAGCCGCCGTCAAGCCGCCCCGGCCTGAAGGGCTGGACGTGCAGGATACGACCATGCCGCGGCTCGATGGTCAGCCCGTGCCCGTCCGCATCTATCGCCCCAAGGGCCTGCCGCAGCGCGCGCCCTGCGTCGTCTATATTCATGGTGGCGGCTTCATGAAGGGCTCGCCGGAAACCAGCGACAGCACCGGCTGGGGCCTGGCCGTCGATGCGCGCGCTGTGTGTGTCAGCGTCGACTACCGGCTCGCGCCGGAGAACAAGCATCCGGAATTGTTCGATGATTGCTATGGCGTCGTCGCCCATATCGCCGCCAATGCTGCATCGCTCGGCATAGACGCCAGCCGGATCGCCGTGGCGGGCGACAGCGCCGGTGGCTGCCTGACTGCCGCCGTCTGCCTCGCCGCGCGCGACCGTGGCGGCCCGAACATCGCTGCACAGGTTTTGATCTACCCCTGCCTGACCGATGACCTGTCGGCCCCATCCTTCAGCTACAACGCCACGCCGCCCGGCCTGACCACGGCCAGCATGAAGCAATACTGGGATTGGTACCTGACAGAGCAGCCATCCAAAGACCCCTACGCCACCCCGGCCTGCGCCACCGACCTGTCGCGCCTGCCGCCGACCTATGTCGTCACAGCGGAATACGACCCGCTTTACAACGATGGCTTTGACTATGCCCAGCGCCTGAAGGCCGCCGGCGTGCCGGTCACCTATCGCTGCGCCGCCCGCTTCATCCACGGCTTCCTGCGCCTGCGCGATGGCGGTCCGGCCGGACGGGCGGAGTTCGCCGCACTCACCGGCTTCCTGCGCCAGCGGTTCGGCTCATGAGCGCGGACCTTTCGTTAACCCGCCTGCCCGCCCGCGAGGTGGTGCAGTTGCTGGAGGTCGGCGAGGTCTCGCCGCTGGAGTTGATCGACGCCGCCCTGGCCCGCATCGAACAGGTGGAGCCCGCGGTCAACGCCCTGCCCACCCTCTGCCCCGACCGCGCACGCGAAAAAGCCAAGACGCTGCCGCTGCGGCCAGAGGGCGGTCGCGGCTGGCTGGCCGGACTGCCGGTGGCGATCAAGGATATGATGGAGGTGGAAGGCGTCCGCACCACCTACGCCTCGCCCATCTATAAGGATTACGTGCCCGACTTCTCCCACCCGATGATAGAGCGGTTGGAGGCAAACGGCGGGCTGGTGCTGGCCAAGTCGAACACGCCGGAATTTGCGGCGGGCGGCTCCACCTTTAACGAGGTGTTCGGCAAAACCCGCAATCCTTGGAACACGTCGCTGACCTGCGGCGGTTCCTCCGGCGGTTCCGCGGTCGCGCTGGCAACCGGCGAGATCTGGCTGGCGCACGGCTCCGACCATGGCGGATCGTTGCGCAAGCCCGGCAGTTTCTGCTCGGTTGTCGGGCTTAGGCCCTCGCCCGGGCGGGTGACGCGCGGCACAGTCGGCAACCTGTTCTCGCCCTCCTCGGTCGAGGGGCCGATGGCGCGCGACGTGCCGGATCTGGCGCTGATGCTGGACGCCATCACGGGTCGCGATAACCGCGATCCGCTGACCATACATCCGCCGGCCCGCAGCTTTTTCGACACGACCATGGCGGCTCTGGCCAATGGCCGTAACGGCCTGGCCGGCAAGCGCATCGGCTTCACCCTTGACTATGGCGGCACCGTCCCCGTCGCCCGTGCGGTGCGCGAGGTGACAGAGGCCGCGGCCTACAAGTTCGAGGATATGGGCTGCGTGGTCGAGGAGGCCTTCCCCGCCCTCGGCACCATCGCCGAGGTGTTCCAGATCCTGCGTGCGCAGATCTTCGTCGTGAACCGGCACAAGGAGATGGCGCATCACCGCGACCAACTCAAAGCCGACATCCTCTGGAATACCGAGAAAGGCTTGGCGCAAACCCCGGAACAACTGGCCTGGGCCGAGCGGGAGCGCGGCGCGTTCTACCGGCGGGTGCTGGCGTTCTTCGACACTTACGACTTCCTCGCCTGCCCGGTGGTGAACGTACCGCCGTTCGACGTGGACCTGCGCTATGTCGATACCGTCGATGGCGTGCAGATCGAGAACTATATCGCCGGCTCACTGACCACCTCGGCCATCTCGATGACCGCCTGCCCGGCGATCAGCGTGCCGGCGGGCTTCGACGACTTTGGCCGGCCTATCGGCCTGCAATTGGTGGGCCCGCCCCAGGATGAGGCCGGCCTGCTGGCCATCGCCGCCGTGTTTGAGGAGATGACCGGCCTCGCCAAGCTGCTGCCCATCGACCCACGCCCTGGCGAGGTGCCACCGTTTTGAGGGGTTTTAGCCATGAGTAAGGGCTTCACCGAACTCGCCGAGGCGGACGCCACCGGGCGGGTTGCCGAAATCTATGCCGAGATCCGCCATTTCTACGGCGTGCCCTATGTCTCCTCCCTGCAACGCCATCTGGCGACCCTGCCGGGCGTGCTGGAGTGGGCGTGGGAGGCGGTGCGCCCGGCCTTCGCCGCCGGCGTTTTGCCGGAGCGCGCCTGGGCGCTGGCAGCAGAGGTGAACCTGCAACCGCTGCCAAAGCTCTCGCCCGCCGCCTTGCGGGTGTTGGGCGTCGATGCCGAAGCGCTGGAGACTATCCGCGCTGTCTGCCGCTCGTTCGAGACGGTGGCGCCGTTGAACATGGCGACCGGCGCGACCGTGCGCGCGCTGTTGCAGGGCATGGTGACCGGCGGCGGCCCGGCGCCGGCAGTGGAATGGCGACCGCAACATCGGTTCCCGGACCCACCCGCAACCCTGCCGCTGGAGGCGGGCGGCAGCGACGTGCGCGATGTGCTGCTGCAACTCGCGACCGACATGGACGGCGAGACCTTCGTTCCCGGCCTCTACCGCCAGCTGGCGCACTGGCCGGCCTATTTGGCGCATGCCGTCACCCAGCTCGGCCCCGTCTTCACCGACCCCACCGTGACCGCCGAGTGCCATGAGCTCCGCCGCCGCATCGCTGGCGCCGTGCCGGAATTCCTGGCCGTGCTGCCGCCGGCGCCGCCGCCGCCCGCCGATGCTCCGGTCGAGCACATTCTGGCCGCCATCGAGACCTACCAGGGCACCAGCCCGCAAATGATCACCTTCGGCCGCCTGCTCCGCGAGGCGCTGCCGGCCCACCCTCCAAACTAAGGACCCATTACCATGACCGGACTTCTCGACGGCCACATCGCCCTAATCACCGGCGGCGGCAGCGGCATTGGCCGCGGTATAGCCCAGGCCTATGCCGAGCAGGGCGCGACCGTCATCGCCGCCGACATCAACGCCGCCGGCGCGGCGGAGACCGTTGCCATGATCGGCGGCAACTCCGCCCGGGCCGAGGCATTGGACGTGCGCGACCGCGCCGCCTGCGATGCGCTGGCCGCCAAGGTCAAGGCGGAGGTGGGCAACCTCTCCATCCTCGTGAACAACGCCGGCATCGTCCGGCGCGCCACGCTGGATACGGAGAATGCCGTTGAGGACTGGGACGACACCATCGGCATCAACGTCAACGGCGTCTTCAACACCACCTATGCCTTTCTCGACCAGTTGAAGGCGACCAAGGGCCGGATCATCTCCATCGGCTCGATCCAGAGCTTCGTGCACACGCCGAACTGCGTCGCCTACACCACGTCGAAGCACGCGGTGAAGGGCTTTACCGTCGGCCTCGCGGCAGAGCTGGGCAAGTATGGCATCCGCGTCAACGCCATCGGCCCCGGCCTGATCGCGACGCCGCTGAACGAGAACGGCATCATGAAAAACCCGCCGATGCTGGAACGCTTCATGACCCACATCCCGCTCGGCCGCCATGGCACTCCGGAGGATATCGCCGGCCCCGCCGTGTTCCTGGCCAGCGACCTCGCCAAATACGTTACCGGCCATATCCTGATGTCGGATGGCGGTTACCTGACCGTCTAGAGCAACGCCCGAACAATTGGCGTCATTTGATCGGGAGAAGTTGCTCGCCATCCATAAAGTTAGAGCAGATCCACCCGATCCTATCGGATTGGGATCTGCTCTAGCGTTTGAAAGGGTTGGCCTGGGCTGCCACTGAGGTTAGGGTCTTGTCCAAAGGTCGCATACGACCGCAACACCAAGGACTCAGGCGAGGACATGCCGAAAGCCGACCTCATAGCCGGTGTATTTCTGATGCTCGGTGGCCTGTTGCTGCTGTTTGTCATTATTCCGGCGCAGACAGAGCAGGATACGGGCGCGGCTGTGCCGCCGGACCTGCTGCCGCAGATTTGCGCCGTCGGCATCACTATTCTGGCCGCCGTCCTGACGCTCAACGCGCTGCGTGGCAAGACGCCGGACATCAAACCGCCCAAGGCCAGCGAATGGCGGGCATTGGTGGCGGTGGTGGTCATTATCCTGGCCGCCGTCGCCCTGTTCGAGCACGTCCACCCGGCCGCCGCCGGCTTTTTCGTCACGCTCGCGACCATGCTCTACATGGAAGAACGGCGCTGGTACCTGCTGCTGGCGCTGCCGGGCAGCCTCGTCGCCATTGTCTATCTGCTGTTTTATGAGTTCCTGGGGACGGCAATCCTATGATGGACGAATTGATTGCCGGCTTTGGCGCCGCGCTGACGTTCTATAACGTCTCCTTCATCTTCATGGGCGTCGCCATCGGCTATCTGGTCGGTGCGCTGCCAGGGCTCGGCAAGGGCACGGCGACAGCCGTCGCCATTCCGATCACCTTCTATATCGAGCCGCTGGCCGCCATCGCCTTCCTGATCGGCATTTCCAAGGGCTCGACGGCAGGCAGCGCCGTCTCCGCCATCCTGATGAACACGCCGGGCGAGCCCTCGTCGGCGCCGACGGCGATGGCCGGCTATCCGCTCGCGCGCGCCGGCAAGGCGCAGAAGGCCCTGAAAATGGGGCTCTACGCCAGCGTCATCGGCGACTTTGTTTCTACCTGTGTGCTGATCCTCTCGGCGCAATCGCTGGCCGATTACGCGCTAGGCATCGGCCCGATTGAGTTGGTGGCGATCCTGGCCTTCTCGCTGACGTTCATCGCGGCGCTTTCCGGCAAGTCGCTGGTCAAGGGCCTGATTGCCGGCCTGTTCGGCATTCTCTGCTCGACCGTCGGGACAGAGATCGAGACCTCGACCGAGCGGTTTACCTTCGGCTCGTTCGATCTCTACGAGGGGCTGCCGCTGATCCCCGTCGCCATCGGCATGCTGGCGCTGAGCGAGATGATGGTGCAGATCGGCGACCGCCGCCGGCTGGAGGCCGAGACCGACCTGCTGCGCGGCTCCGGCAAGCCCGAAGACGCCTATGTCACGTGGGAGGACTGGAAGAAATCCGCGCGCGCCATTATCCGCGGCACCGGCGTCGGCATTTTTATCGGCATTCTGCCGGGCCTGGGCGCCAGCACCGGCTCCTTCCTCTCCTACGGCATGGCCCGCCGCGCGGCAAAAGACCCTGACTCGTTCGAGCGCGATGGCGCCATTGAGGGCGTTGCCGCGACCGAGAGCGCCGACAATGCCGTCGTTCCGGCCAGCTTCGTGCCGCTGTTCGCGCTGGGCATTCCCGGCAGCGTCATCGCCGCCATCCTGATCGGCGCATTCGTCATCCAGGGCGTCACACCGGGCCCGCTGATGTTCCTGGAGCAGGCGGAACTGATGCAGGGCATTTATGCCTCGATGCTGGCGGCCTCGCTCATCCTGCTCGGGATCGGCTATTTCGGGCAGAACGTGTTTGCCCGTATCATCAAGCTGTCACCGTCGCTGGTGCTTTCGTCTGTCGTGTTTCTCTGCTGCCTGGGGTCCTACCTGCAGGGCGGCGGCATGTTCGGGCTCTATGTCATGGCAGTGTTCGCCGTCATCGGCTTTTTCGCCCGCAAGTATGATTTCGGCTTTGTGACGTTCCTGATCGGCTTCGTTATTGGCGATGGATTCGAACTGGCCCTGCGCCAGTCCATCGGCCTCCTCAAAGGCACGCCGGAGGCAATGCTGGACCATCCGGTCGCCATTGTGTTCTGGGTGCTGACCATCGTCGGCGTTCTCGCCATCCTGCGCCGGAAGAAGGTTTCAACCGAGTCGGCCAACTAGGTCGCAGAAAAGGGAGACTAACCCATGAAATTCCTGAAAACCCTCGGCGTCGCCGCCAGCGCTATCGCGGCCGTTGCGCTCTCTGCCCTGCCGGCACAGGCCGAATGGCCGGAAGGCCCGATTACCATGCTGATCGGCTATAAGGCCGGCGGCGGCACCGACACCAAAGGCCGCGTGCTGGCCAAGGAACTCGGCAAAGAGTTGGGCGTGCCGGTCAAGGTGCTGAACAAGCCGGGCGGCGGCCAGGCGGCGTCGCTGGTCTGGCTGAAGGAACAGCCAGCTGACGGCTCCGTGTTCTTCTTCGGCGCGTCCACGGGCATCACGCTGAACCCCTACCTGAAGCTAGACATCGGATATACCAAGGACGACTTCGAGTATTCGGCCCTGGTGACCGAGTTCCAACCGGCCATCGTCGCGCCGGCTGACGCGCCGTTCAACGACTGGAAGGGCTATATCGCCCACGCCAAGGCCAACCCGGGCCTGAAATACGCCGCGCTCAGCCCGTTCGCTCGCATCCTGATGGAGTTGATCGCCAAAAAAGAGGGGCTTCAGATCGACTATATCCCGACCAAGGGCGGTGCCGGCATGGTGCAGCTCGTGCTCGGCAATCAGGTTGACGCGGCCTATTCCGGCGGCGTTCACTCGCGCTATCCGGGCAAGTTCAAGACCTTGGCAGCCGTGACCACCAATCGTCAGACGCAATATCCGGATGTACCAAGCCTGGTTGAACTCGGCTATGGTCTCGCCGGCGATGCGCCGACCGTCGTCGCCTTCCCGAAAGGCACCGACAAGGCGATCATTGCCAAGATGGCGGCAGCGATGAAAGTCGCGGCAGCCTCCAAGGACATGGCCAACATTTCCGAGAAGATCATGATGCCGGTCAACTATGTCGGTGTCGAAGGCGCGGTCAAATTCATGAATGAGTCCGACGCTGCCAACAAGGCCATGATCGAGGCCTCTGGCTACGAGGCGAAGTAGGCGCTTCCCACCTTCAACGGGCTCCGCCGTCTGCCCCGTCATTGCGAGGAGGCGGAGCCGACGAAACAATCTGTCCGAATATGTTCAGCGCAAATGCGGCCAGATTGCTTCGCTATGCTCGCAATGACGATGAGAGAATCGCATGTTCCAACCACTCCTCGGCAAGCGCGTCATCGATGTAACGCAGGTGCTGGCCGGCCCCTATTGCACCTATCAGCTTGCCCTCATGGGGGCGGAGGTCATCAAGGTCGAGATGCCGGGCCAGGGCGACTGGACCCGTGCCGGCGGCAATGACGAGGAGTTGAAGGAGGCCGGTTTCGCGCTGAGTTTCCTGACCCAGAACAGCAACAAGAAATCCGTCACCCTGAACCTGAAAAAGCCCGGGGGCGTGGCGGTGCTGAAGCAGTTGATCGAAGGCGCGGACGTCTTCGTCGAGAACTTCAAGCCCGGCACCGCTGCTGGCCTTGGCATCGGCTACGAAGACGTGAAGGGCCTGAACCCGCGTCTGGTCTACGCCTCTTTGAGCGCCTACGGCCAGGACGGGCCTATCGGCCACCGCCCGGCCTACGATCACATCATTCAGGGCATGGTCGGCATCATGCACACGACCGGCACGCCGGAGAGCGTGCCGAACAAGGTGGGCAGCCCCTATATCGACTACGCCACCGGCCTGATGGGCGCGTTCGCCGTCGTCTCCGCCCTGCTGGAGCGCGAGCGGACGGGCACAGGCCAGCGGGTGGATGTCGCCATGCTGGATTCGGCCATGCTGCTGATGGCCTCGCTGGCGGTCTCGACCATGGAGACCGGCAACTCGCCACCGCCGACCGGGAATGAGGCGTTCAGTGGCTCGCCATCGTCCGGCACTTATGAAACGCAGGACGGCCTGATCATGCTGGCCGCCAACAACGAGCGGCAGTTCCATACGCTCTGCAAGGCGGTTGGCCGGTCCGATCTGGCCGAAGATACCCGTTTCGCCACGCCGGCCGCGCGCAAGAACAACATCCCGGCCTTGCGGGCGGAGTTCGCGGCCCTGTTCCGCACCAAAACCGCCGCAGAGTGGGAGGCGGTGCTGGACGAAGCGCGCGTTCCGGGCGTGCGCGTGCGCAAGATGCACGAGACCCTGGCCGAGCCGCAGCTCGCCGCCCGTGGCCTGATGCAGAAGGTGGCGCTGGAGGGTATGTCCCGAGAGGTCGCGCTACCCAGCCTCGGCTTCAAGGCGAATGGCGAGGTCACCGCGCCACGCACCAGCCCGCCCCGCCTCGGCCAGCACACGGACGAGGTGCTGGGCGCCCTCGGCCTGGATGTTGCAAAATTACGCACTGACGGCGTGATCTAAGCCGGCTATCAGGGCGGCTGGCAATTTGCCCGCCCCCTTCCCCCGCGCCGCCCCCAGAAGGCATCCCGCCTCATGCAGAACAATATCATGCGCGCCATCGGCCTGCTCTGCATGACCATGGTCATCATCGGCACGATGGACGCGCTGTCCAAGCTGCTGGTGCAGGATCTGGCCGTCGGACAGATCCTGGCTGTTCGGTACTGGATGTTTTTCTGTGTCGCAGCCTGGATGGCACACCGCGCCATCGGGCTGAAGGCCGCCTATCGGTCCAAGCGTCCGCTGGTGCAGATCGCACGCTCGGCGATCCTGATGGCAGAGATGGCCCTGTTCATCCATGCCTTCGTCTACATGCATCTGGCCGACGTGCACGCCATCGCCGCCGCCGCGCCGTTGCTGGTCATGGTGATGGCCGTGCTCTTTCTGGGAGAGACCATCGGCCCGCACCGCAAAACCGCGGTTGCGGTCGGCTTTATCGGCGTGCTGATCATCATCCGGCCAGGGTCCGGCGTGTTCGGCTGGCCCGCCCTGCTGCCGCTGCTGGCGACTGTCGGCTGGGCGGCCTATCAGGTGCTGCTGCGTCAGGTCTCGGCCTATGATCGGTCGGAGACGACGGTGCTGTACACTGCCACCGTCGGCCTTGTCGTCTATTCGATCGCTGGCCTGTTCGTCTGGCAACCACCGAACCTGGAGCAATGGCTGCTGCTGGCCGGCGTCGGCGTGATGGGATCGGCCGGCCATATCCTGCTGGTGAAAGCCTACGAGAGCGCGCCTGCGTCGGCGCTGCAGCCATTCAACTACGGCTTGCCGCTGTGGGCGGTCATTGTCGGCTGGCTGGTGTTCGACCACATCCCCGACGCCTGGACCTTTGCCGGCGGCGCCCTGGTCATCGCCGGCGGCCTCTATGCCCTCTGGCGGGAGCGGGTTCGGTCGGTACAGCCGGCCTGAGCCGCCCACGCCGGCTTATGGCCCGGACGAACCATTACGCGGCATCCGGCCGGGGCGCGACTTGTAGGGCGGCAGGTTCCATCCGAATGTCAGCGCACCGCCACGAATACAGAGCGCCACAAAAAAACCAACGCCGGATGCCGCAAACACCGGCAACCCCGCGCCACTGGCCAGAAGATAGCTAACCGCCCCGGCCATCGCAGCGGTGATGTAAATCTCTTTGCGCATCAGCACCGAAGGCTCGTTCGCCAGCACGTCGCGCAGGATGCCGCCGAGCGTGCCGGTCAGCATCCCCATCACCACCGCCACATAGGGCGACCCCGTGACCGCAAACCCCTTGTAGGCGCCGAACACGCCATAGGCGGCCAGCGCAATCGCATCGAGCCAGAGCAGCCAACGATAGCGCGACTCGACCAGATGCGCGGTGAAGAACGTGACCACCGCCGCGCCGGCGCAGAGCAGGATATAGACAGGCTGTTGCACCCAGAAGACCGGCACGTCGAGGATCAGATCCCGCGCCGTGCCGCCACCGACACCCGTCACCGTCGCCAGGAACATAAAGCCGATAATGTCCATCTGCTTGCGCGAGGCGGACAGCGCGCCCGTCACCGCAAACAGGGCCACGCCCACATAGTCCAGAAAGGCAATCGCACTCATGGGCGCAACTTCGATGGCTAGAGCAACGCCCGATCCAGGCGGATCGGGATTGGCAGAGGATACGGTTTGCGAACCGTGCGCTTATTTCAGGCGCGCGCCGGTATCCGCATCGGCCTTCACCACCCGCGCATAGCTGGGCAGCGCCGTCATGCGGTCCCAGAACCTCTGCACATTGGCGGGCAGAGGCACGCCGACGTTGCGGGCATAGCCGCGCAGCACATAGGCGTTGCTCAAGTCCGCCGCCGTCATCTGGTCGCCCAGCAGGTAGGGCCGGCCGGCCAAAGCTTCATCCAACGCATCGACGCATTGGGTGGCGCGCGCCTTCATTTCGGCGACGACCGCCGGCAGTTCCGGGCTGAACTCGCGGCGGTGGTTGGTGATTTCGCCTAATGGGCGCTGGAAGGTCGATTCCGAGAACCAAAGCCATTGCAGGAAATGCGCATAGGCCGGATCGCCCTCTGCGGGCTGCAGCCGGCCGTTGCCATAGCGGGCCAGGATATACTGGATCATGGCGCAGGACTCGTGCATGCGCAGGTCGCCGTCATCCATCACCGGCACCTTGCTGACCGGGTGCATCGCCCGCCATTCCGCCGTGCGCCGGTATTCAACCGAAAAGTTCACCGGCTGGATCTCATACGGAACCCCCAGTTCCTCGCACACCCACATCACGCGAAAGCCGCGGGTTCCGGGAGAATGATAGATTTTCAGCATGTCGTGCTTCCTGGCAGCTAAGAAAAAGAAAAACCTGGGCTAGCGGCCCTTAAACTGAGGATCGCGCTTTTCCGCAAACGCGCGGGGGCCTTCCTTGGCGTCTTCGGTCTGGCCGATAATCCAGCGGAGTTGGTCGCCGAAACGCAGCGATTGCTCTAGTGTCTGGTCCAGCGCGTTCACCGCAATTTCCTTGACCGTTCGCACCGCCAGCGGCGCGTGACCGGCAATGCGGGCGGCCAGTTTATCTACTGTCGGCATCAGGTCTTCAACCGCAACCATCCGGCTGACCAGGCCAGAGCGCAATGCCGCTTCGGCATCGATCCGGTCGCCGGTGAGCAGCAACTCCATCGCCATCGATTGCGGAATCGCCCGCATGATCCGCTGCGGACCGCCGCCACCAGGGAAGAAACCTCGGATCACCTCCGGCAGTCCGAATTGGGCTGTTGGGGTGCAAATGCGGATATCGCAGGCCAGCGCCAATTCCATGCCGCCTGCCAGGCAATAGCCGTCGATCGCAGCAATCAGCGGCTTGGCGACCTTCAGCGTCGACCAGCGGGCGTTCGGGTCCGGCGCCAGCACCGAGGCCGGCGAACCGTCTTCCGCCCGCGCGCCGCCTGTGGCCGCCCGTTGCTTCAGGTCTGCACCTGCGCAGAACACCCCACCCGCGCCAGTCACGATGGCAATCCGAATATCCGGATCGTCTGAGATCTGCTGCAAATGCTCACTCAGCCGCTCGCGCATATCCGCGGTCAGGGCATTTCGCTGCGCCGGACGGTTCAGCGTGATGCGGGCGATGTGGTCTTTGACCTCGAACAAGAGATCTTCGCTGCTCATGATTGGCCTCGTGGAGGTAAAACAACATGCAGCAGTGCCTGCCCCAGCCAGTCCGGGACAGGCGTTGCGAGCAAAATGGTGAAGCGCGGCTCAGCCGCCGTAGAACACCTTGTCGCCCAGATCGCGCATATGCAACGTGGCGTCGTCGGCCCTGCCATCAGGCTGCTTGGCAACGTTGGCGTCCACAACCTCACCAATGACGATATGATGGTCGCCGCGGCTGACGATTTCCGCGACTTTGCATTCGACGGAAGCGGGTGCGCTTTCCAGGATCGGCGCGCCACTGCTGCCGTTGCGCACCTTCTCACCGCCCAGCATAGCGCCATCGCGCTCGACCGTCTTAAAAAAACCAAACGCGGTGCCCTGCTGGCCCTTGCCCAGCACGTTCAACGCAAAGGACCCGGCGGCCTCGACGATGCTGCGCGCACCGGAATCCGCCTTCACGGCAACCGCGACCAGCGGCGGATTGAAAGACGTTTGAGTGACCCAGTTGACCGTGGCAGCAGCAGTTTGGCCATTGGCTTCAGCCGTCAGCACGTAAATTCCATAAGGGATCATGCGGAGAGCTGTTTTCTTATGGTCGGCGTCCATCGTTTCTGTTTCCTACCATTGTTTTGCGAGTTCGCGATTTTTACGCATGGCGAAAGTATCCTGCGCACGAGGCTTCCTGGCAAGAGTTGCCGGTATCGGTTAGTGTCGCCGTTCGGTACCCGCCCAACGATCCAGAGCCACCATGCCCAAAGCCAAACGCCAGATGAAGCTTGGCGCGTTTATGCGCCCGGTCTCCATCCACACCGCCGCATGGCGCTATCCCGGCGGTACGCCGGATGCGAACTTCAACCTGGAAGCGCTGATCCGCTATGCCAAAAAGTTGGAGGAAGGTCTGTTCGACGCCTTCTTCATGGCGGATCATCTGGCCGTGCTGAACATGCCGATTGAGGCGCTGAAGCGGTCTGCCACCGTCACCAGCTTCGACCCGTTGACCCTGTTGCCGGCGCTGGCGATGCACACCAAGCACCTGGGCCTGATCGCCACTGCGTCAACCACATTCGAGCCGCCCTACATGATCGCCCGGCGCTTTGCCTCGCTGGATCATATCTCGAACGGCCGCGCCGGCTGGAATATCGTCACCACCTCCAACCCCGACGCCGCCCTGAACTTCGGCTTCGAGGAACAGATGGAACATGACGAGCGCTATGCCCGCGCCCGAGAGTTCTATGACGTGGTGACGGGCCTTTGGGACAGCTTTGCCGAGGATGCCTTCATCCGCGATGTCGACAGCGGCATTTTCTGGAACCCCGAGCGCATGCACGTCCTGAACCACAAGGGCAAGTATCTGAACGTGCGTGGGCCGCTGAATATCGCCCGGCCTGTGCAGGGCTGGCCGCTGATCGTGCAGGCCGGCGCGTCGGAAGCCGGCAAACAATTGGCGGCGGAAACGGCGGAGATGGTGTTCTGCTCGTATCGCACGCTGGAGGACGGCCAGGCATTCTACAAGGACGTTAAGGGCCGGATGGCCGCGGTCGGGCGCAACCCGGACCATCTGAAAATCCTGCCGGGCGCACTGGTTGTCGTCGGCGACACCGAGTCAGAGGCGCGGGAAAAGCGGGCGCTGCTGGATAGCCTGGTCCACTACGACAGCGGCATCGCCTCGCTCTCCATCGCGCTGGGGTGCGACGCCAGCGTCTATGACCCGGATGGCCCCTTGCCGGTGGATGACCTGCCGCCGACCCAGGCCAGCTTCAGCGGGCGCGAGCGCGTCCTGAAACTGGTGGAGCGCGAAGGCCTGACCGTGCGTGAGCTGGCCGGGCGGCTCGGCGGCTATAGCGGCATGTCCTTCGTCGGCACGCCGGCGCAGATTGCGGACGAGATGGCGCATTGGATCGAAGTCGACGCCAGCGACGGCTTCAACATGATGTTCCCCTACCTGCCTGCTGGGTTGGACGACTTTGTTGACCGCGTCGTACCGGAATTGCAGCGGCGGGGCGTGTTCCGGACGGCCTATGAGGGGACGACTCTGCGCGAGAACCTGGGCGTGCCGCGCCCGGCCAACCGGTTCTTTCCCGCCTAACTCCACCGCCGGCCCCAGCCTACTCCTCCGGCAATTTTCAATTTGGATCGCCCTCCCATTGGTATAAGCTGCCGATTGGTGGATATGGTTGGAGGATGACCAATGGGGGTTGGAGGCGCTGCGCGTCTTGTAGGGTTAACCATAGCTTATTGTCTGTTCTGCCTGGGGTCGGTTCGTGCCGGAGAGCTGACGCTGCGCTTTGAAATTCATCCGGTCATCAACGGCTCTCGGCCTTGGGATGGCACCGGGATGAATTCGGCGCAGATGGATGGCGGCAACGGCGGATTGTTCGGCTTTGGTTCATCCATGCTGGGGCAAATGGGGCTGGACCAGTTCAATCAGCGGATTGCGCCGCCGGATCCCTACTTATGCTTTCTTCCGGCCGACAAGGCCGACCTGGAATGCCTGAACAAGGTCGGCAAAGACACATTGCGCTATGAGTATCGCATACCATCGCGCACCGCGATGTTGCGGCATTCCTGGTTCGGCATCGTCTTGGTCGATTCAGACCGCGGCAACGTTGTCGGCCTTGGGGACGATCTCATCGGGTTTGGGGTCGTGCTGGACGAAGAGACATTGGCGAAAGTCCGCAGCGGCGACCGCGCGGCCCGCGTCTTGGCCGCCAATGCCGAACGCAAGCTGACGGCGGCCGTCACCCGGCGGTTCGGCGGGACGAGCCGCTCGCTGACCCGCAACGGCGCCAGCAGCGACCTGTACTCCGCCAAGCTCTCGCAATCGAAATGCGAGTACGGCTGCACCATGGGCGATTCCACCCTGACCATATCGACCAGCGTCGATGGATGGTGAACGCAATGACCCTTCTGCCGCTAAATTGCGCCAAAATCCTGCGGCTCCTGTTGATCGTTTGCGCCGGCTGCATGGCCAGCGCCAACTTGGAGGCGTCAACGCTGGCAATCGGCCGGCTAACGGTTGGGCAGGACGCCGCCGCGGTCGGAGCGCAGTATAAGCCTGCGCCGAAAATCACCCCTAAGTTCAACAAAGCGGCACGCGGGCAAAAAGCAGTGCCAAAGCCTGTCAATCCAAAGCCGCCCGCCAAGGGCTTTGGTAACGCCAAGCCGTCGAAGCCATTAAAAAAAACATTCAATGAAAGCGCACAAAGCTTTGGCACTTCGCCGAAACCCAAGGCTCTGACCAAAAAATTCAACGACAAAGCGGGCGACGGCGGAAACGATGACGGCAGTGGCGGCGGCGGTGGGGGAAAGCAAGGCGGCAGCGGCGGCGATGACGGCGGCGGCACCCCGCCAACGCTGAAGCGTGGCGGGCCGGTGTTTAAACCTCCAGGCATGTAATACCAACGGCGGTGGATTTTGACCCTTCGCGTAACGTCCTTCAGCCTGAGGTGCTCGGCAACGTCGAGCCTCGAAGGCCGCCGACGCTTCGAGGCTCACTTCGTTCGCACCTCAGCGTGAAGGACTGTCTCGATGAGTCCATTTCAATTGCCGTTGGTATTATCTGCCTGGAGACGAATTGCTTTCAGCACTTCGATGCCGGTAATTGCCGCGCCAAATCGGGTGAAGGTGGATAAGGGCGCCATCGGGCCTGGTGTTTTGTTCCAGGGCCGCAGGCGACGCATCCCGATCAACCATACCGGAGCCGAAATCACGTTCGGCAACAGAATGGCGTAGGGGCTGGGCCACAGCAGGACCAAGTTGGTGCGCTTTTCCTCAAGACCCCGGATGCCCTGCCGGGGCCAATGTCATACGCGCAGGTAAGCGCATTTCGATCGACGCTGGCCCGGCTTTGAACGGCCGCCGGTTTGCGGAAATCATGCTGTTGGCCGCTGATGAGGTGGTGGTGCCGAGCCGTGGCTGTTTTCAGGACGCGCTGATGCAACCGTCGTCGATCACCGCGCCTGGGGTAAGGGTGTTTGTGTCAAATCTCACCAAACCTGCCGATGCGAACGCGCGGACCGCGACGACCTCGATCCCTATATCCTGCCGGGCGATGCCCTGGCCGGCTATGACAGCACCGTTACCAATATCGTCGATGCGGCGCGATTGCTGACCAGTATCCTCGGTGTACCGCTGGCGGCTCTGGCATTGTAAGCCAGAGCCCGAGCGACTGGCTATTCCGCGGCTAGGGGGTTGTTTGCGCGTTCTGCTTCGATTTCTCTCGCCTTTTCCTCAATAAGGCCGACCATGTGATCGACAATATCGGCATTCTGCAACCGATGGTGCGGCTGTCCTGCGACGTAGACCATATGCGTGCCCTTGCCGCCGCCGGTGATGCCCAGGTCGGTCTCGCGCGCTTCGCCCGGCCCGTTAACGACGCAACCGATCACCGAGATCGTCATCGGCGTAGTGATATGAGACAGGCGTTCTTCTAGTACTTGCACGGTGCTGATCACGTCGAACTGCTGGCGGGCGCAGGAGGGGCACGAGATGACATTGACGCCCCGATGGCGCAGGCCCAGCGACTTCAGGATGTCGAAGCCTACCTTGACCTCTTCCGTCACGTCCGCGGAGAGCGATACGCGCAGTGTATCGCCAATGCCGGCCCACAGCAGCGAACCCAGGCCAATCGCGCTTTTGACCGTGCCGCTGCGCAATCCGCCCGCCTCCGTAACGCCAAGATGCAGAGGATAGTCGCAGACCTCTGCCAATTGTTGATAGGCGGCAACGGCCAGCAACGGGTCTGATGCCTTGCACGAAATCTTAAATTCAAAAAAGTCGTTGTCTTCCAAAATCTTGATATGCCGTTGGGCGCTTTCGACCATGGCTTCCGGGCAGGGCTCGCCATGCTTCTCCAGCAGGTCGCGCTCCAGGCTGCCGCCATTGACGCCGATGCGGATCGAACACCCATGATCCTTTGCGGCCTTAATGACTTCCCTAACCCGCTCATTCGAACCGATATTGCCCGGATTGATGCGCAGGCATGCGGCGCCCGCTTCGGCTGCCTCGATAGCGCGGCGGTAGTGGAAGTGGATGTCGGCGACGATCGGAACCCTGGCCGCCTTTACGATCTGGCCCAGCGCCGCCGTCGACTCCTCGTCCGGGCAGGACACCCGCACGATATCGACGCCGGCAGCTTCGGCCCGGCGGATTTGGGCGATTGTGGCGGCTGCATCATGGGTCAGCGTGTTGGTCATGGTTTGCACCGTAATCGGTGCGTCGCCCCCCACTGGCACGTTTCCGACCATGATCTTCCGGGTCTTGCGGCGTACGATCTGACGGTAAGGACGGAGAGCCATGGGAGCCAATCCCTTTTTGCGAAGCTGGTTGCAGGGGATATAGTGGAACGGGCGTCCAAGCGCCAGCCTTAGCCCGCAGCATCCAGGCGTTCGCTGGATTGGAGAGTTTGGTGGGTTCAACCAAGCCGTCGGCCTGTCCGATTTTGCAGTAAAGGGACAGGCGCACTTGACAGTGCAGGCGAGATTGTGGGACGCGGCTAGAGAGGATCCACATGCCGAAAGGGCGATGTCGCCATGTCTGACTTGCCAAGCAAAGTCTCCATTCACGAGGAAGGCCCGCGCGAGGGCTTTCAGATCGAAAAAGGGCCAATTGCGACCGAACGCAAAATCGAATTGATCGATGCGCTTTCTGAAACCGGGATTGGCAAAATCCAGGTCGCAAGCTTCGTGAGCCCACGCGCCGTTCCGGGTTGGGCGGATGCAGACGAGGTGGTGAAAGGGTTTAAGCGGAAGCCGGG
>JAPOJR010000056.1 GCA_029978325.1 Alphaproteobacteria bacterium | reverse complement strand
CTGCGCGAGACCGGCAGTTCCCCCCGCGACGCGGCCTATGAAGGCGCGAACCAGGTCTGGGGCGCCATTCTGGTATCCGCGCTGACCACGGTCATGGTGTTCATTCCCCTGCTGCTCATGGACCTGGAGGTCGGCCAGCTGTTCCGCGACATCGCGGTGGCGATCTCAGTATCCGTCTGCCTGTCTCTGGTGGTGGCGATCACGATGATCCCGGCGATGGCGCAGAGCCTGCTGACCAGGCCGGTCGACGAAAAACCCATGCGGATCATACTGATCGATGATTTTGCCGGTTGGTTCACCCGCGGCGTGATTGGCTATGTGAAGATAGTGTTGCGCAACCGGGTGATGGCGCTCGGCTCGGTGTCGGTCATCGTCACCGTCGCCATCGCCGCAACCCTGATGTTGTTGCCAAAGCTCGACTATCTGCCGGACGGCAACCGCAACCTGATCATCGGTTTCATGATCCCGCCGCCCGGCTATAATCTTGAGACGATGACGGAAATCGCCAGCCGGGTCGAAGAACGAACCAAGCCCCGCTGGTCCAGCGTCTCTGGGCCGGCGGACAATGCAGACGGCACGCCAAAGATCGAAGACTTCTACTTCGTAGCACTGCCGACGCGCACCCTGGTAATTGCCCGATCCGCCGACCCGTCGCGCGTTACCGACCTGATCCCGGCCATGCGGGCGCCGGTGTTCGAAGAGCCCGGGACCATTGGCTTTTTCCGCAACGCGTCCCTATTCGGACGCGGCATCGGCGGCTCGCGCGCCATCAACCTGGATATATCCGGCCCGGACCTGCAGGAAATCGTCGGCGTCGCCCAGCAGGCGGCGGGGTATGTCGGCGCCGCGCTGCCGCGGACCGAAGGGCACCAGATGCGGCCTTTGCCAGACCTGACCCTGGGCGCGCCCGAGGTGCGGATCACGCCGAACCGCGCCCGACTGTCCGATGCGCACGTCACCGCCGTCGAACTTGGCCAGACCATCGACGTGTTCAACGATGGCCTGCGGGTTGCCGAGGTGACGGTCGGTGGTAAACGGATGGACCTGGTGCTGCGCGGACCGTCCGAAGACATTCTGCGCACCCAGGGCATCAACTACCTGCCTGTCGTGACCGGGGACGGCATGATCCTTCCGGCAAACGAATTAGCCACGATCGAGATCACATCCGGGCCGACGCAGATTCGCCACGAAGAGCGGTTGCGCACGATAACCCTGCAAATCAGCCCCAGCGCGGACATGCCACTGGAACAGGCGATGGATATCATCCGGACCAAGGTGATCGCGCCGCTGGAATCCGATGGTGTGCCGCCCGGGGTCAAATTCCAATTGCGCGGCTCGGCTAGCGAACTGGCCAAAACCTGGGACCATATGTCGGTCGACCTCGTCCTCGCCATTATCATCGTATTCCTGGTCATGGCGGTACTGTTCGAAAGCTTCATCTATCCGCTGGTGATCCTGTTGTCGGTGCCAGTCGCCGCGGCAGGCGCTGTGGCGGGGCTGGCGATCCTCAACATCTACACCCCGCAGAACCTGGACATGCTCACCTTGTTGGGCTTCATCATTCTGATCGGCATCGTCGTCAACAACGCCATCCTGCTGGTGCACCAATCCTTGTTCCATGTCCGCCAGGAAGGGATGTCGCCACGGGACGGCATTCTTGAAGCGACCAGCAACCGCATTCGCCCGATCTTCATGTCGACACTGACCAGCATATTCGGCATGGCGCCACTGGTCATGTTCCCCGGCGCCGGGTCGGAACTGTACCGCGGGCTGGGCAGCGTCGTGCTGGGCGGGCTCAGCCTGTCGGCCGTGCTGACGCTGCTGGTCGTTCCGCCGCTGATGGCGGTAATCGTCGGGCCGCTGGAGCGGCGGCGGCTGGCAAAGCTGGCGGCGTTGGCGACACAGGGCAGCAGACGCAGCGGCCGCCTGCCGACGCCAGCGGAGTAGCGCGATTATGGTCCAAACTTACGACTTTGCCGTCATCGGCGCCGGTATCGCCGGTGCATCCGCCGCCTACCGGCTGGCCACAGAGGGATCGGTGCTGCTGCTGGAGGCAGAAGGCCATCCTGGCTATCACACCACGGGCCGCTCCGCCGCGCTGTTTTCCGAGCGCTACAAGAACCCCTTGATCCGGGGCCTGGCCAAAGCCAGTGGCGGCCTGCTGGCCAATCCGCCAGACGTCTTTTCCAGCGGGCCATTGTTGACGCCGCGCGGCCTGTTGATCGTCGGACGGGAAGACCAGCGGGCGGCGCTCGACGGTCAATTTACCACCGAACAACTGGCCGCTGGTATCGCCCAGCCGATCGCTATCGCTGAGGCCTGCCGCCTCAGCCCGGCGCTTCGTCCAGAGCCGTTGGTCGGCGCCTACCTGGTGCCGGCGGCGCAGGACATTGACGTCAACGCGTTGCACCAAGGCTTTTTGCGCGGATTCGCCAAAGCCGGCGGCCGCCTGGTATGCGATGCGCGCGTCACGCGGCTTACCCGCAATGGCAGTGGGTGGCAGATCGACAGCACGGCTGGCGGATATGCAGCCGGGGTGATCGTCAACGCTGCGGGTGCGTGGGCCGATGAAGTCGGTAAGTTGGCAGGCCTGGCGCCCCTGGGCTTGCAGCCGAAACGGCGGACCTGCATCACGTTCGACCCGCCGGCGGCTCTGGCCGGCGGCCTGCCGCACTGGCCGATGGTCATCGATGCGACCGAGGAATTCTATTTCAAGCCGGAGGCCGGCCGCGTACTGGCTTCGCCGGCCGATGAAACCGATACGCCGCCCACAGACGCGCAGCCGGAAGAACTCGATGTGGCGGTAGCCGTCGATCGGGTCATGAAAGCGACCACACTGGACGTCCGCCGCATCACCCACCGTTGGGCCGGCTTGCGCTCGTTCCTGCCGGACAAAATGCCGGTGGCGGGGCCGGACCCGGCAGAGCCCGGCTTCATCTGGCTGGCCGGCCAAGGCGGGTTCGGCATCATGACATCGGAAGCGCTGGGCCGGGCGGCTGCCGCTGCGGCGCAGTCCGCTGCATTGCCGGCGGACCTTGCAACCTGCGGCGTGACGGCCGAGGCGCTCGCGCCCTCCCGGCTAAGCCGTACTACCGCTCAACCGCATCACCGTTGAGCTGGCCAGCGCGGCGAAACAAAAAAAGCGCCGCAACAGGTGCGGCGCTTTCTAACTCTGAACCCCAGCCATCATCGGCCGGACTCGATCAGTGCGTCGTGCTGCGGCGGACCGCTTCCAGTTTTGCCTGGGCGATATCGGCCCGCCGGCTGGCGGCGTCGCGGTCGCTATCCGTCGTCGCACCGGCAATATCGTCCCGCGCATCGCGGAGATCCTGCTCGGTCTTGCCGGTGTCGATTTCCGACACCGGCATCGCGACTTCAGCCAGCACCGTGCAGCGTTCCCGCGTCACTTCGGCAAATCCGCCGGCCACGAAAATTCGGTCGGAGACTTCCCGCCCTTCGTAGACCAGGATCACACCGGCCCGAACGGTGGACAAAAGCGGCGCATGGCCAGGCAGGACGCCGAAATCGCCGTCGCCACCCGGTACAATCACCATATCCACGGCCCGGGACGCCAACAAACGCTCCGGCGAGACCAATTCGAACTCGACTTTTCCGTCAGCCATTTTCTGGGACCTCGCCCTTTCTTAGGCCGCTGCCGCTGCCATCTTGCGGGCCTTGGCAATCACCTGTTCCATATTGCCGACCATGTAGAAGGCGGCTTCCGGCAGATCGTCATGCTCGCCATCGACAATGGCCTTGAAGCCTTTGATCGTATCATCGAGCTGCACGAACTCGCCCGGCGAACCGGTGAACACTTCGGCCACGTGGAACGGCTGCGACAGGAAGCGTTGGAGCTTGCGGGCGCGGGCCACCACCATCTTCTGGTCTTCGGACAGTTCGTCCATGCCCAGAATGGCGATGATGTCCTGCAGAGCCTTGTATTCCTGCAGGGTCTCCTGCACGCGGCGCGCGGTCTGATAGTGCTCGTCACCGACAATGCGCGGGTCGAGAATACGCGAGGTGGAGTCCAACGGGTCCACCGCCGGGTAAATGCCCAGCTCGGCAATCGAGCGCGACAGCACCGTCGTGGCGTCCAAGTGGCTGAAGGTCGTGGCCGGCGCCGGGTCGGTCAAGTCGTCCGCCGGCACGTACACGGCCTGCACCGAGGTAATGGAGCCCTTGTTGGTGGAGGTAATGCGCTCCTGCAGGGCGCCCATGTCGGTGCCCAGCGTCGGCTGATAGCCCACCGCCGAAGGAATACGACCCAGCATAGCCGACACTTCCGAACCCGCCTGGGTGAAGCGGAAGATGTTGTCGACGAACAGCAGCACGTCCTGGCCTTCTTCGTCGCGGAAGTATTCCGCCTGGGTCAGGCCGGACAGCGCGACGCGGGCGCGGGCGCCCGGCGGCTCGTTCATCTGGCCATAGACCAGCGCCGCTTTCGAGTTGCCGCCTTCCAGGTCGATAACGCCGGACTCGATCATCTCGTGATAGAGGTCGTTGCCCTCGCGGGTCCGCTCACCGACGCCGGCGAACACGGAATAGCCGCCGTGACCCTTCGCGATGTTGTTGATCAGCTCCATGATCAGCACGGTCTTGCCGACGCCGGCGCCGCCGAACAGGCCGATCTTGCCGCCCTTCGCGTACGGGGTCAGCAGGTCCACAACCTTAATGCCGGTCACCAGCTGCTCGGTCTCGGTCGCCTGCTCGGCGAAGCTCGGGGCAGAGCGGTGGATCGGGGAGCGCTTGGCGGTATTCACCGGGCCGCGATCGTCAATCGGGTCGCCGATCACGTTCATGATCCGGCCCAGCACTTCCGGACCGACCGGCACGGTGATGGGGGAGCCGGTCGCTTCCGCCTCATCGTTGCGGGTCAGGCCTTCGGTGGTGTCCATGGCGATGGTGCGCACGCTGCGCTCGCCCAAGTGCTGCGCCACTTCCAACACCAGCACGGAACCATCGGGACGCTTGACTTCAAGGGCGTCGAGAATCGCCGGAATCTCGCCGTCGAATTGGACGTCCACAACCGCGCCCATCACCTGGGTGATCCGGCCTACAGCGTTCTTCGCCATGGGGGTCAACTCCTTACCAAATCCAGTCGTTACCAACGCGGAAGCCCTGCGGCCTCCACAGAATTACAATGCTTCAGCGCCCGAAATGATTTCGATCAGTTCGTTCGTAATCATCGCCTGACGCGTGCGGTTATAGGTCAAGGTCAGACCCTTGATCCGCTCGCCGGCGTTACGGGTCGCGTTGTCCATAGCCGCCATGCGGGCGCCGTGCTCGCTGGCGGCATTTTCCAACAGCGCGCGATAGATCTGCACCGAGACGTTGCGCGGCAGCAGGTCCGCCAGGATCGCTTCCTCGCTCGGCTCATACTCATACACGGCGCCGCCCAGGTCGTCGCCCGCGTCATCGCTGGCTTCGGGAACCGGCGCCGGGATCAGTTGCTGCGCCTGCACCTCGTTGGCGATGGCAGACTTGAACTTGGCATAGATCAACGTGCAGACGTCGAATTCGCCGGCAGCGAACATAGTGCGGATCCGATCGGCAATGCCATCGGCTTCCTCGAACACCACAGCCTTCCGGCCGATGCCCTCGACCGTTCCGCCGATCAGGCTGCCGTATTCGCGGCGGATGGCGTCCCGCCCCTTACGGCCGACGCATAGCAATTGGACGTCTTTGCCGTTGGCGCGCAATTCGATGATCAACTGCCGTGCGCGGCGCACCAGGTTGGTATTGAAACCGCCGCAAAGGCCGCGGTCCGCCGTCGCCAGCACGATCAGGTGACGCTGATCGCTGCCAGTGCCCGCCAACAAAGGCGGAGCGCCGGGCGTGCCGCGCACACTGGAACCCAGGGACGCAAGCATGCGCTCCATCCGCTCCGCATAAGGGCGAGCCGCTTCGGCTTGTTCCTGGGCGCGCCGCAGTTTCGCCGCCGCCACCATTTTCATGGCGGACGTGATCTTCTGGGTCGCCTTAACACTGCCGATCCGGTCGCGCAGGTCCTTCAAGCTGGCCATTGTGCCATTCTCTCCGCTGCTGCTTTATCGCCTATCGCTCGGGAAGCCTTAAGCGAAGCTCTTCGCGAAGTTTTCCAGGAAGGCGCCCAACTTTTTGTCGGTGTCTTCCGTCAATTCGCCACTGGTGTTGATGGCGTCCATAATGTCTTTGCCGCTTTCACGCAGCGCCGACAGCATCTGGCCTTCGAAGCGCACGACATCGCCGACCGGCACCTTGTCCAGGTAGCCGCGCACACCGGCATAGATCGAGGCGACCTGTTCGCCGACGCTCAACGGCTGGAACTGGCCTTGCTTCAACACTTCCGTCAGGCGGGCGCCGCGGGCCAGCAGGCGCTGGGTCGAGGCGTCGAGGTCGGAGGCGAACTGAGCAAAGGCTTCCATCTCGCGGAACTGCGCCAGTTCCAACTTAATCGAGCCAGCGACCTTTTTCATAGCCTTGGTCTGCGCGGCGGAGCCGACACGCGACACCGACAGGCCGACGTTAATGGCCGGACGAACGCCCTTATAGAACAGGTTGGTTTCCAGGAAGATCTGGCCGTCGGTGATCGAAATCACGTTGGTCGGAATGAACGCGGACACGTCGTTCGCCTGGGTTTCGATGACCGGAAGCGCGGTCAGAGAGCCGGCGCCCAGGTCGTCGTTCATCTTCGCCGCACGCTCCAGCAGGCGGGAGTGCAGATAGAACACGTCGCCCGGGAACGCTTCACGGCCCGGCGGACGGCGCAGCAGCAGCGACATCTGGCGGTAGGCGGTCGCCTGCTTCGACAAGTCATCATAAATGATGACCGCGTGCATGCCATTATCGCGGAAATACTCGCCCATAGTGCAGGCGGTGTAGGGCGCCAGGAACTGCATCGGCGCCGGGTCGGATGCCGTCGCGGCGACAATGATGGTGTATTCCATCGCGCCGTTTTCTTCCAACACCTTCACGACGTTGGCAACGGAAGACCGCTTCTGGCCGATGGCGACATAGATGCAATAGAGCTTCTTGCTCTCATCGCTGCCAGCGTTGATCTTTTTCTGGTTGATGATCGTGTCGATCGCCACGGCGGTCTTGCCAGTCTGACGGTCGCCAATGATCAGTTCGCGCTGGCCGCGGCCGATTGGCACCAGCGCATCGAGCGCCTTGAGGCCGGTCTGCATCGGCTCGTGCACGGATTTGCGCGGGATAATGCCGGGGGCTTTCACCTCGACCGAACGCCGCTCCGCAGCTTCGACCGGGCCTTTGCCGTCGATCGGATTGCCGAGGCCATCGAGCACGCGGCCCAGATAGCCTTTGCCGACGCCGGTGTCGACGATGGTGCCGGTGCGCTTGACCGTGCCGCCCTCGCGGATTGCCCGGTCATCGCCGAAAATCACGACGCCGACGTTGTCGGTCTCGAGGTTCAGCGCCATGCCGCGGGTGCCGTCTTCGAACTCGACCATTTCGCCGGCCTGGACGTTGTCGAGGCCATAAACGCGGGCCACGCCGTCACCGACGGACAGCACCTGGCCGATTTCGGCGACATCGGCCTCGGCGCCAAAATTGGCGATCTCGTTTTTGAGGATTTCCGAGATTTCGGAGGCGCGGATTTCCATCACTGGACCCCTTTCATGGCAGACTGGAGGCGCTGCAGCTTGGTGCGCAGCGAACTATCATACATACGTGAGCCGAGTTGAACCACGAGGCCACCCAGCAGCGATTGGTCGATGAAGATCTCAAGCGAGACCTTTGCACCGGCGACATTGCGCAGCGCGGTTTCAAGGCGCGCAATCTGGTCGTCGGACAAATACCGGGCCGCGGTAACGCGGGCTTTCACTTCGCCGCGGCGCGAGGCCAGGATCGAGAGAAACGCCTCGATCATGTCGCCCAAGGCAAACAGCCGGCGGTTGCGGGCGACGAGCCGCAGGAAATTGCCCGTAATCGGCTGGCATCCTGCCTGCGCGCTAACCGCAGCGACGGCGCGCTCTTGTTCGTCGCGCTTGATCACCGGAGATCGGACAAGACGCCTGAAGTCGGCACTGTCGGCCAGCAACGCCTTTAGGCCGCGCAAATCGTCGGCGACCTGATCCAAGTTTTTGGCTTCATCTGCAAGCTCGTAAAGAGCGCCTGCATAGCGCTCCGCAAGCCCGGAAGCTGGTCCAGTACTGGTTGCCACGGTCGGATAACCTCACGGCCGAAGGTACGAAATTCGTGTGATCGTTCGGCCACCCTGCAATTAGGCGCGCGCCAAACGGATGTTGCGGACGCATGACGTCCGAACGGGTTGGTGACTAGCACACGACCTACGTGCATGGCGAGCCCTTCTTCCCGTCCTAGCGACAACTGGACGCTTTCGCAGAAGAAGCGGGCTCAAAGGCGCCAGAGCCAAAGACGGCAGCCGGCAGGTCAGTCCACCGATCCGGCGTTGGCTCCGACCGTCAATCCCTCGCGCCGGGGATGCGATAAAGGTCCTGGCGACGACGGCCACTCACGCCAAAAGAGATCATACTGCGGTACAGATCGAGTTGCAGTTGCAGCTTCCGGCCGGCGTCGCGCAGGTAGAGGGACCAATCATCGCGCGCAGTTTCTACGAAATAGAGTTTCGCGCCGACTTCATTGGTCTCGATCCATTGGCGACCCCGGCTCTGAACGGCATGGCCTCGCCCGTTGTTGTAGAAATCGGCCGTAACCGGAGGCCGTCACAGGAAACTATACGGGTCCACGTCCACCGCCATTCGCACACTGCCTGTCGGCTTGGCCCCGGCGAGCCAGGCGCGCAGCGCCGCGGGCACATTGACCGAGCGTTTGGCGTGCAGCAGCAATCGCACCCGGTGCCGGCCCCGCACCAGGGCCAAAGGGGCAGGCGCAGGACCCAGCACACGGATATCCTGGCTGTAGGGCGCCGTCGCGGCCAATTGCTGCCCGAACTCCATCGCAGCCCCCAGATCGCTGGCCGAGACGATAACCGCCGCCAGCCGGCCATACGGCGGCATGCCGGCATCCTGCCGCGCCGCTTGTTCGGCCTGGTAGAACGCATCGCGGTCGCCGGCGACCAGCGCCTGCAACACCGGTTGCTGCGGTTCAACCGTCTGCAACAACACCCGCCCCGGGCGCTCGGCCCGGCCGGCCCTGCCCGAGACCTGCGTCAATAGCTGAAACGTCCGCTCCGAAGCGCGCAAATCCCCGCCGGCGAGCCCCAGGTCCGCATCAACGACGCCAACGACGGTCAGCATTGGAAAATGATGGCCCTTGGCAATGAGCTGGGTGCCGACGATCAGGTCCACCTCGTGCCGGCCGATCGATTCGATCAACTCCCGCACCGCCGCCGGGCCGCTTAGCAGGTCCGAGGACATCACCGCCACCCGAGCCTCCGGCCAGCGGCCGGCCACCTCTTCGGCAATCCGCTCCACGCCTGGGCCGCAGGCGGCGAGGCTATCGGTGGCGTTGCAGGTCGGACATTCGGCCGGCACCCGCTCCTGATGGCCGCAATGGTGACATTGCAGGCGGCCGGTGTACCGGTGCTCGACCAGCCAGGCGCTGCACGAAGGACAGGCGAAGCGGTGCCCGCACGTCCGGCACAAAGTCAGCGGCGCATACCCGCGCCGGTTCAGGAACAGCAACGCCTGCTCGCCTTCGGCCAATGCCTGCGAGACTGCGTCAGCCAGCGGCGGCGCAATCCATTGGCCGCGCGGCGGCGGCGTCTCCACCAAATCGCAGATTTCGACGGTCGGCAGCGCCGCCCCACCATGCCGTTGCGGCAGGGTCAGCCGCCGGAAGCGGCCACGCTCGACATTGGCCACCGTCTCCAGCGACGGCGTCGCCGACGCCAGGCAGATCGGCACCCCTTCCGTCTGCGCACGGACGATGGCGATGTCCCGGGCGTGATAGCGCACGCCGTCTTCCTGCTTGAATGCCTGGTCATGCTCCTCGTCCACCACGATCAGACGGAGGTCGCGGAAAGGCAGGAACAGGGCGGAGCGCGCACCAACGACGATTCGGGCAGCTCCCTCCGCAACCCAGCGCCAGTTACGCCGGCGCTGCGGCGGGCTGACCTCCGAATGCCATGCGGTCGGGTATACGCCGAAGCGTTGCTGGAACCGGTCCAACCATTGCGCCGTCAATGCGATTTCCGGCAACAGCACCAGAACTTGGCCACCGGCGCGCAGCGCCGCGGCAACGGCCTCAAAATACACTTCGGTCTTGCCGGAGCCGGTGACGCCGTCCAGCACATCCACCTGGAAGCGGCGCGCCTCGACCGCCGAGGTAAGCAAGGCCGCCGCTGCGTTTTGCGCCTCCGACAAGGCCGGTCCGGGTCGGCTCAAATCCGGGCTCGGCGGCAATTCCGGCGCCACCGCAACCCGCGCCAGCAATCCGGCGTCGGCCATGCCGCGAACCACGGCGGCGCTGGTTTCCGCCATATCGGCCAGAGCCTGAGCGCTCTGCGGTTCCGCCGCCGCGGCCAGGACGCGCATCCGGGCCGCGGTCATCCGCACCCCGTCCTGCGGTGGGTCGGCAACCGCCCGAAAGGCGACCCGCACCGCCTCCGGCTGCGAAATCGCCGGCAGGTGCACCGCCATGCGCAGCACCGCGCCATGCGGCGACAGGGTGTAGGCCGCTACCCAGTCAACGACCCGGCGCAAGGGCTCATGCATCCGCGGCGCGTTCAGCCTGGCCGCAACCGATTTCAGCTTGGCAGGATCGACGGCATCGGCCTCCGCCGCATCGTCCCACACCACCCCGACCATAGCGCGCTTGCCAAGCGGCGCCTCGACCCAATCGCCCGGAGCAAGCTCCAATCCCTCCGGCACTGCATAGGTCAGCGGCCCGGCAAACGGCAGGTTCGAGGGCAGGCCAACCCGGACCGTCCGGATTTCCTCTCCGCATGCGACGCATGCCGGCCTAGTGCGATGCTCGGGCATCCTTTACAGTGTATCCTCACATTCAAGACCGCAAACCTAGCCTGCCGCACCGGTGCGGTCACGGGCGGCGGGATACCATCAGCCAAGAGGCCACAGGCATGAAATTTTTTGTCGATACCGCCGATCTGAAAGAGATTCGCGACCTGGCGCAAACCGGACTGCTGGACGGCGTCACCACCAACCCCTCGCTGATTGCCAAGTCCGGCGGCAAAATTCTTGATGTCATTGCGGAAATCTGCTCGGTGGTCGATGGTCCGGTTTCCGCTGAAGTCGCCGCCACCGATTTCGAAACCATGCTCAAGGAAGGCCGGCGCCTGGCGAAAATCGCACCGAATGTTGCGGTTAAAGTTCCATTGACCGTGGATGGCCTAAAGACCTGCAAGGCACTGTCCGGCGAAGGCACGATGGTCAACGTAACGCTGTGTTTTTCCCCCTCCCAGGCCATTTTGGCCGCCAAGGCCGGCGCGACCTTCATTTCGCCCTTTGTCGGCCGGCTGGATGACCTGAGCCAGAATGGCATGAGCCTGATCGCCGATATCGTGCAGATCTACCGCCAGTACGATTCGATCAAAACCGAGGTGCTGGTCGCTTCGATCCGCCATCCGATCCATCTGGTCGAATCGGCCAAGATGGGCGCGCATGTCGCGACTCTGCCGCCCAACGTCATCCGGCAACTCTATAACCACCCGCTGACCGACAAAGGCCTGGATGCCTTCCTCAAGGACTGGGCCGGGACCGGCCAGTCTATCCTAGGCCAATAAGCAAAGATTAGCCCGCCATGCCGCGCCAGAACCCGGATGCCTCCGCCAAGCGCCGAACCGGCCCCGCCGGTCCGTTGAGCGCCGATGCGGTTCGGGCCTGGCTGCGGCAGAATCCGGACTTCCTGGCCCAGAATCCCGACCTGCTGATGACGCTGACGCCGCCGGAACAGCGCATCGGCGAGGCCGTGGTCGATTTTCAACGCTTCATGGTCGAGCGCCAACAGCGCGAGTTGGAAAAGCTGAAGGTCGGCAGCCAGGAATTGCTGGCGGTCAGCCGGCTGAACAAGGCGACGCAACAGGCCGTGCACAAGGCGGTGCTCAGTCTGTTGGCGGCGCCAACCTTCGAACGCGCCATTGCGGTCGTCATCGAAGACTGGGTCAACGACCTGGACCTGGATACCGTGGTGCTGGGCGTCGAATCGGCGCCCGGTTCGGCGATGCCGGCGCTCAAGGCCGGACTGATGCGGCTTGGGGCAGGTGAAGTGGACAGCCGGCTGGGCCGCGGCAATGATGTCCGCACTTTTGCCAAGCTGGACCCGCCCGATTCGGCGCTGTTCGGTGAGACGGCGGCGTTGGCCCGCTCCGTGGCGTGGCTGCGGCTCTCGATCCATGAAAGCGCCCCCCCAGGATTGCTGGCGTTAGGCAGCCGCGACGAGGGCCGGTTCCACCCGCGCCAAAACACCGAACTGTTGCGCTTCCTCGCCAACGTTCTGGCCGTTACGATCCGTGCATGGCTAAACCTTCCCGAACCGACCAATCAGCTTTACCGCTGACGCCTTATGCGCCCGACCTGGCAGCCGTTGTCGCCGACTGGCGCCGATGGATGCTGGACGAGCGGCGGCTCGCCGACCGCACGGTTGCGCTCTACACAGACCATTTCCGCCAGTTCGCCATATTCTTCACCAGCCATCTTGGCCATGCGCCCAGCCTGGCCGGCCTTGCCGCACTGCAAATCGGCGACCTGCGCGCCTGGCAGGCGGCGCGGCATGCATCCGGTCATGGCAGCGGCTCACGCGCCCTGGGTGTCACGACATTGCGGGCAATCGACCGGTTCCTGCGCCGTTGCGGGCATGATGGCATCGGCGCATTGGCGGCATTGCGGGCGCCGAAAGTGGCAAAGCGCGCGCCCCGTCCGTTGGATGTGCAGGATGCCTCTGCCCTGCTCGATCTGGCAGAGGATAGCCACCAGCCATGGATCGGCCTGCGCGACCAGGCGCTGTTTACCCTGCTGTATGGCTGCGGGCTGCGCCTTGGCGAGGCGCTGGCGCTGGATCGGGCCGCCTATCCATTCGGTGACAGCGTCCGAATCACCGGCAAGGGCCGGAAACAGCGTCTGGTGCCGGTCCTGCCGGTCGTCAGCCAGTCGGTCGGCGCCTATCTGGCCGCCTGCCCCTATGGACTTTCCGGCAGCGACCCGCTGTTCATCGGCGCCAAAGGCAAGCGCCTCAACCCAGGCGTTGCGCAAAAGCGCATGCGCGACCTGCGGCCTATGCTGGGGCTGGACGACCGGGCGACTCCGCATGCCTTGCGCCACAGCTTCGCCACCCATTTGCTAGGCGCCGGCGGCGACCTGCGCACCATCCAGGAATTGCTGGGCCACGCCTCGCTCAGTACGACCCAACGTTATACCGACGTCGACCAGGCCCGCCTGCTGGATGTCTACCGAAAGGCGCACCCGCGTGCCTGACACCAACCCTACGCCTATTATCCTAATTCGCGACATGCTGGACAGCGACGCCGACGCCGTGCTGGCGATTTATGCCGAGGGCATCGCCACCGGCCACGCGACGTTCGAGCATGAATTGCCGACCTGGGAGCGCTTCACGGGCAGCCGGCACAAGTCACCACGGCTGGTGGCTGAAATCGGTGGGCAGGTCGTCGGCTGGGCGGCGTTCTCGCCGGTCTCCAGCCGACCGGTGTACAAGGGCGTCGCTGAACATTCGATCTATATCGCCGCTGCCGCCCGGGGCCAGGGGGTCGGGCATCTGCTGCTCACGACTTTTCTGGACGATGCAGCCGCGGCAGGTTTCTGGATGGTCGAAAGCCGCATCTTCCCGGAAAACCGCGCCAGTCTCGCATTGCATTTCGCCTGTGGTTTCCGCGTCGTCGGCCGACGCAAGCGCATGGGCAAGATGCCGTATGGCCCGATGGAGGGGCAATGGCGGGATTGCATCCTGGTGGAATGGCGCAAGACCGATGACGAAGAGGCCTGAGCCCTTCCACCCCACTTTACCCTGAGCCTGTCGAAGGGTCCTCGCCAGCCCGCCGTCTCTGCCCTTCAGCCTGAGGTGCTGCGCGGAGCGGAGCCTCGAAGGCGGCATACCATGCTCCAACATCGCCCCTTCGAGGGCGCTCTGTGAGCGCCACCTCAGGGTGAAGGGTGGTGAGGGGGCTTCGTTACGGAACTGCGTTGATGACGGGGTGATGGAAGGTCGAAGCTCTGTGCCGCTGGTATGATCGACAGGCTCAAAGTGGAAATCGATACTCCGTTAAGATTTTTACTCCGCCATCTCGCGGTTGGCGTATTCCAGCACGGCGCGCAGCAGCACATCGCACCCGGCCGCCAGATGCTCCGGCGCGGAGTATTCCGCCTCGTTGTGGCTGATCCCATCCTTGCAAGGCACAAAGATCATCGCAGCCGGCGCGATCTTCGAGACATGCACGGCGTCATGGCCGGCACCGCTCATGATCTCGCGCGCCGCATGCCCCGCAGCACTGGCCCCATGACGAACTGCAGCGACGCAGCCGGCATCGAAATGCACCGGCGGCGAGAACCAGGTCTCTGTCACCTCGATCTGCATAAGGCCATCCGCGGTGAGCGCCGCAACGGCCGCGCGGAATTCCTGATCCATCTTGTCGAGTTCCGGCACCGTCGGGTTGCGGATGTCGACGGAGAAAAACACCTCTCCCGGAATCACGTTGGGTGAGCCGGGCTTGACCTCCATCACGCCGACGGTGCAGCGGCCATCAATGCCCCGCTTCTGCATGATCTCATCCAGCGCGATCACCACCCGTGACGCCGCTGTCAGCGCATCGCGCCGGTTGGCTGGTGGCGTCGTGCCGGCATGGGATTCCCGGCCTTTGACCGTCACCTCATACCACCGCATCGCCTGGACGCCGGTGACAATGCCGACGCTTTTTTCCTCCGCTTCGAGGATCGGCCCCTGCTCGATATGGCATTCGAAATAAGCGCCGATCTTGCGCCCGCCGATGGCCTGATCGCCCTTGGCGCCGATCCGCTCCAACTCATCGCCGAAACGTGCGCCGTCCAGGTCGCGGATATCCAGCGCCTTGGCCAACTCCATCTGGCCGGCGAAGACGGCGCTGCCGACCATCGGCGGCGGAAAGCGCCCGCCTTCCTCGTTGGTCCAGTTCACCACCTCCAGCGGCGCTTCCGTCTCCATGCCCAGATCGTTGAGGGTGCGCACCACCTCCAGCCCGGCCAGCACGCCAAAAACCCCATCGAACCGGCCGCCCGTCGGCTGCGTGTCCAGGTGAGAGCCCATCAGGATCGGCGGCAGGTCGTTGTTGCGGCCCGGCCGACGCGCGAACATGTTGCCGATGCCATCCACCGTCACCGTCAGCCCCGCCGCCTCGCACCAGGACCGGAACAGCGCCCGGCCTTCCGCGTCCTCATCGGTCAAGGTCTGACGGTTATTGCCGCCTGCGATGCCCGGCCCGATCTTGGCCATGTCCATATGGCTGTCCCAAAGACGTGTCGGATTGATGCGCAGATTGTCGTTGGTGGCCATGGGCCTGATTCCTATCGGCGAGAGTGAGCGGCGACAATTTATAGAACGGACCAGGCCCCGTCACCCTATAGTCGCAAAAAATGGCCTGTGCGCGGGAACGCACAGGCCATAGCGTTTGCCCTGCGCCTGGCGTCAGCGCAGATCGAACCGGTCAGCGTTCATGACCTTGACCCAGGCGGCAACGAAATCGCGCACGAACTTCGCGGCGCTGTCGTCCTGGGCATAGACCTCGGCATAGGCGCGCAGCACCGAATTGGACCCGAACACCAGGTCGGCCCGCGTCGCGGTCCATTTGACGGCGCCCGACTTCCGGTCGACGATATTGTAGAGGTTCGCGCCCGCTGGCTCCCACCGGTTGCCCATGTCGCACAGGTTAACGAAGAAGTCGGTCGTCAACTGTCCGGCACGCTGGGTAAAGACGCCATGCCCGGTGCCGCCATGATTGGCGCCCATGGCGCGCATGCCGCCCACCAACACGGTCATCTCCGCGGCGGTCAGGCCCATCAGCTGGGCACGATCCAGCAACAGTTCTTCGGCCGTGACGGCGTAGTCCTGCTTCACCCAATTGCGGAAGCCATCGTGGATCGGCTCCAGCGGGGCAAAGCTGTCGGCATCGGTCTGCGCCGCGGTAGCGTCGCCGCGCCCGGCGGCAAACGGCACCGAGATCGCATGGCCGGCAGCGGCCGCTGCCTGCTCGACCCCGACATTGCCGGCCAGGACGATGACATCGGCAATGCTGGCCCCGGTCGCCGCAGCGATCGGCTCCAGCACATTCAGCACCCGGGCGAGCCGCGCCGGCTCGTTCGCGGCCCAGTCCTTTTGCGGCGCCAGGCGGATGCGCGCGCCATTGGCGCCGCCGCGCTTGTCCGACCCGCGGAACGTCCGGGCGCTATCCCATGCGGTGCAGACCAGATCGGCTACCGACAGCCCACTTGCAGCGATTTTCCGTTTCACCAATTCGACATTGTAGCCGGTAGGCCCCGGCGGCACCGGGTCCTGCCAGATCAAGTCCTCTTCCGGCACTTCCGGCCCGATATAGCGGACCTTCGGCCCCATATCGCGGTGGGTGAGCTTGAACCAGGCGCGTGCAAAGGCATCGGCAAACAAAGCCGGATCGTTGGCGAAACGTTCGGTGATCTTGCGGTATTCCGGATCGACTTTCAGCGCCATGTCCGCGTCGGTCATGACCGGCATGGCGCGGCGCGTCGGGTCTTCCGGGTCCGGCGGCATATCGGCCTCGGCAATCGAGACCGGCTTCCATTGGTTCGCACCGGCCGGGCTTTTGGTCAGCTCCCAATCGTGCTTCAGCAGCATTTCGAAGAAGCCCATGTCGAACTTGGTCGGGTTGGCGGTCCAGGCGCCCTCGACGCCGGAGGTAACCGTGTCGCGGCCAATACCCCGCGGTCCCGAGTTGATCCAACCGAGGCCCTGTTGCTCGATAGGCGCTGCCTCCGGGTCAGGGCCGACGTTGGTGACGCTGCCGCCGCCGTGCGCCTTGCCGACCGTATGCCCACCGGCGGTCAGCGCCACCGTCTCCTCGTCATTCATCGCCATGCGGCTGAAGGTGACGCGCATGTCGTGCGCGGTCTTGAGCGGGTCCGGCTTGCCGTTGACGCCTTCGGGGTTCACGTAGATCAGACCCATTTGCACCGCCGCCAGCGGATTTTCCAGCGTTTCGCGGTCCTCGCCATCATAGCGGCTGGAGCCGAGCCAGTCTTTCTCAGCACCCCAATAGACGTCTTTCTCCGGCGCCCAGATATCCTCGCGGCCATAGCTGAAACCGAAGGTCTTCAACCCCATGGTCTCATAAGCGACGTTGCCCGCCAGGATCATCAGATCGGCCCAGCTGATCTTGTTGCCGTATTTCTTCTTGATCGGCCACAGCAGGCGGCGAGCTTTGTCCAGGTTACCGTTGTCCGGCCAGGAATTCAGCGGCGCAAAGCGATGATTGCCCGAACCAGCGCCGCCACGGCCGTCTGCCGTGCGGTAGGTGCCGGCGGAATGCCAGGCCATGCGGATCATCAGGCCGCCGTAGTGGCCATAGTCCGCCGGCCACCAACCCTGACTGTCGGTCATCAGCGCTGCCAGGTCCGCCTTCAGCGCCTTATGGTCCAGGGTCTTGACGGCCTCTCGGTAATCGAAGCCGGGATCCATCGGATTCGACCGGGCATCGTGCTGGTGCAGGATGTCCAGGTTCAGCGCATTCGGCCACCAATCCATTACCGACGATCCGGTCGAGGTGTTGGCGCCATGGACGACCGGGCATTGGCCGGATGTTGCGGGGGAGTGGTTCATGTCTTTGACTCCTATGCCTGATTCCAACATTTCTGCCTCACTGGAGGCATTTTATAGAATCATTATAAACTAAATATGGGGATCATTTCCGAGATTTGAACTGGCGACCGGCAAAAAAATCGCCCGCGGACTTCCAAGTTCTTGCTGCCGGCAGAACGCGGTCGCAGTCGCGCAGGATGATCTGACGCAACTTCGCCAGCCCGCCTCGTCAAATGGCCATGACCGAGAAAACCAGGGCTGTGACCAGCACGAAAAAAACCAAATCAACATCACAGGGCCGAACAGCAGGGCTGCTCCGAACAACCCCAAGATCATTAGGATGTCGCGCCGCGACCCTGGCGCTGCGTTCCAGGGATTCAACAATGCGACGAGGGCAATAATCCCGCCTTCGCCACGGTTATCCGCTTTCATGACGAACCACAGGTACTTGACGGACACGACCAGTATCAGCGCCCAGATAATCAGCGACAGCACGCCCAGTACATTGTCTGTGGTGACCGCGATTTCCGTCGAGCCATTGAAGCACTGTTTAAATGCGTAAAGCGGGCTGGTGCCGATGTCGCCATAGACCACCCCCCAACGCAGCAAGCGTAAGCCCGGCCATCCGACGCCGATTGAAATCAGCATCGCCGTCCGACCGCACATTCAAGCGATCTTCACTCACCGCCAACGGCCCTTCCGCCCGTCCCGGCATCCCGCAAATTCAACAGGAGCACCGATCTTTAATGTGAGGTGGTCTCAGCCCGCTTGCCAGATCTGCGGCAAGAACTCCCCATCGTCAGCAGGTTCTCTACCGGCTTATACAGCTCCTCCAGGTCGGCGACCGCGTTCGCCGGCAATTCAATCTTCACCGCCTCGACCAACCCCTCCAATCGTTCCACCTTGGAGACGCCGACCCGGAGAACGTTGCCCGCGGGACGCTCAGCCTAGTCCTGCCGGCGGCGAGGTACATCAACCGCGCAGCGCCGCTCTCAGGCGCATGGCTAGAAAGGACGTTGCTGCAAAAACCATAGCAGCAAGTGTCAACATCTTCATTTCTTGCGCAATGCTAAGTCTCACAACAGGGAGGTTAACAATCTCCCACCAACCGGTCATGCTATGATGTGAGCAACCCT
>JAPOJR010000055.1 GCA_029978325.1 Alphaproteobacteria bacterium | reverse complement strand
ATAGATCGGCCTCAATCAGGCTGCGGAGGTGGTCCGAGTCGCCTTGCAGACTCAGGACCTTGTTGCGGGCGGTTGCGCCGCTGGCGATGGCTAACGCTGACTTCGGCAGGCGCCAGCGCTTGGCCAGCAGTTTGATTAGGGCGGCGTTCGCTTTTCCATCAACCGGCGGGGCGGCGAGGCGAATTCGAAGCCAGGTCTTGCCTGCAGCGTCCGTCTCCGCGCCATCGACGCTGTCACCCTTCGCCCCTGGCGTCAGGCGCACCGCAAGGCGCACCCCATCGGGTTCCACGGAATATGGCAGTGGGCTGTTAGCCGCCATAGACGATGCGGCTGAGCACGTCGCGAATAAAGATCAGCACCAGGATCAGCACGACCGGCGACAGGTCGATGCCGCCCAGATTGGGCAGGAAATTGCGGATCGGCCGCAATGCCGGTTCGGTCAGCCGGTAGCAAATGTCGCCGACCAAATAGACAGCCTTGTTGCGGGTGTTCACAACATTGAAGCTGACCAGCCATGTCAGAATAGCGCCGACGATAATGACCCAGATGTAAAGCTGGATCACGCTCGAGATGATATTCAGCAAGGGGATCAAAATCACGTCCATACGGCATGCTCGCTTCGGCAGTCTTCAGGGGGCCTAAGGCGGCCTCAAGCTAGCCGCGTCGGGCTGGCGCGGCAAGCGTTGCAAAAGCGTCCTGTGCGGGCCGCTGCATTTCGTCCCTTGCTCTATCGCACAGGAGGCGGGACAAACCTGCCCAATCGGATTGATTGGAGAGTTTTCGTCCATGGCTACAGCCATCGATCAATTGCGCGTCGACCTGTTGAGTCAGGTGGCCGCCGCCGCGTCAAGCGCGGCACTAGAAGAGGTGCGTGTTTCGGCATTGGGCCGGAAAGGCGCGATTACCGAGCAAATGAAGACGCTCGGCCAATTGCCGCCGGATGAGCGGCGGGCCGCCGGCCAAGCGTTCAACGCGTTGAAAGACGAAGTTGCCGCGGCGTTGGAGGCGCGCAAGGCCGGCCTGGAAAGCGCCGAGCTTGAGGCGCGCCTCGCGCAGGAGCGAATCGACGTTACCCTGCCGGCCCGTCCACAGCCGGATGGCCGTCTGCATCCCTTAATGCAGACTTGGGACGAACTGGTTGCGATTTTCGGCGAGATGGGCTTCGTCATCGCCGAGGGGCCGGATATCGAGGACGACTGGCACAACTTCACCGCCCTCAATATTCCGGAGGAGCACCCGGCCCGCCAGGAGATGGACACCTTCTATCTTCAGGAGCACGACGGCCATCGCCCGGTGCTGCGCACCCACACCAGCCCAGTGCAGATTCGCACCATGCTGACGCAGAAGCCGCCGATCCGCATCATCGTGCCGGGCCGCACCTTCCGCAGCGACCATGACGCCACCCACTCGCCCATGTTCCATCAGGTGGAGGGGCTGGTGATCGATGAGTCCACCCATATGGGCCACCTGAAGGGCACGCTGATCGAGTTCTGCCGCGCCTTTTTCGGCATCGACGACCTGCCGGTGCGCTTCCGCAACTCGCACTTCCCCTTCACGGAGCCAAGCGCGGAGGTGGATATCGGCTGCTCCCGCAAAGGCGGCGGTCTGACCATTGGCGCCGGCGACGACTGGCTGGAGATTCTCGGCTCCGGCATGGTGCACCCGAAGGTGCTGGAATATTGCGGCATCGACTCGACCAAGTACCAGGGCTGGGCCTTCGGCATGGGGATCGAGCGCATTGCCATGCTGAAATACGGAATCCCGGACCTGCGCACCATGTATGACAGCGACCTGCGTTGGCTGCGCCACTATGGATTTATGCCGCTCGACGTGCCGAGCATGCTGGGAGGGCTTGCCCGATGAAGTTCACGCTCGGCTGGCTGAAAGAGCATCTGGAGACTGAGGCGTCTTTGGAGCAGATTACCGACAAACTGACCATGCTGGGCCTTGAGGTCGACAGCGTGCACAACCCGGCAGAGGCGCTGGCGCCATTCCGGGTCGCCTATGTGATCGAGGCGAAGCAGCATCCGAATGCCGACCGGCTGCGGGTGTGCCGCGTGCAGACGGCAGACGGTGAAATCCAGGTGGTTTGCGGCGCGCCCAACGCACGCACCGGCATGAAGGCTGTGTTCGCGCCTGAGGGGTCGTACGTCCCTGGCACCGGCATTACCCTCAAGGCGACGGAAATCCGCGGCGAGGCATCCAGCGGCATGCTGGTGTCGGAGCGCGAGCTGGAATTGTCCGATGACCATGACGGCATTATCGACCTGTCGGCATCGGATCCGGCTGTCGGCACGCCGTTTGCCAAGGTGATGGGGCTGGACGATCCGATTATCGAAATCGGCCTGACCCCGAACCGTGGCGACTGCGCCGGCATCCGCGGCATCGCCCGCGACCTGGCGGCGGCTGGCCTTGGCGTACTGAAGCCTGCGCCCTATAGCCAGTCCGTGCCGGGCAGCTTTGTCTCGCCGATCGGCGTGCACCTGGAGGCGGGCGACGCCTGCCCGATGTTCGTCGGGCGCTATATTCGCGGCGTGAAAAACGGACCCTCGCCCGCTTGGCTGCAACGGCGGCTGAAGGCCATCGGCCTGCGTCCGATTTCGGCGCTGGTGGACATCACCAACTATTTCACCTTCGACCGCGCCCGGCCGCTGCACGTGTTTGACGCCGACAAGGTGCATGGCGATATCCACGTTCGCTTTGGCAAGCCGGGTGAGATGCTGGAGGCCCTCGACGGCCGCACCTACACCGCCGACGAGACCATGTGCATGATCGCCGACGAAAAGCTGGGCGAGGCGTTCGGCGGCATCATGGGCGGCGAGCCCTCCGGCTGCTCCGAAGAGACCGTCAACGTCTTCGTCGAAAGCGCCTGGTTCGACCCGGTCCGCACCGCCGCGACGGGCCGCAAGCTCGGCATCCATTCCGACGCCCGTTACCGCTTCGAGCGTGGCGTCGATCCGCAGTCGCTGGCAAGCGGCGCGGAAGCAGCGGCGCAGATGATCACGGAACTTTGCGGCGGCGAGGCGAGCGAGCCTGTCATTGCAGGCCAGGAGCCGGCCTGGAAACGGTCGTTCGGCTTCCGGCCGGAGCGTGTCGCGCAGCTGACCGGCGTCTCTGTCGACAAGGCAGAAGCGCGCCAGACGCTGGAGGCTTTGGGATTTACCTGGCAGGAGGGGTGCCAGGGCATCGCAGTAGCGCCGCCTTCCTGGCGGCCGGACGTGCACGGCGAGGCCGATCTGGTCGAGGAGGTCATCCGTGTCCATGGCTATGACGCCATCCCCATTGTGCCGCTGCCACGCCTCTCCAGCCTGCCACAGCCCGCGATGACGGAGCAGCAGGCCCGCCGCCCGCGTGCGCGCAGGGCTTTGGCCGGCCGGGGTTTGCTGGAGGCCGTGACGTTCTCTTTCCTGCCGAAGGCGCAGGCGGCGAAATTCGGCGGCGGCGAGAACAAGCTGACGGTGGCGAACCCGATTTCGGAAGACTTGAACCAGATGCGGCCGTCCATTCTGCCGAACCTCTTGGACGCAGCGGTGCGTAACCGCAATTTCGGTCAGCGGTCCGGTGGCCTGTTCGAAGTCGGGCCGCAATACCGCGATCCGTCCGCCGGCGGTCAGGACCTGATGGCAAGCGGCATCCGCTGGGGCCAGACCGGTCCCCGGCATTGGGCGGAGGCGCCGCGCACGGTCGATGCCTTTGACGCTAAGGCGGATGTGCTCGCCGCGCTGGAGGCCGCTGGCGCGCCAGTCGCCAATGCCCAGGTCGCAGCGGAAGCTCCCGGCTGGTACCATCCGGGACAGAGCGGCTCGATCCGGCTGGGCAAGGTGGTGCTGGCCACGTTCGGGGCGCTGCATCCGGCGATCCTGCGCGACTATGACATTGACGCGGCGGCGGTCGGCTTTGAATGTTTCCTGGATAATATTCCAGTGCCCCGCGCCAAGGGCGGCAAGTCAAGGTCTTTGCTCAAAGTGGAGCCTTTGCTGCCGGTCGAACGTGACTTTGCATTCCTTGTGGCGGCGGACGTCAGCGCCGATGCTCTGGCGCGTGCGGCGCGGCAGGCGGACAAGACAATGATCACGGAGGTTAGCGTGTTCGATGTCTACACTGGCAAGGGCGTGCCGGAGGGCCAAAAATCCTTGGCGGTCTCCGTCACCTATCAGCCACGCGGCGCAACGCTGACCGACGAGCAGATCGAGGCGTTGGGCGCCAAGGTCGTTGCCGCCGTTGCCAAGGCGACGGGCGGTGTATTGCGGGGATAGCGGTTGGAGTGGACTGAAAAGCCTGTCCCGCATGTGATCACCAAGGCTCTAGACAGGCCCTGGCAACGCGATGTGCTGCGCGCGGTGGGGGGCCTAAGTCTGCCTGATTGCTGGGTTGCCGCCGGCTTTGTCCGCAATGCGGTCTGGGATCTGCTGCACGGCTATGCCCGGCCGACGCCGCTGGCCGATATCGACGTGCTGTTCTATCTGGATGCGCCGGATGCAGCCTATGACGAACAGGCGCTGGAGGCCCGCTTGGCTGAGGCACTGCCGCAACACACCTGGCAGGTGCGCAACCAGGCGCGGATGCATCACGTGAATGGCTTCCGGCCTTTCACCTCATCCGCCGACGCCATGTGCCACTGGGTCGAGACCCCGACGGCGGTCGGTGTGGCGCTAGACCGGTTGGGCCGGTTGCAGATAAACGCCCCCCTGGGCGTTGGCGACCTGCTGGGCCTTCGCCTGCAGCCCGGCCCGCATTTCCGCCGCGAGCGGTTGCCGATCTACCGCCAGCGCGTCCGCACCAAAGGCTGGGCTGAAAAATGGCCTAATCTGAGAGTATTGGGGTTCTGACGGCTGCCTTGGCAGGGCCTTGTGGCGAGGCAAAGATTGTTACAGGAGCGATTTTCCGGTACGATTGCGGAAATGAAGCCTAAGGGTGCCTGACAGTGGGGTTGCAGATATGACGCCAAAATCGGCCCGGAATTCCCGGACAGTCGTTCGTTTCGCCTCCATCATCGGTGCGGCCATCGTCCTGGCCGGTTGCCAGTCCAGCTTTCGCGGCGGGCCGGAGCCGTCGCTGGACCCCAAGCGGGATTTGCTGCGGATTGCCGTCGAAGATGCGCTGAAAAAGGACAATGTCGCGGCTGCTCTCTCCACTCCAGACAAGACCAATCGAAATTCGATCGTGTTTGCCCGGATCGCGGAAATAGACCGCTTGTATTACGACTATGAGCGAGATCTCAGCAGCGAATTGCGCCGCTCGGACCTGTTTACCGAACTGGTCGCCCTGGGCGCTGGTATCGCGGGTACTTTGACGACAACGGAGCAGGCCTCACGGGTCTTTTCCGCCGTCTCGACGGCCGTAGCCGGAACCAATACGGCATTTAACGAGAAATTCTTGGTGGATCAGACCGTTCAGGCTTTGACGTCGACGATGCGGGCCAACCGGGACACGACCAAGGAGCAAATTTACCGCAAGTTGAACAAGTCTATCGCGGATTATCCCTTGGTCGCGGCTCTGAGCGATCTGGAGCTTTACCGCCAGGCGGGTACCTTGCCCGGGGCAATGCTGGGCATTTCGCAGACTGCGAATGCCGCCGCCACCGATGCGAAGGCAAAGGCGGATGCGGCGGAGCGGGAGTTCAACGTGCTCCTCACCGTCGAAACCGGTCAGGTCGCCCTCAACCTGACCAAGCGTCTTGGTGACATTAGGGCCATCGTCGGCGAACCGGCCAATCTGCCGGACGCCAGAGCGCTGGCGCTTGCCAACCGGCCGCCGGCCATCAATGCAGAATTTTCCGCCAGGTTGGCGAAAACGCGCGGGTCGGATGCTACCTTCACCAATCCGCTGAAGGCCAGAATTGCTCTGGATCGGGCGATTGATGCCCTGCGCTCGGAAGATGAGGTCAAAGCTTGGGAAGCGGCGGTCCGGTAATAGGTGAAGGAGTTTTACGGCCATGGACATGCATGTTACCGAAACCAGATTGCCGGATGGCGCTAGCGACGCGGATATCCAAGCGCGCATCGACAGCATTATGAGCGGCTATGCGCTGGCCTGTATCGTGGAAACGCGCGGCGATGGCAGCAAATGGCTGGTCCGAGTGGATGCGGATTCCGAGATGATCGATGCGGCGATTGCCGACGGCCAGACGCCGCGCGAGAAATTCGGCGCGCAGGCCCAGCAGGTGCTGGCAACCCGCAACTCTTAGAGCAAATCCCGATCCGGTCAGATCGGGTGCATCTGCTCTAATTTTATGAATCGCAAGCATGTTACCCCAATCAAACGGCTCCATGTGATTGGGGTAAGATCTAGCGCTTTGCCAAGGCGTCGGCGAAAGCCAATACGGCGCGGGAGCGGTCGGCGACCGGGACGTCCACCATAATGCCATCCACCGTAATGGCGCCCTGGCCAGCAGCCAGCGCCGCGTCATAGGCATCGACGATCTTGCGGGCCTGGGCGATTTCCGCCTCGGACGGGCCATAGACCTCGTTGCAGACCTTGACCTGGTTCGGGTGTATGCAGCTTGCCATACGGAAGCCGGCGCGCTTGGACGTGCGGAACACCTCATAAAGCTTTTCGATATCGCGGAACTCGGCAATCGAGCCGATGAAGCCGGCGGGGGAGAGGCCGGCGGCGCGGGCGCAAGCGATGATCTGCTGCTTGGGCGCGTACAATGTTTCCGGCGACGCTTCCATGCCCATGGACAGCGCAAAATCTTCGGAGCCGAGCGAGAGCGAGATCATGCGCGGGCTGGCAAAAGCGATTTCGCGGGCGTTCAGATAGCCTTCCGCCGTTTCGATCAGCGGACAGAGGAAAGTATGGCCATGCGGCAGGCCCTTTTCGGCTTCTACTTCGGAGACGACCTTATCGACCTCCTTAACATGGGCGGCGGTATCGACCATTGGCAGCAGGAGGGCAACAACGCTCTCCGAGACCGCTGCCTCAATATCCTTCACGGCGAGACGCCAAGGGCGGTTAATGCGGACGGTGACATCCAAACCCTGACCGGCCAGGCGCTTGGCGACGCCGGGGAGGGCCGCGCGGGCCGCGTCCTTTGCGTTCGGAGCGACAGCGTCCTCCAGGTCGAGAATGATGGCGTCGGCGCCGGAGCCGGGTGCTTTCTCGATGAACTTCTCAGACGTGGTGGGCACAAACAGCATGGAGCGCCAGACGGGGCGCGGGCGGGGGGCAGTCATGGGTAAGCGAACTCCAAATGGCACCGGATGAGACGGCCACGAGGTTGCTGTCCTCTCTGGCCGTATGTTCGTCCCTTACAGCACGGGCGGGCGGAAAAGAGAAGGGCAAGGCTGCGCGCGATGCAAGCGCCCGTGGCGGCCCTGCCAATTCAGGCGAAGGCCTTGAACCGGGCCGCGGTCTCCTCAGCCAGCGTCCGCACCAGGTCGGCTGCCGGCATTTCGCGCGTCAGCCCGACGTTCTGCCCGGCCCAAAGGGATTGGAACGCGCCATCGCCCTTGCCGCCCAGCGGCGCCACCAGCGAGCGCTGTGACGGGTAGGGGGCCACATCGGCTTCCATATCGGCGAGTTCATCCATTAGGCGATTGCGGATAGCACGGGCGGGCTTCCCCGAGTGCAGGCGGGTGACGCGCGTACTCTCGTCCCCGGCCTGGGCCAGCGCCCGGCGATGCGGGTCGGAGATTTTGCTGTCGGCGTTGCGCAGGAAGGCGGTGCCCACCTGCACGGCGCTTGCGCCCAACATAAATGCGGCTGCGGCTGTGTGCCCGTCGACGATGCCGCCCGCCGCGATCACTGGCAAGCGGACGGCGCGGCAGACCTGCGGCAGCAACGCAAACAGGCCCGGCTGATTGGTCATGTCACCGCCGAGGAAGGTGCCGCGATGGCCGCCGGCCTCATAGCCTTGGGCGATGACGGCGTCCACGCCGGCGATCTCCAGCGCTCGCGCCTCGGCCACCGTAGTGGCCGAACAGAGGATCAGGGCCCCGGTGGCACGCACCTGCTCCAGCAACTCTTCATCCGGCAGGCCGAAATGGAAGCTGACGACTGCGGGCTTCTCCCGGGTCAGTACATCGGCGTGGGCCGCAGTGAAGGTGCCGTAGGGGACCGTCGGTTCCGGCACCTGGCCGGCGTTGTGCTCCTGGAAGAAGGGAGCGAGGCGCTGGCGCATGGCATGGCCGGTGCCGGCGACATCGCCTGGATCGTCATGGCAGAAGAAGTTGGCGTTCAGCGGCTTCTCTGTCATTTGCTTGAAACGCTGAATTTCTGCGGCGGTCACCTCTGGCGTCGAGGTGCCGAGCCCAAGCGAACCAAGCCCGCCTGCCTCGCTCACGGTTGCCGCCAGCGCCGGCGTCGCAGCACCGGCCATCGGTGCCTGAATGATCGGATAGGCAAGGCCGAGGCGTTCGGTGAGGGCGCTTTTCGGTAGCATGGGGGTTCCTAGCGCCTTCACCCTGCGGCAGGCTCAGGGTGAAGGAGGGCAAGTGCGAGAGTTACTTGTTCAGGAAGTTCAGCGCCAAGCCAGGGCGGGGCCAGTCGACCGCCAGCAGCTTGCCGTAGTAGCTCTGGGTGATGAACGCGGTCTTCAGATCCGGTCCGCCAAAGCAGATGTTGGTGACATAGGGGTCGCCCGACATCGGAATGTGCTCGACGCTGGAGCCGTCCGGGGTCATCACGGTAATGCCGGGATCGAACAGGGTGGCGATGCAGATGTTGCCGCCTGCCTCCACCGCCAGGCTGTCGAAATTCCGGAAGCCGGAGGTGTTGGCTACTAGCCGGCCGCCGTGGGGGATCGGCCAGGGCTGTTTCTTCACTTTGCCGGGGGCTTCCAGCTCGAACGCCCAGAGCCGGCCGGTCCAGGTCTCCGCCACATACAGAGTCTTCTCGTCCGGCGAGAGGCTGGTGCCGTTCGGCGTGATCATCGGGTAGGCGACCTCGGTGATATAACTGCCGTCGGCCTTGGCGTAATAGATGCCGGTCCGGTCCCAGTCACGCTCGCGGGTCTTGCCCAGGTCGGTGAAATACATGCCGCCTTGCTTGTCGAACACGATATCATTCGGGCCGCGCAGCTGGTTCTCACCGCAATGGGTATAGAGCGTTTCGACCTTGCCGGTCTTGATATCAACCGCCTGGATAGAGCCGCCGGCATAGTTGTCCGCCTGGGCGATGGACCGCATGCCGCCATCCTCGCCATAGAACCACTTGAAGCCGCCGTTGTTGCAGATGTAGATGCGGCCGTCCGGCCCCATGGCCGCGCCGTTCGGGCCGCCGCCGGTCTCGGCAATCACCTCGGTGGAGCCATCGGGGTTGCAGCGGGTCAGCGTGCCGCGTTCGATCTCCACCAGGATGACCGAGCCATCCGGCATGGCGATTGGACCTTCCGGAAAGCGCAGGCCGGTGGTGATGACGCGGACTGCGGGCTCGGGCGAGGTAATGTGCTTGACCATCTTTCGGTGTTCCTCTTGAAGCATGGTGTTTTCGAATGCCGGCGGGCACTATAGGCCCAACTGATCCCAAGGAGCGAGAGCCCAGATGCTGAGTTTTGCCGTAACTGCCGCCGATGGCCGGATCGAACGACTACCTGTGGCGGTCGAGAAGCTGGTTATTGCCGGTTGGACCGGACGCGACCGCGCCAAGTTGCAGGAACATATCGACGAACTAAAGGAACTGGGCGTTGCGCCGCCATCGTCGACGCCGATCTATTACCCGGTCGGCGCGTCTCTGGTGACGCAGGCCGATGCGATCCAGGTGGTGGGCGACGGCTCGTCCGGCGAGGTCGAGGCGATGCTGATCGGTACCGCCCGCGGCATGCTGGTGACGCTGTGCAGCGATCATACCGATCGGGTGGCCGAGGCTTATTCGATCCAATTGTCCAAGCAAATGTGCCAGAAGCCGGTCGCGCGGTCCGCCTGGTGGTTCAACGATGTCGTCGGCCATTGGGATTCGCTGACGCTGACCAGTTGGCAGAACGGAGCCGTCTATCAGGATGGCGATGCGACTGCGATGCTGCCGCCACTGGAGATTGTGCGCGGCGCCTGCGGCGCAGATGAATTGCCGGCGGGTTGGGCCATGCCTCTTGGCACTCTGCCTGTGCATGGCGGCATCAGGGGCAGCGACCGGTTCGCCATGCGCCTGGGCGACCCGAAAACCGGGCGCATGATCGAGCATGCCTATGATGTCTCGCAGTTGGAGATGAGCCGCTAGGGCTTAGACCTCCGACGCTCGCCGCTCGGCTGCTGCTGCGGCGGCGCTTAGCAGCGCCAGCCCGCCCCAGAACCTGGGCTCGTTAATGCCGCCGATCAGCAGCAGGTACCCCAGTATGCCTGCGGCGGCGAACGGCCAGTGACCGCGGCAGGCAAATCGCCAGAACGCCACCAGGCTTGCGGCGAACCCCACACTGCCAACCGCGCCCAATTGGATCAGCCCAATCGCCAGCCCATTATTGCCAAGCGGCGAGGTGGTGGCGAGCAGGATGCCGGCATCCAACCCCAGGTCATGTGCAGCGGCGACGGCATAGGGTATGCCGCTTTCCTTGGCTCCGATGCCAAGACCGAACAACGGATGGTCGGCCCAGACCCTCGCCATGACATCGAAGGGCATGACCGCGCGGTAGATGAAGCTGGTGTCCTGGCCGCTGAGGATATGCTCCAGCCGACCGGCGAACAGGGCCTCCGCCGCGGCCAGCCCCAGCGGCGCCAGCGCCAGCGCCAGTGCGACCGCCAGCAGCCAGCCCGCGCCGGCCCGGCTGCGGCACAGGTCAGCGGCCCAGATGGCGGGAAGGGCCACCAGCATCGTTGGGCTCTGCACCACGGCCACACCGGCGAGCAGCAGGCTATAAACGGCCGGCATGCGCCACCACGCCGATGCCGTCGCGTACCAGGCCAGCAGCATCACCACATAAAATTTGGCGATATGGCTCGGCTCACTGGTAAAAAGCTTCGGTCGCACCCCGCCATACAGGACCTGGTCGCGCAGATTTTCAGCGTAAGTGACATCTTGTGCATAGAGCAACGTCCTGACCTGGTCGGAAATGGCTGCCAAGCCCAGCCATCGTTCCGCCGCCGCACCCGCCAGCAACAACAGCAGCGCGGACAGGGCCAGCCGGGCAATTTCCTCGGCGCGCCAGAGCCGTAGGCCGGTAAATGCGCCTATGCCCATGGCCAGAGCGGCTAGAAAGACCGCAAAGCTGGTGGCGTAGGCATGGTCGTTCCGGCTCCAAAGCTCCGTTGCCTCCCAAAAGGCGGGATTGGCCACGAGCGATGCAAGGGCCAGTCCGATCCAGGTGGCGACGAAAACCAGATCGCCGTGGCGCAATCGGCCCAGATGCAGCGCCAGCAGGCCCAAACCGCCGAACAAGGCGCCAACCGCCGGTATCTTCAACGATGCGGTTAACACTAGGTCGGCCTGCAAATAGAAGCCGGTCAGAAACACAACGATCAAAAGCCGGTTCAATGTTCTGGCTGGCGTCGTCACGGTTCTATTCCAGCGGTTTCATAGAGCGTTGCCTCTAGGCGCAGAAACCATGCCTCCCAACTCCAGCCTGCTTCGACGAAACGGCGCGCGGCTTGGCCGAGACGCTGCCGCAGCGCGTGATCGTCCATTAGACGCAACAGCGCGGCGGCGAATTCCGCCGGCGTCTCTGCGATCAATACCGCGGCATCGGGGGGCAGGCCGATGCCCTCGTTGGCGGTTGGCGTCGCAACAATGGCCTTGCCGGCGGCGGCATAGTCCAGCAGCTTGTTCTGCATGCCAGCGCCGGCTTTTACGGGGTTAACGGCGACTGCAGCGCGGGCCAGATGGGGGGCGGGATCATCGACTTCTCCGATAACTTTGATCCCGTCCCGGCCGTGCAGCGCCAGAATTGCAGCGCGCGGCCGGCGGCCCAATATTTCGAACCGCGCGTTTCGGCGCGCGTGACGCACCAACGGCCAGACTTCATGGCAGAACCATAAGACTGCCGCGACATTGGTATTGGTGGCCAGAACGCCCAGGAACAGGACTGTCTCCGGTTCCACCAGAGCAGCGGATGGCAGAGGCTGTGAGAGATCGACGCCATGCGGGATCAGGACGGCGTTGTCGATTGGCGGCTGGCGCGCAGCTTGGCAGGCTCGTTTCACAGCCGCCAGGTCGGCTGGCCCAATCAAAACCGTCTGTGTGAAGCGCCGCCAGACGTGCGCCTCATATGCTCGCATCCGTGGCAGTTCCAAACGATAAAGCCAGCGCTCGCAGCGGACACTGAGGTGAGTCAGGATGCGCTCGATATTCAGAGTTTGGGACAATTGCATCGCCAATATCCGCGGCGGCGTATGGATGCCGCGGGTGCTTTCGGCGCTGCGGATATAATAGACGTAGAGCATGTCGAACCGGGTGGCGGCGGCCCGGACGGCACTGGTCTGCGCGCGGTCGTCGAAAAGGCCGACCTGCATTGGCAACCCCTGCAACCATCCCAAAATTGCCCCTGTCACGCCACGCCAGCGCGGGCGGTGGAACCAATGCACCGCCTGACAATGCTGTTCCAGCCAGTCCTGCGTTGCCGGCTCGATGGGGTCTTGGTGCAGCGCAAACAACTCGACCGTATGTCCACGGGCGGATAGGAATGCCAGCCAATGCGCCACGGTTATCTGGTCAGCGCGGGTCATCGGCAGCGGCGGCCGGCTTGTAACGATGCCAATGCGCAAGGGCCTTGCGGCTTTTGGAACTTGCGGCTGCGCGGGAGTGGTTAAGCTTGCGTCAACGCCGTTGTCCGAAATTTGCTGCGTATTCTGGATAGGCACCTGAAGCATTCCCTAAAAGCAACGCTGTATTGTGGCACCTTAGCGTGAATGCACGCATAGGTTTAGTATAATTCAGGAATTGCAGCATGGTTGCGCGAAGCCTCGCCGCAGAATCCGTCGATCCAGGAGGACCGCAGAGTGATCCTGCTATTCCACCGGACCCGGCATTTGGAGTCCATTTGCTGCCAGATCAGTTGCTGATTCGCTTGCGTACGGTATTGATGCGGAAGTCCACGCGACCCGCGGCGGAGGCGGAGTATCTGGATGAACAGGTACAATCCAAAGGTGTGCGTCATGCCTGGGCTGCGAGCCTGCGGGGCGAAGAAGACGGCGCCGTGGGCGAGGGCGTTGTCGGCGTCGTAGAGGCCATTGGCAGCGGCCTGACGCCTTGGTATCGGGTCGGCGATAGGATTGCCGGCGTGGGTGCAACCCCGACTGACGATCCGGAGGTTGTCTGCCTGCTGGCATCCAACGTGTGTGCCGTTCCGGCGGCGGTGTCGGACGAGCACGCGTGCTTCGCCGGCCCAATCGCGGCAGCTGTCCAGGCGGCAAGGCTGGTGCATCCGCGTCTGGGGGATTGGCTTGCGGTTGTCGGCTTGCAGGGCGACGGCTTGCTGGCGGTCCAATGCGCGGTCCGTACCGGCGCGCGCGTACTGGCGGTGGATCCCGACGAGCGCCTGCTGCAAGAGGCGGAGGCTCTGGGTGCGATTGTCGTTTGGTCAGGCCTGGATGTGGATCAAGGGGGCGATTGTGAGGCCACTGAATCCGAATGCGATGGGCCGCCGATTACCAACTGCCATGGCGTGATCGTCACGCCGCCGGCTGGAGGATTCGATCCCTTGCAGGCGGCGATTGCCGTAGCGCGGCGGGGGGCGGCTGTCGCCCTATTGGGGATCGATCCGGATAGCGTGCCGCTACGGGCGTTGACCGACAAGGGATTGAAACTGGTTGTCGCCCATGGACCCTCCGTCCGAACCAGTTACGAGGAGCCAGGAGATGAGCAAGGGGGAGGGTTGCGGGATGCCGTTACGCTGATGGCATTGGCCCATGTCTGCGTATCGCGTTTGCCGGTCCGGTACGTGCCGATTAGCGCTGTTCGGGATTACTATCAGACTCAGTCCGATACCGAAATTGCTGCTAGCAGCCGTGCGTGCTTTGACCATGTGGACGCCGAGTGGGTTGTGATTGAGTTTGGGTCTGGCCTGTTCGATCCGGCGCCGGCGGCAATAGAGCCGCGTGGCTCAGTGCGAAGGCCCAGGCAGTGCGTTGTCGGCGTTGTGGGTGTTGACCGTGCGGCTCGCACTCACTTGCTGCCGCGTCTGCGGTCCCTGTCCCAGGCCTCGCTGCATACCATTCTGTCGGACCGCAACATGGCGCGGGACGATGTCCGGCGGCGGTTTGGCTTCCGCCGGTCATCTACAGAGCCCGAGGCTGTTTTGAAGCCTAGGGACATTTCGCTTTTGCTGCTGCTGGATGAGTACGCCCAGAACATCGATCTGATTTGCAAAGGACTGGCGGGCGGCAAGGTGGTGGTCGTCGATCATCCCTTCGCAGTTGACCACGCGGTGCTGGAACGGGTTTTGGCGTTGCAGCGCTCCGGCGCCGGTGCGTTGCAAATCGGCTTTCATCGGCGGTTTGCGCCATTGATCCAGGATGCCCGCGCTGCGCTCGATGCAATGCGTGGACGGAGGCAAGTGGTGATCCATGCTAATGCGGGGCGTAATCTCGCCGAACTGAGGGCTGCCGAAGTCGAGGAGGCTGGGGCGGGCGGTCGATTTGGGCTGAACGGCGAAATCGGACATTTCGTTGATTTGGCAAGGCACCTCGTTGCGGCGCCAATTACAGCCGTGGAAGCATCGTCGCCTCTGGCCCGCGGGACGGTTCACGATGTGGCTGCGCAGTTGCATTTCGCCGATGGCAGCATGGCGACAGTCATATATGCGCGGTTCGGAGACACGGCATTCAGCCGCGAGGTGGTAGAGGTGTTTGCCGACGGAGCGACGCTGCGACTGGACAACTTGCGCGAGATGCAACGCACGTTGGGAGCGGAGCGGCAACGTAGCCGCAGCATCATGGATAGGGGACACCGCGCCATGCTTATGGCGGTCAGCGACGCGATCACGTCCGGATCGGAATTGCCGTTCGCGTTGGATGAGCAGGCCAACACATTACGCGCGCTGCTGGCCTTGCGCCGGTCAATCGAAACCGGCCAACGCGTCACCCTGGGTTAGGTGGAGCGCCGGCCGGATCCGGTTACCGTCAGTACACCTGAGCCGGCAGCCAAAGCGCCAGCCCAGGGGCGGCCAACAGCATTGCGATCATCACCAGCATTGCGATGACAAACGGCGCTGCTCCGACGGCTACGTCATTGAACTTGCCGGACTTGCGGATGCCGTGAACCACATACAGGTTGACGCCAATGGGTGGCGTAATCAGCGCGGTTTCCATGAGGACCGTGATCATGATGCCGAACCAAACCGGATCGTAGCCCAGGTGTGCCACGATCGGGAACACGATCGGCACCGTGGTCAGCATCATTGACAGTGTTTCCATGAACATGCCCAGGATCAGGTAAAACAGGATGATAATGAGCATGGTCTCGAGCGGCGTCAGGCCCAGATGGGAAATTGCCTGCAAAATTTCTTGGGTGACACCCATAAAGCCCAGGATGAAGTTCAGAAACACCGCCGCCAGTATGATCAGCATGATCATGGCCGTGGTCCGCATCGTTCCTTCGAACGCTTCCTTCAACATGGTCCAGTTGAGGGTCTTGGTCCAAAGCGCCAGGCAGCAGGCAAAGACGACGCCGACGGATGCAGCCTCGGTCGGTGTGGCGATGCCGGCATAGATCGAGCCGACCACCACCAGGAACAGCAGGATCGGCGGAACCAGGTCGGGCAGGGTGCGGATGCGCTCGGGCCAGGAGGTCTGAACTTTCTCGCCGCCCCAGGACCGCTTGAATAGGCAGGCGATGACGATCACAGCCATGAACAGGCCGGCCAGGATCATGCCGGGGAAAATACCGGCCAGATACAGTTCAGGCACCGACGTGTCGGTGATCAAGCCGTAAATGATCAGGTTGATGGATGGCGGGATCAGAATGCCCAGCGTGCCGCCGGCAGCAAGCGAGCCGAGGAACAGGCTTTCGCTATAGCCGCGCCGCTCGATCTCGGGATAGGCTACGGTGCCGACTGTTGCCGCCGTCGCAACGCTGGAGCCGCTGGTCGCTGCGAAGATGGTCGACGTGCCGATATTGGCGTGCATCAGGCCGCCCGGCAGCCAGCTGAGCCATTGCACCACCGCGGCGTACATGCGGGTGGCGATGCCAGCACGCAACATGATCTCACCCAGCAGGATGAACATGGGCACGGCAACGAGGATGAATTCTTTGCTTTTGTCCCAGACGAATTCGCCGATGGCCGGCGTGAACCGGCCGTCATTGACCATCAGGTCCAAAAGAAACGTCAGAATGCCGAGAACGGCGGCGACTGGCACCGCCGCAATGACCAGAACGGCCAGGATGACAACTGCCCAGAGTGCCATTGATCAGGCACCTCCCTTTTTCAAATTAATGCCCATGCCGTGGGTCTCTTCCATGATCTCGTCTTCTAGAGAACGAACGCCGGCGGTCAATTGGACACGCACCAGGTCGCCGCTCAACAGGCCGATCAGGGCATGCAGGCAGACAAACACCAGGGTGATCAGGAACAGATACAGACCGCAGACCCAAGCAAGCTGCGGGATCCAGAGCGGCGTTTGCAAGGTCGTAACCGAAACCGAGCCGTTGGCCACTGATTCCAGAAAGACGAGCGTCGCATGCTTGGTCAGTACGCTCATATAGAGCAGCAGCAAGATCGCGCCGATGACGTCGAGCACGGCGCGGGCCGCTCGCGGCAGGAAATTATAGAAGGCGTCGATGCGGACGTTGGCACGGTGCAGCAGGCAGAAGGAATAGGCCCACGTCGTACTGGCGGCGAAAACGTACCCCGACACCTCATCAGAGCCGCTCATCGTGATCGAAAAAAACTTTCGCATAAAAACGTCGACCGTGACGATAAAGGCGGCAATCAGCAGGGCCAGACCGCCGATCCATACGGCGCGCCGAGATATCTGTTCGAGTAGTAAGTGCAGTTGTTGCATCGTCGCCTCGGCAAAGGTTTGCCCCGGGGCACAGCGGGACAGGGTGCAAAGAGACGACGCCGCCACCGCAGAAGCGGCAACGGCGTCGGTCCGGTTACCGGTTCAACTAGAGGCTGGCGTTGATGCCAGTGATCTTGCCGATCGTATCGTTGAACTCTTTGACGCACTGTTCGGTGCCGCAGCGCTTGGCCCAACGCTTCACGACGAATTCGCGCACGATGTCTTTCAGTGCCGCCTTGTCGGCATCGCTCGGCTCGACCGCGACCATACCGCCCGGCTCGCCAATGTCACACGGGCCCTGCGCGTTGCAGTCCATGCCGCGCTGGTCGTTCGCCTTGGTAGCGACCCACATTTTTTCTTCAAGCTCGCCCGACAGTTTTGTCAGAATCGCCTGTGCATCCGGGGTCAGGCTGTTCCAGGTTTTGTTGTTCATGGCCAGCAGCGAGTTGGCATAGCCCAGGCGGATGCGGATGTTATGGGTCACGACCTGGGACCACTTGGCGTTGTACGCCGGCAGGGTTCCGGTCAGGCCGCAGTCGGCCACGCCTTTCTGCAGGGCCGGCACAACCTCGGCAAAGGCGATGGTGACAGCGCTGCCGCCAATGCCCTCGATGAAGTCACCGAGCGTGGTCGAGTAGGTGCGGATCTTTTTGCCTTTGAGCTCGGCCAGCGTAACCGTCGTCTTGTCCTTAGAGCCCATGTTGCAATAGAGCTGCTGGGACGGCCAAGCATAGACCATCATCAGGTGCGAATTGAACTTGGCTTTCAGTTCGCGGGTCATGATGCCACGATAGGAATCGATCATCTTGCGATAGACATCGATATCCTGGGTCAGACCGGCAAGGTCGGTGCCTTCGATGGCCGGGCTGTCCTGGCTGGAATAGGTGGCGAGGCTGTGCGCCGCGTCGTACACGCCCAATTTCAGAAGGCGCATCACTTCATAGCCAGACAGGCCCAGCTCGGTATAGGGTTTGGCGTTGGCGGTCAGCGCGCCGCCGGTCGCTTCCGGAACAGTCTTTTCCCAGAAGACGCTCTCGCGCTCTTTCCAGTGGTCCAGGTTGCCCCAGGTGCCAACGACCTTGAACTCGCGCTTGCCGTAGTCGGCAGCGGTGGCGGGGGTTGCCAACACGGCCAGCCCGAGGGCGGCGGTGAGGGCGACTAAAGTCCGTTTCATATTATGTCACTCCCAATTCCGACATTTGGTCACGCGTCATACCATTGACGCCTGCGGGCCGGATCATAGGGAAGCGTCTCCGACTCGGCTAGTCCCCGAATGTAGCAGCGTGGGAATCGTAAACGTCGGATCTGCCATCACCCTTGCCGGAATGCCCCAGTGGATCACGCCACTGCCGAAAAGCCCGCGGGCGGCATATGGCTCGCTCCAGACCGCCTCGTGAACTTGCAAGTCGGCGCCATGCCCCCGAATCGCCGCAACCATCGCCTCATGTCGCATTGCCGGCAGCATCGGGTACCACAGCAATCCGGCGGCGTGCGGCCACCTTTGGCGCAACCGGCGGACGAAGTTCGGCAGCGCATCATACTCGCCTTTCAGCTCATAACTGGGGTCGATCAGCACCAGACCGCGCTTCGGCGCCGGAGGTTTTGGCGGCAGGCGCAGCGGCAGGCCCAAGGTGCCGTCGGCGTGGAACACCTGGACTCGTTTGTCCCGATCGAACAGGCGTTGCAGCACGGCATGCTCGCGAGGATGCAGTTCCCATAGCCACAGCATGTCCTCGCGTCTGAGTATTTGCGCCGCCAGGGACGGCGAGCCAGGATAGAGACGGTTATTTTGGCCCTGAAATCGCTTCAGCGCTGCCAAATATGCTTCATCCTTGCCGATACGCTTGTCCCGCAGCAAGGTATCGATGCCGGCCGATGCTTCGCCTGTCTTGCGGGCCTCCGGCGAGTCGAGATTGTAGCGGCCCCGCCCTGAATGCGTCTCGGCATAGAGCAATGGCGAGGCGTCCCGGGTCAGGTGCGCCAAAGCCCGCGCCAGCAACACGTGCTTATGCACGTCCGCCAGGCTGCCGGCATGGTACATGTGTTGATAGGAGAGCATGAGGACGAACCTTAGGAGCTATGGTATGCGGTGGCGCCGGCAATTCGCGAGGCCGGCTTTAGCCTAACGGGATTGGTAGGCCTCGGTATCTACAGGTGGCGCCCGAATTGGGTTAGCGAAACCGTGTGAATTATCAAC